>JBATEB010000215.1:0-1570 GCA_049663805.1 Burkholderiales bacterium | reverse complement strand
ACTTCAGGCGCAGTTCGGCGGCAGCCCGAGCGGGTGCGCTTCCTCGACGAATTTCGCTGCGCTGAGGATCGCCGGCTCGGAGAACCGCGGCCCCGCGATCTGCAGCCCCACCGGCAGCTTCGCCGGGCTCAGCCCCGCCGGGACGCTCGCCGCGGGCCCTCACGGCAACAAAGCCGTCAGCGGAACGACTTCGACTTTCTCGGCGAGACGATAGCGCGTGCGGCCGGGATAGACCACGTACACGCGGTCGAGCCGCAGGTCGGCCAGGGCGATATGGATCGCCTGCGTCATTCGCGGAGCATCGGCGCGCTTGAACTCCACGCCCACGCGTTCGGTACCGCGAAAAAGCAGTAGGTCAAGCTCGGCCCCGTGATGGGTGGCCCAGAAATAGGATGCGTCCGGCCGTGCGAGGCGGACGACTTGCTCGAGCGCAAAACCCTCCCAGGATGCGCCGCAGCGCGGGTGAGCGAGGAGGCTCGCCGGGTCGGCGACACCCATCAGCGCATGCAGCAGGCCGGTGTCGCGAAAATAGATCTTCGGCGCCTTGACCTGCCGCTTGCCCAGATTCTCGTGCCACGGCTGCAGCTGCCGCACCATATAGGTCTGCGTGAGGTGGTCCAGATAGCGGCGCACCGTCGGCTCGGAGACTCCCATCGACCGGGCCGGATCGGCCGCATTCCAGATCTGGCCGTGATAGTGGGCGAGCATCGTCCAGAAACGCAGCATCGCCGGCGCGGGCGCATTCATCCCGAGCGCGGGCAGATCGCCTTCGACGAATCGATTGATCGCCTCTTTGCGCCAGCGCACGCTGTCGGCGTCGCTGGCTGCGGTATAGGCGGGCGGATAGCCGCCGCGCGCCCACAGCATGTCGAGCCCGGCGGCGGCGGTTTCATCCAGATTGAATCCGGTGACTTCGATGACCTCGGTGCGTCCGAACAGGGACTCGCCGGCCTGGCGAAGCAGATTGGGCGTCGCGCTCCCCAGCAGCAGAAACTGTCCGCTGCGCGAATCGCGATCCATCAGCACGCGCAAGACCGGAAAGAGATCGGGTGCGCGCTGAATCTCGTCGATGACGATCAATCCACTCAAGTCGCGCAGCGCGGCCATCGGCTCGGACAGGCGCGCGCGCGCCTCCGGATCCTCAAGGTCGAAGTAGTTGGGGTGGCCGGCGGACAGGAACCGGCGAGCGAGCGTGGTCTTGCCGACCTGGCGCGGACCGGTCAGCACGACCGCGCGCGAGCGACGCAGCGCCTCCCTGACTCGGGCTTCAAGCCTGGCTCGGGCAAGCATGGGGGGATTGTACTCTTCGATCGTGAAATTCGAACACATTATATTCGAATTTCACGTAACACCTTTCCCTGGGTTCGAGGCTGCGCGATGTGCCCCGCCACGGCGGCCGAAATGGCCGTCCCCGCTCAGCGTACTTCCGGTCGTTTCGATGAGGACTTCAGGCGCAGTTCGGCGGCAGCCCGAGCGGGTGCGCTTCCTCGACGAATTTCGCTGCGCTGAGGATCGCCGGCTCGGAGAACCGCGGCCCCGCGATCTGCAGCCCCACCGGCAGCTTCGCCGG
>JBATEB010000214.1:0-15037 GCA_049663805.1 Burkholderiales bacterium | reverse complement strand
AGGCGGTCACGCTCGCGACCGCGACGGCGCTCGCCGCGTGCGCCGCGGCGCTCGCCGGGCCGGTGCTCTCGGGGGCGCGGCCGGAGCTTAGGCTGTTCGAGATTTTTCCGGGCATCGCACTTGCGTTTCGCGTCGAGCCGCTGGGCATGCTGTTCGCCCTGGTGGCCTCGGGACTGTGGGGGGTCAATTCCCTGTATTCGATCGGCTACATGCGGGCGAACGGCGAGGCGCACCAGACGCGCTTCTACGTGTGCTTCGCGCTCGCCCTCGCGGCGACCATGGGCATCGCGTTTTCGGCGAACCTGCTCACCCTGTTCGTTTTTTACGAAGCGCTGACGCTCATAACGTATCCCCTGGTCACCCATCACGCCGACCCCGAGGCGCGCCGCGGAGGGCGGCTGTACCTCGGGTTCCTGCTGGGGACTTCGATCGTGCTGTTCCTGCCCGCCATCATCCTGACCTGGTCGCTCGCCGGCACGCTCGAGTTTTCTCCCGGCGGCATTCTCTCCGGGAAGATGTCCAACGCCGCGCTCGGCGGGCTGCTCGCGCTCTACATGTTCGGCATCGGCAAGGCGGCGCTGATGCCGGTGCACCGCTGGCTGCCGGCGGCGATGGTCGCGCCGACGCCGGTGTCGGCGCTGCTGCACGCGGTGGCGGTGGTCAAGGCGGGCGTGTTCACGGTGGTGAAAGTCGTGGTCTACGTCTTCGGGGTGGACACGATCGCCGGCCTGAAGAGCATCGACTGGCTGCCGTTCGTCGCCGGCCTGACGATCGTCGCCGCCTCGGTCGTGGCGCTGCGCTCGGACAACCTGAAGCGCCGGCTCGCCTACTCGACGGTGAGCCAGCTGTCCTACATCGTTCTGGCCGCCGCCCTGCTCACGCCGCTGTCGATCGTCGGCGCCGCCCTGCACATCGCGACGCACGCGCTCGGCAAGATCACGCTGTTCTTCGCCGCCGGCGCGATTTACACCGCGGCTCACAAGACCGAGGTCAGCGAACTGGATGGCATCGGCCGGCGCATGCCCTGGACCATGGGCGCCTTCGCCGTCGGCTCGCTGTCGCTCATCGGCGTCCCGCCCGCGGCGGGTTTCGTCAGCAAGTGGTTCATCGTCGCGGGCGCGCTTGCGAGCGGTCACTATCTCGCGGTCGCGGTGCTGATCGCGAGCACGCTGCTCAACGCCGCGTACTTCCTGCCGATCGTGTATGCGGCCTTTTTCCGCGCTCCGCCCGCCGAGGAAGGCGCCGCCGCGCACGGCGAGGCGCCCTGGCCCATGGTGGCGGCGCTCACCGCAACGGCGGCCGGGGCCGTCGCGCTCTTCTTCTTCGCCGATTTTCCGTTGGCGCTGGCGACGCAGTTGCTCGCCCCGCGCCCCCCGGGATGACAGGAGGGGCAATGCAGAAGGAACGCGAGTACTGGCTGGACCGCAAGGAAAACGTGACCACGGTGTATCGCACCGCGTGGGGAATCGGCGCGCTCCTGCTGCTCGCCGAGCTTTTCCTGCGCCGGCACGAGGACTTCGGTTTCGCTGCCTGGTTCGCCTTCTATGCCGGCTTCGGATTCGTCGCCTGCGTCGCGCTGGTGCTGACGGCCAAGGCGCTGCGCCGGATCCTCAAGCGGTCCGAGGATTACTATGAGCGCTGATTTCCCGGTCGCGCTCGTCCTCATCCTGGGCGGCGCGCTCGCCGCCCCCCTGCGCGGGAACGCGAGGGGCGTCTACCTCCTGGCGCTCCCCGTCGCCGCGTTCGCCTGGCTGCTGGCGTTGCCGCACGGCGAGTTCGGCCGGCTCACGCTGCTCGGCGAGCACCTCGTCCTGATGAGAGTGGACCGGCTGAGCCTGCTGTTCGGCTACGTGTTCCTGATCGCGACGCTGCTCAACGTGCTCTACGCCTGGCACGTCGAGGATCGCGTGCAGCACGTCGCCGGGCTGGTCTACGCGGGCAGCACCCTCGGAGCCGTGTTCGCCGGCGATCTGCTCACGCTTTTCGTTTTCTGGGAGCTGACCGCGGTCTCCTCCGTGCTCCTCATCTGGGCGCGCCGTTCGCCGCGCGCCTACCGGGCGGGAATGCGCTACGTCGTGATCCAGCTGCTCTCGGGGATGCTGCTGCTCGCGGGGGCGCTCGCGTACGCGGCGCACGGCGGCTCGCTGCAGTTCGGCAAGATCGGCCTCGACCAGCCCGGCGGCGCGCTGATCCTCGCGGCGATCGGCATCAAGTGCTCCTTTCCCCTCCTTCACAACTGGCTTCAGGACGCCTATCCGGAGGCCACCGAGACGGGAACGGTGATGCTCTCGGCCTTCACCACCAAGCTGGGGATCTACGCGCTCGCGCGCTGCTTCCCCGGGACCGAATCGCTGATCTGGGTCGGCGTGGCGATGACCGCGTTCCCGATCTTCTACGCGGTGATCGAAAACGACTTGCGGCGCGTCCTCGCCTACAGCATGACCAACCAGCTCGGATTCATGGTGGTCGGGGTCGGGCTGGGGACCGAGATGGCGTTGAACGGCGCGGTCGCCCACGCGTTCGCGGACATCCTTTTCAAGGGCCTGCTGTTCATGTCGATGGGCGCGGTGCTGCTGCGCACCGGAACGGTCAAGGGGAGCGAGCTCGGGGGCCTCTACAAATCCATGCCGTGGACGACCGGCTTCTGCATCGTCGGCGCGGCCTCGATCTCGGCCTTCCCGCTGTTCAGCGGTTTCGTCACCAAGTCGATGATCATGACCGCCGCGGCGCAGCAGGGCCATACCCTGTCCTGGCTCGTCCTGCTGTTCGCCTCGGCGGGCGTGTTTCACCATGCCGGGATCAAGATCCCGTATTTCGCGTTTTTCGCGCACGACTCCGGAATAAGGTGTCGCGAGGCACCTGCCAACATGCTGATCGCGATGGGCCTCGCGGCGGCGCTGTGCGTCGGCATCGGCACGCTGCCCGGCGTTCTGTATTCGGTCCTGCCTTTCGCGGTCGATTACGTTCCGTATACGGCGACCCACGTGATCGACCAGCTGCAGTTGCTCGTCTTTTCGGCGCTGGCGTTCGCGGTCCTGATGCGAACCGGAATCTACCCGCCGGAGCTGAAGTCGGTCAACCTGGATTTCGACTGGACCTACCGGAAACTGGCGCCTTCGCTGCTTTGCGGCATCGCCTCCGGCTGGTCGCAGGCAGGACAGGCCGCGCGACGGTGTCTGCGTTCGCCCCTGGCGGCCGCCGTGGGCGTGATCGTGCGCCCGCACCGGCCAGGGGGCGGCATGGCGCGCACGCTGTCCACCGGGGCGACGGTGTTCTGGGCGACCGTCCTGCTTGGGGCGTTTCTCGCCCTGGCTTTCTTCTGACCGGAAGACCGCGTCTGCGGCGGTTTCATGATGCGGGAAGCCCGCTCCTCCTTGATTTCGCGGGCGGTTAGGACTACGCTTCCGGGGCGCTGGCGTACGGAACTCGAACGGACAATCCGGAATATACGGGGCCCGGCACGCCGTTAACTCGGGGTGGGGAACCCAAAAAAGAGTGTCAAGTCAGCTACCTAGCTTGTTCAAACCAAAAGAGGAGAACCAGATGGATATGGAGCAAACGAAGAAGCCTGAGCCCGCTTCTCGCCGCAAGTTTCTGACCGGCGCGGCGGCAGCGACGGCGGGCGCAGCGACGCTCGGCTTCCCGATGATCGCCAAGTCGCAGTCGCCGATCGTCATCAAGATGCAGGGCGCCTGGAGCGCCACCGACATCTTCAACGAGTTCGCCCAGGAGTTCGTCACGCGCGTGAACGCGATGGCGGGCGGCCGGTTGCGCATCGACTACCTGATCGGCGGGGCGGTGGTGAAGCCCTTCGAGGTCACCGACGCGGTGAGCAAGGGCGTGCTCGACGCCGGCCACACGGTGCCGGTGTACTGGTACGGCAAGTCGAAAATTGCATCGCTGTTCGGCTCCGGGCCGATCAACGGCTGCGACGCGCACCAGACGCTCGCCTGGATCTACCGCGGCGGCGGGCTGGCGCTGTACCAGGAGCTGCTGCAAAAGCTCGGCCTCAACTACGTCGGCTTCTTCGCGTTGCCGATGCCCACCCAGCCCCTGGGCTGGTTCAAGAAGCCGATCACCGACGCCAAGCAGCTGAAGGGCCTCAAGTACCGGACCGTGGGTCTCGCGGCGGACCTGTTCCAGCAGATGGGCGCCAAGGTGACGCAGCTGCCGGGGGGCGAAATCGTCCCGGCCCTGGAGCGCGGCGTGATCGACGCGTTCGAGTTCAACAACCCGACCTCGGACATGCGCTTCGGCGCCCAGGACGTGATCAAGAACTACGAAATGGGCAGCTTCCACCAGGCGATGGAGTTCTTCGAGATCGTCATCAACAAGAAGCGTTGGGACGCCCTGCCGAAGGACCTCCAGGCGATCTGGCAGTACAGCGTCGAGGCGGCGAACTCGGCCAACTACTGGACCGCGATGGACAACTACTCGCGCGACCTGCAGGTGCTGAAGGACAAGCACAAGGTCAAGATCATCCGCACGCCGCGGTCCGTGTTCCAGGCGCAGCTCGTGGCCTGGGATGTGATCACCAAGAAGCTCTCGGACGATGATCCGTTCTTCAAGAAAGTGGTGGATTCGCAGCGCGCGTGGGCGAAACGCGTGGTGTACTACCATTTCCTCAACGAGGCGGAATACAAGATGGGCTACGAGCACGTGTTCAAGACCAAGCTCGCCTGACCGAAGAGCGACGGATCGTAAAAACCTCCTGGGGCGGCACCGCTCGGTGTCGCCCCATTTCTTGTAGCCCCTCACGCCATGATCGATAGATTCACGTACGGCGTCGACCAGTTGAGCAGGATGGTCGGCCACGCCTTCGCCTGGTGCATCATCATCCTCACCTTCGGCACCTCGTACGAGGTGTTCGTGCGCTACGCGCTGAACGCCCCGACGAGCTGGGCGTTCGACTTCAGCTACCTCATGTACGGCGCGCTGTTCTTCATGGCGGGCGCGTACACGCTCTCGCGCAACGGCCATGTGCGCGGCGACTTCATCTACCGCATGTGGCGCCCGCGCACTCAAGGGGTGGTCGAGCTGTCGCTCTACGTCCTGTTCTTTTTTCCCGGCGTGCTCGCGCTCGTGATCGCCGGCTGGCCCTACGGCTACGAGGCCTTCAGGATCCGCGAGGTGAGCGTCAACAGCCCGGTCGGAATTCCGGTGTGGCAGCTGAAGCTCCTGATCCCCTTCGGCGCCGGCCTGCTCGCGCTGCAGGGCGTCGCCGAGGTGCTGCGCTGCATTCAATGCATCCGCGACAACCGCTGGGCGCCGCGGCTGCACGACGTCGAGGAACTGGAAGACGAGCTGGTCCAGCAGCACGCGGCCGAGGATGCGGCGAAACAGGGGGGCGCGAAATGAGCGATCCGGTCCTCGCCCTGGTGATGCTGGGGCTGTTCATCTTCCTCATCCTGCTGGGTTTTCCGATCGCGTTCACCCTGATGGGGATGGGCGTCGGCTTCGGCTATTACGCGTATTTCCAGCCGCATCAGGAGTTCTTCGACAACCGGGTGTTCTACCTGCTGACGCAGAACACCTGGAGCATCATGAGCAACGACGTGCTGGTCGCGGTGCCCCTGTTCCTTTTCATGGGCTACGTGATCGAGCGCTCCAACATCCTCGACCGCCTGTTCTACAGCCTGCAGGTGGCGCTGCGCCATATTCCGGGCTCGATGGCGGTGGCGGCGCTGCTCACTTGCGCGATGTTCGCCACCGCCACCGGCATCGTCGGCGCGGTGGTGACGCTGATGGGGCTGCTCGCGTTTCCGGCGATGCTCAAGGCAGGCTACGACCAGCGCCTCTCGGCGGGCGTCATTTGCGCCGGCGGCACGCTCGGCATCCTGATCCCGCCCTCGATCATGCTGATCGTGTACGCGGCCGCCTCCTCGGTCTCGGTGGTGCGGCTCTACGCCGCCGCGATGCTTCCCGGTTTCCTGCTCGCGGGGCTCTACGTCGTCTACGTGATCACGCGCGTGGTCATCAACCCCAAGCTGGCGCCGGCGCTCCCGAAGGAGGAGAGCGACGTACCGTGGAGCAAGGCGGCCCTGCTGCTCCTGGAGGCCTTCGTGCCGCTCGCCATACTGATCCTGTGCGTGCTCGGCTCGATCCTGTTCGGGCTGGCGACGCCGACCGAGGCCGCCGCGGTCGGCGCGCTGGGAAGCCTCGTCCTGGCGGCGGCGTACCGGGCGCTCACCTGGCGGCGCTTGCAGGAGGCGGTCTACCTCACCGCGCGCACCTCGGCGATGGTGTGCTTCCTCTTCGTGGGCTCCTGGACTTTCTCGTCGGTGTTTTCCTACCTCGGCGGCGAAGGCGTCATCAAGGCGTTCGTGCTCGGGCTCGACCTCAACCCGGTGCTGTTCCTGATCATCTCGCAGATCATCATCTTCCTGCTCGGCTGGCCGCTGGAATGGACCGAGATCATCATCATCTTCGTGCCGATCTTCCTGCCGCTGCTGCCGCACTTCAACGTCGACCCGATGGTGTTCGGCATCCTGGTGGCGCTCAACCTGCAGACCTCGTTCCTGACCCCGCCGATGGCGATGTCGGCGTACTACCTGAAAGGCATCGCGCCGCCTTTCGTGCAGCTCTGGACCATCTTCAAGGGTTGCTTCCCGTTCCTCGGCCTGGTGTTCGTCACCATGATCCTGGTGTACTTGTTCCCGCAGCTGATGTTCTGGCTGCCGAACCTCATCTACGGAAACTGACGGCGTGGACGCTTCGCAGCTCAACTGGCTGACGGCGTCGGACGTCGCGCGCGCGATCCGCGACGGTGCGATCAGCTCCGAGCAGCTGGTCGAGGCCTGCCTCGCGCGCGTGCGCGATTCCGAGCCCGCCGTCCAGGCGTGGCAGCACCTCGACCTGGAGCACGCGCTCGCGCAGGCGCGCGCGCGCGACGAGGAGCGCAGCGCAGGCCGGCCGGTCGGGCCGCTGCACGGCGTGCCGGTCGGCATCAAGGACATCTTCGATACCTGCGACATGCCGACCGAGGACGGTAGCGTCCTGCATGCCGGGCGCACGCCCGCGACGGATGCCGCGGCGGTCGCCCTGCTGCGCGCCGCGGGCGCGGTGATCATGGGAAAGACGGTCACCACCGAGTTTGCCGCCTATACCCCCGGCAAGACGCGCAATCCGCGCAATGCCGCTCATACCCCGGGCGGCTCCTCCAGCGGCTCCGCCGCCGCGGTGGCCGCCGGAATGGTGCCGGTCGCGCTCGGCTCGCAGACCAACGGGTCGACGATACGGCCCGCGTCTTTTTGCGGCGTGTTCGGGTTCAAGCCCAGCCACGGCCTGGTGCCGCGCAGCGGCATTTTGCGTTTGTCGAGAACCCTCGATCAGGTCGGGGTGTTCGCCCGCTCCCTGGAGGACCTTGCCCTGACCTGCGAGCAGATCGCCGGATACCACGAGGCCGATCCCGACACGCGGCCCCGGGCGAGAGCGCAGCTGCTCGGCGTGCTCGGGCAGGACCCGCCTTTCCCGCCGACCTTCGCCTGGGTGCGCACGCCGATGTGGGAATCGGTGGATGCGGACGCCAAGGAGGCGTTCGCCGAATTGACCGGGCATTTGGGCGGCCAAATAGTGGATTTCGAGCTCCCGCAGTCGGCGCTTGCCGCGCTGGAATGGCATCGCACCATCATGGAAGCGGAGATGGCCGCCAACCTCGACCGCGAGTACCAGGCCGGCCGCGACCGGCTCAGCGAACCGCTGCGCGCCCAGCTCGAGCGCGGCCGTGCGGTGACCGCGCTCGAATATCAGCGTGCGCTCGCCCGGATTTCGCCGCTGAACGAGGGGTTCGACGAGCTGTTCGAACGCTGCGACGCGATCCTCACGCCGGCGGCGCCGGGGACCGCCCCCCTGGGACTGGAAAGCACCGGCAGCCCGGCGTTCTGCACCCTGTGGACGCTGTGCGGCATGCCGGCCTTGAGCCTGCCGCTGATGCAGGGGGCGAACGGCCTGCCGCTCGGGGTACAGCTGGTCGGAGCCAGGGGCGGGGATGCGCGGCTGCTGCGCACAGCGCGCTGGCTGCTCGAGCGCACCAGCGGCGGCGCGGATCGGCCGCAATGAGGCACGTTGCAAGGAGATAGCGCATGGCACCCAAGATCTTCGCGGCAATACTGTCGGCAGCCCTGCTGATCGTTTTCGTCGGCCCCGTCGTGGTGAAGCTGAAGGACGTCGCGCTCACGACAGTCGTCGCGATCGGCCTGGCGATGATGCTCTATGATCTTTGGCAATCGTTGCGCGAGAAAGACGAGTAGCATCGGCACCGGCTGCTCGATCGCGCCCGCCGCGTTTTCTTGAGTCAGCGGCGCTCGGCGCGACTTTCCGGAGAAGACTTGAAACCCAGCATCCTGGTGACCCGCGCCACGTTCGAGGACGTGGTGCGGCAACTGCGCCAGCGGTTCGAGGTCGAAGACAACCAGGCGGCGGACACGCCCTGGGGCGCGGATGAGCTGCGCCGGCGCCTTGCCGACAAGGACGGGGTGCTGGCGACCGGCTCCGACCGCATCGACGCCGTGACCCTCGACGCCGCGCCCCGCCTGAAGGCGGTGTGCAACGTCGCCGTCGGCTACAACAATATCGACCTCGCCGCCTGCAGCGAACGCGGCGTGCTCGCCACCAACACCCCCGAGGTCCTGGACGATACCACCGCCGACACGGCCTGGGCGCTGCTCATGGCCGCGGCGCGCCGCATCGGCGAGGCCGAGCGCTGGCTGCGCGCGGGGAACTGGAAGGAAGGGTGGAAGCACGACCGGCTGCTCGGCCAGGACGTGCACCACGCCTCCCTCGGAATCGTCGGCATGGGCCGCATCGGCCAGGCCATGGCGCGGCGGGCGAAGGGATTTTCCATGCGCGTGCTCTATCACAACCGCAGGCGCGCACCGAAGTCGGTCGAAAAGGAACTGGGCGCGAAGTACGTGACTCTCGACCGGCTGCTCGGGGATTCCGATTTCGTCAGCCTCAACATGCCCTACTCGCCCGAGGCGCATCACCTGATCGGCGCGGAACAGCTCGCCCGGATGAAGCCCACCGCCGTCCTGGTCAACGCCGCGCGCGGCGGCATCGTCGACGACGCCGCCCTGATCCGGGCGCTGAAGGAGAAGCGCATCGCCGCCGCGGGCCTGGACGTGTTCGAGGGCGAGCCCCGGTTCAATCCGGCATTCCTCGAGCTCGAGAACGTCGTCATGATCCCGCATATCGGCAGCGCCACACGCGCGACGCGCATGAAGATGAACCAGATTGCCCTGAAGAACCTGACCGCAGCCCTGTCGGGCCGCCGCCCGCCCAACCTCCTCAATCCGGAGGCCTGGCCGAAGCGGCGTCGCTAGGTCGTCTCGCGGCGGATGTTCAGGAGCCGGACCGCGAATCCGCCGGCTCCCGCCGGCTTGAGGGAGGCCCTCCGGGCGCTGACCGAAGGCAGCCTGAGCGCGCGGGCGTATTGCGAGTCCTGCCTCGAGCGAATCCACGCGAGCGAAAGCAAGATCAACGCCTGGGCTGCGCTCGACGACGCTCGCGCGCTGGCGCTCGCCGCCGCGCGCGACGCGGAGCGGGCCCGGAGCAGGCCGACCGGGCCTCTTTTCGGCATTCCGGTCGGAGTGAAGGATATATTCGACACCGACGACCTGCCGACCGAGATGGGATCGCCGGCTTTCGTCGCCCATCAGCCGCGCAAGAACGCCGAACTCGTCCGGCGGATCATCGCCGCCGGCGGCTACGTCATCGGCAAGACCGCGACGACCGAGTTCGCCTTCCTGCACCCGGCCGAGACGCGCAACCCCTGGAATCGGGCCCACACCCCGGGAGGATCGTCCTCCGGATCGGCGGCGGCGGTGGCCGCGGGCCACGTTCCGGTCGCGGTGGGCACGCAGACCAACGGATCGGTGATCCGGCCCGCGGCGTTTTGCGGAGTCGTGGGTTTCAAGCCGAGCCAGGACAGCCTGCCCATCCAGGGCACGCTCACTTTCTCCGAGACCCTCGACCAGGCAGGGGTGTTCGCGCGCAAACTCGCGGACGCCGCGTATTTTGCGGGCTGTCTCGCCGCTCCCGGTGTGCTTGCCGCGGAGGTCGAGCCGCCGGCCCGTCCCCCGAAGCTCGGGCTGCTCTCGCGCTTCCCCTGGAACGCCGCGGAACCGGGGGCGGCGGCGCATCTGCAGAGCACGCTCGAGCGGCTGGCGCGCCAGGGAATGGGGCTGGCGGACACCGTGTTGCCCGATGCCTTCAATGAAGCAAACCGCGTGCACCGGACGATCATGCTCTACGAGGGCGCCCGGGAGCATTCCCCGAGGCAGGCGCAATTCCGGCGCGTCATGAGCGGTGCCCTCAACGCGGCGATCGACGAGGGACTTGCCATCTCGCACGAGGATTACGACAAGGCGCTCGCGGAGCGCGAGTCGCTCATGGGATACGCGCGCGAGCTGTTCGAGGACTGCGACGCCGTCCTATCGCTTCCGGCGCCGGGCCCGGCGCCGGCGCGGCTCGATGCCACCGGCGACCCGAGCTTTTGCACGCTGTGGTCGCTCGTGGGATTCCCGGCGGTGACGCTTCCGACCGGTCTGTCCGAGATCGGGCTTCCCCACGGGATGCAACTCGCCGGCTGTACGGGCGACGACAACCGGCTGCTGCGCGTCGCGCTGTGGTGCGAGGCCGCGCTCGGCTTCGAGGGTTCTCCAAGCTGAAGATCTCCGTCCGGGGGGTAGTGTCTCGGTTTGAAGAGACACTACCGTCCGGGGCGCGGGCTGGCCGCTCCCGGGATTTTCGGCTACGCTACGCGGCTCCGGAGCCGCCCCTCGTGAAGAAAAGCACTTTTCCGATGCCGCAGGACGCGGAGGCCGCCTTCTATGAGGCCCTGGAAACGTGCGATCTCGAGGCCATGATGGAAGTGTGGGCGGAGGATGAAGAGATCGTGTGCGTGCATCCCGGAGGGCCGCGGCTCGCCGGTTACGATCAGGTGCGCGAAAGCTGGGCGCAGATCCTGGGGTCGGGACAGCGCTTGAAAGTCCAGATCTCCAACGAGGTTGTGCTCTCGGGGATGATGCTCGCGATCCACAGCGTGCACGAGAACATCCTCGTCCAGGGCGAATCCCGTCCGCGCGCGCCCGTCGCCGCGACCAACGTCTTTCTTCGCACGGGCGATGGCTGGCGCATGATTCTGCATCATGGATCTCTGGCGCCACAGACGGCAAGCGCCCCCGGCGAAGCGCCGAAGATCCTGCATTGAGCGAAGCAGCTTCTTCGTACCGCGCCCCCTGGTGGCTGCCCGGCGGCAACCTCCAGACCCTGTACGGGGCGCTGATCGGAGGCTCTTCCGCGCCCTGGAACAGGGAACGCTGGGACACGCCCGACGGCGATTTCATCGACGTCGACCGTCTGCCCGGAGCGGCCGAGGCTCCGCTGGTTGCGCTGTTTCACGGTCTGGAGGGGGGATCGGGCAGCCATTACGCCCGCGCGCTGGCGCGCGCGCTCACGCGCCGCGGCTGGCGCGGAGCGGTACCGCATTTCCGGGGTTGCTCGGGCGAGCCGAATCGGCTTCCGAGGGCGTATCACTCGGGGGACGCCGAAGAAGTCGGCTGGATCCTTCGCCGCCTGCGCTCGGGGGGCGCCGGCGCGCCGCTTTTCGCGATGGGCGTGTCCCTGGGCGGCAACGCGCTCCTCTGTTGGCTGGGAAAGGACGGGCGCGCGGGGGACATCGTCGCGGCCGCGGCCGCGATCTCGGCGCCGGTCGATCTCATGGCGGCCGGGGATGCCCTCGGCCGCGGATTCAACCGGATGGTATACGCGCAGGCGTTTCTGGCGACGCTGAAGAAGAAGGCCGAGGGCAAGCTCGAGCGCTTTCCCGGACTGTTCGACGCGCAGGCCGTGCGGCGGGCGAGGACGCTGCGCGCCTTCGACGACGTCGTCACCGCGCCCCTGCATGGATTTCGCGATGCGGACGACTACTGGACGCGCGCGAGTGCCAAGCCGGTTCTCAGGCGCATCGAGGTGCCGACGCTGCTGCTCAACGCCCGCAACGACCCGTTTCTGCCGGACGCGGCCCTCCCCGGTCCGGGCGAAGTGTCTCCCCGGGTGCATCGCGAGTTCCCCGATCAGGGAGGCCACGCAGCCTTCGTCGGCGCTCCGTTTCCGGGAAATCTCGACTGGCTGCCGCGCCGGATTCTGGAATTTTTCGCGGAGCACGGCGAGCGGCGATCCGGCCCGCGCGGCGCGGACTGAAGTGTCCTTGCTGGTACAATCCGGCCATCCCGTTTCACGCCGAATCAGCGCCGCCGCCCTCATTCGCGGCCAGACCCCATGCACCGAATCGCCCCGGAAATCTTCAAGGCCTACGACATTCGCGGGGTCGTGGGCAAGTCGCTCACCATCGACGGCGTCAGGCTCATCGGTCAGGCGCTGGGAAGCGAACTGATCGAACGCAGCGGCGAGGGCGCTCGGCGGGAGATCGCCGTCGGCCGGGACGGCCGGCTCTCGGGCCCCGAGCTCGCGGCCGCCCTGATGGAGGGGATTCGCGCGAGCGGCGTGGATGTCGCGGAGATCGGGATGTTCGCCACTCCGATCGCCTATTTCGCCGCGCACGAGCTGGGCTGCGGCAGCGCGGTCGCGGTCACCGGCAGTCACAATCCGCCCGAATACAACGGCCTGAAGATGGTGCTCGCCGGAACGACGCTCGCCGGCGACGAGGTCCAGGGACTGCGCCGCCGGATCGAGTCCGGCGAGCTGGCGCGCGGCGAGGGGCGGCACCGCAAGGCCGACGTACGTGAGGCGTACCTGGGGAGGATCGCCGCCGACGTCAAGCTCGCGCGCCCGATGAAGATCGCGATCGACTGCGGTAACGGCGTCGCCGGGGCCACGGCGGGAGAGCTGTACCGGCGCCTCGGATGCGAAGTCCTGGAGCTCTATTGCGATGTCGACGGCCGTTTTCCGAACCATCACCCCGACCCGTCGCACCCGGAGAACCTGAAGGACCTCATCGCCCTGGTGCGAAAGGGGCGCGCGGAAATCGGTTTCGCCTTCGACGGCGACGGAGATCGCCTCGGCGTCGTCACGGCGGAGGGGCGCATCATCTACCCCGACCGGCAGCTGATGCTGTTCGCCAAGGACGTGCTTTCACGGCAACCGGGGACCGAGATCATCTACGACGTGAAGAGCACGCGCAATCTGGCGCCGTGGATTCGGAAATACGGCGGCGTGCCGAGCCTGTGGAAGACCGGTCATTCGCTGATCAAGGCGAGGATGCGCGAGCGCGGGGCGGCTCTGGCGGGGGAGATGAGCGGCCACGTCTTCTTCGTCGAGCGCTGGTACGGTTTCGACGACGCGCAGTATGCCGGAGCGCGCCTGCTCGAGATCCTGAGCAAGACCGCCGACGCCGACGCGACGCTCAACGCGCTCCCGGATTCGATGAGCACCCCCGAGTTGCACCTGCAGCTCGCCGAGGGCGAACCGCATCGCCTCATCGAATCGCTGCAGAAGAGCGCCTCCTTTCCCGGCGCCACCGAGGTGATCACGCTGGACGGCCTGCGGGTGGAGTATCCAGACGGATTCGGGCTCGCCCGGGCGTCCAACACCACGCCGGTCGTGGTGCTGCGGTTCGAAGCCGACGATCGAGCGGGCCTGGATCGCATTCAGGCGGATTTCCGGCGCTTGCTGCTCGCGGCGCGGCCGGGCGCGAAACTGCCGTTCTGAATCACAGGCCCACATTCGGGCGAGCCGAGGCGACGGTGGCAAGAGTCAGATTGATCGAGGAAGGGCAGGACCCGGCGCTCGCCGGCGTGATCGGAACCATCAAGGCGGAGCGCGGCGGAAGGCTGGTCAACCTGTACCGCGCGCTGCTGAACAGCCCGGCGGTGGCGGAGGGCTGGCTGAAACTGTTCACCGCCCTGCGCCAGAAAGCGAAGCTGGCCGGGCGCTATCGCGAGCTGGCGATTCTGCGAATCGCGCTGGTGAACGGGGCGGACTACGAGTATCGCGCCCACGTTCCGTTCGCCCTGGGGGAGGGCGTATCCCAGGCCCAGATCGACGCCCTGCCCGGATGGCAGCTGTCGACGAGCTTCGACGAGCGCGAGCGGGCCGTGCTCGCCTACACCGACAGCATGACCCGCGACATCCGCGTGCCCGAACTCGTGTTCGCCGAAGTGCGGCGCCATTTCGACGATCGCGAGCTGGTCGAACTCACCGCGACGGTCGGGGGCTACAACCTCGTGTCCCGGTTCCTGGTGGCGATGCAGATCGACCAGGAGCACCGTCCCTCGTGAAGGCCCCGGTCAGGAGAAATCCGGCGGAATGAGGTCGAGCCGGTCGGTGAAGATCGCGTTCACGCCCCAGGAGAAGATCCGCCCGGCGACCTCCGGATCGTTGACCGTATAGCACAGCAGCCAGTAGCCCGAGCGGCGGATTTCCCCTGCCTGGGCTTGTGTGAGGTGTCGGGAGTCGCAGTGCACCGATACGCATCCCAGGGCCTCCGCGGCCTCCCGCCAACCCGGCTCGATGCGCTCGGTCAAATAGCCGCGATCGAATTCCGGCGCGACCGACCGCGCGCTCTCGAGGGCCGAGCGCTGAAACGACGACAGCAGCGGCGTGGGTGTGGCGCCGCGCCAGAGCTCCCGTGCGAGCTTCGCGGTGGCCGAGCCCGTTTCGCGCTCGAACCCCGTCGTCGGCTTGATCTCGACGTTGGCCCAGAGGCGGAGCTCGATGCACAGTCTCGCGGCCAGCTCGAAGGATGGCACGCGCTCGCCACGGTACTCGTCGCCGAACCGGGCCCCGGCATCGAGGCTCGCGATGTCGGCATAGCGGGCACGGGCAACCGCGCCGCGGCCGCCGGTGGTGCGCTCGAGCGTCTCGTCGTGCATCAGCAGCGGGACCTTGTCGGCGGAAAGCACGACGTCGAACTCGTCTGCTCCGAAGCCCAGCTGCGCGGCCTTGCGAATCCCGGCGAGGGTATTCTCCGGCGCCAGCGCGCCGCCGCCCCGGTGCCCGATCACTCGCGGGTAGGGCCAGGGTCGAGGCATGGTCGGTCGTGTCTGAAGGGGCGGGCGGCAGCGCCCAGTATAGAGGG
>JBATEB010000213.1:0-11512 GCA_049663805.1 Burkholderiales bacterium | reverse complement strand
ATGACCTGCTCGATCATCACGCCGTCCGCCTGCGCCCGCGGCAGGCCCGGCGCAAGGTGGAGCGTGACGCGCAATCCGCTGCGGTCGGCCTCGTGAGCGGCCGCCGCGGCCGCCCGCGCGACCAGCGCGTTCAGGTCCAGCTCGGCCAGCACCGGTTGGCGGGAGTATACGAAGTCCCGTACCCGGCGAATGATCTGACCCGCGCGCTCCGCCTGCTCGCCAGCATGCTCAAGCGCGCCGGCGAGTGCATCGGGATCCGCTCCGCCCGCGCGCAGGCGGCGCAGGGCGCCCAGTACGTAGTTCGCGATCGCCGCGAGCGGCTGGTTCAGCTCGTGCGCGATCGAACTCGCGATCTCGCCCACGGTGACCAGGCGCGCCGTCGCCTGGAGCCGCGCTTCCTGGTCGCGGTTCAACGCTTCGGTATGGCGCCGCGCGGTGACGTCGGTTGCGCTGAGAAGCAGGACCGGCCGCTCGTCCGTCCAGCTAAGCCACCGGCCGCGAACGAGGAACCACCGCTCCCCCAGTTGCAGTTCCTCGCCGGTCTCGTCGCCCGACTCGAGCATGACCGAGACTTCAAGGAAGCGCTGCGCGGCATGGCCGCGCGCCTCTCCCGGGAATGCCGCATCGAATGGCCGATTGCGGTACAGGATAGTGCCCGTAGCCGGATCGATCACGCAGACCGCGGCGTCCAGACCTTCGAGCACCTTGATCAAACGCTCGTCCGACCGGGCAAGCGCGCGCTTCAACTGGTCGACGATGACCGCGAACAGGGCGAACGTGGCAAGGCGAATGACGCCTTCCCAGTAACGGTAGATCTCAAGCGAGTAGCGATGCTCGGCGAAGGCGTCTGTAACGAGCCAGGCCGCCGTCGCGAGTACCGACAACACCAGGCCGGCGCGCAGTCCGAATGCCCAGGTGGAAGCCACGACGGGCCCGACATAGAGGAGCGACAGGGCGAGCTCGTAGCCGGTCGCGAGGTCGACGAGCGCAATCGCGACGAGGGTTGTGACCGACAAACCGAGAATCGCTCCGCGGCGGCGCATCAAGGCAGCGGAAAGGGTGTTGGCACGTTGAAAAAAAACACGCCCGGACACCGCGTCGGTGGGGGCGCGGCGGATGGCCGGCACAACTCGGTTCATCGGTCTGCGCGTCCCCGCTCGGTCGGGCGGACATTGTAGGTCCATTGAGGCGCGGCCGCGCGCTCGATGTGCTCCCCTCGGGATCGGGAGAACCGGCATGGGGGCCGGGGGGGGGGTTGGGGAGGGCCCCGCCGGACTATCGGATGCTCGCCGCCCGCGCTAATCGACCCGAGGAGGAGGAGGGAACCTCAAAGTCGCGCGGACGGCGAGGCAATCAGTGCACTGAGCGCGGCTTGCCGGGCGTGTTGAACAGGCCGGACAGAAAGCCCTTCGCCCTGGACATCGCTTCGATGATCGAGCCGAGCATGAACTCCAGGCGCTCCGCGCTCTCCAATTGGGAGAGGTAGCGGGCGCGCACGGTGGGCGGCAGCGATTGGTAGGCCGCCCGCCAGAATGGTGTGCGCAGGGTGTTACGCATGGCTTATCTCCTTGCTGTCGACCGGTGCGGCCGCGGCGAGCCGGGCTGCGGCGCGCCTGGCAAATCGGCCGAGTGCGCTCGTGCCGGCGAGAATCAGGCGGGCCGCTTCCTGTGCACGGGCCGTGCGTGCGGCACGTTCCACCGCGTACAATTCGGAAAAGCTAAGATCGGTATGGGGTTTCATTGCAGCTCCTTTCACGCAGTAGAAGATAGTCCCGGGAAGGCGCGCGGACAAACGATGAATTCTCACCTGTCACATAAGAAAGACTCATCTCGTCCCATGACTCATTGCCGCTGCGGTTCGTGATCTACCGCCTGCCCCCGCTGAATGCGCTGCGGGTATTCGAGGCCGCCGCGCGCCACCTCTCCTTCAAGGGGGCGGCGAACGAGCTGTCGATCACCCAGGCGGCGGTGAGCCACCAGATCAAGAGCCTGGAGGAGTATCTCGACGTCGAGCTGTTCCGCCGCTCGGGGCGCGGCGTGCAGCTCACCGAGGCGGCGCGCGCCTGCCTGCCCAAACTGCGCGAAGGCTTCGAGTCGCTCGCCGCCGCGGTCGAGACGATCCGCGAGCGCGCCGAGGAGACCGAGCTCCTGATTACCGCACCACCGGTTTTCACCGCGCGCTGGCTGATGCCGCGCCTGGCCGATTTCAGCAAGCGCGAGCCGCGCATCGAATTGCGGGTCTTCGGCTCGAGCAGGATGGTCGACGCCGGTGCGCTCGACTCCGCCACGCTCATCGGAAATCTCGACCTGAGAGACGACCTGTCCGGTGTCGAGATCCACCTCGGCGGCGGCAGTTATCCCGGCCATCGCGCCGATTACCTGTTCGACGTTGCCACCGTCGCGGTCGCGAACCCGGAGCTCGCGCGCGGCGATCCGCCGCTGGCGCGGCCGGAGGACCTCGCGCGTCACGTGCTGCTGCACGACGACGCCATGGATCTTGTCGCTCACGGCAACGCCTGGCAGAAATGGCTGGAAGCGGCGGGGGTCGCCGACCGCGTCGACGGCGGCCGCGGGCCGCATTTTTCCTCGAACATCCTGTCGCTCGAGGCGGCCTCGCAGAAGCTCGGGGTGGCGCTCGCCTTGAAACCCCTGGTCAACGCCGACATCGCCTCGGGCAGGCTGTGGGCTCCGTTCAAGGTGGAACTGAAGCCGCAATCGGCCTATTACCTCGTGTGTCCCGAGGTCATTGCCGAACGTCCGGCCGTCGCCGCGTTCCGCAAATGGCTGCTGGAGCAGGCGGTCAGGGCGTAAGCCGGGAAAGACGGATCAGCAGCGTCGCCACCGTTCGGCTCATCGGCTTCCGCTTTCGTGTTGGCCGGACCTTGCCGCCCGTCAGATCGTCTTCTCCACCATCGCCCTCAACTCCACCGTCACCTCGGGCTCGATGCCGAACCACGCCTTCCACGCCGGCCGGCCCTGGTTGAGCAGCATCCCCAAGCCGTTGACCGTGCGGTTGCCGCGCCGGCGCGCCGCGGCGAGAAACGGCGTCTCGAGCGGTATGTAGATGATGTCGGCGGCGAGTGCACTCCCGGGCAGCCTGTCGAGCGTGAGATCGAGGGCAGGCTGCCCGACCATGCCGCAGCTGGTGGTGTTGACCACCAGCGCCGCGCCCTCCAGCGCGGCGTGGCGTTCTTCCCAGGGCAGCGCCCGGATCGGGCCGCCGAACGCGTCGGCGATGCCCTTGGCGCGCGCAAAGGTGCGGTTGACGAGACGAATTTCTTTCGCCCCTTCCTGTGCGAGTCCGTAGCACACCGCGCGCGAGCCTCCGCCCGCCCCGATCACCGCGACCGGCCCCGCGTCGGCGCGCCAGCCGGGCTGCTCCTGCCTGAGGTTGTGGATGAAGCCGAAGCAGTCGTTGTTGGTGCCGAACAGCGAGCCGTCGGGCCTCACCACCACGCAACTGATCGCGCCGATGCTTCTCGCGAGCGCATCGACCTCGTCGACGATTTTCATCGCTTCCTGTTTGTGCGGGATCGTCAGGTTGCAACCGGCGAAGCCGAGGGGGTGCAGTGCGCGCAACGCCGCCGCGAGGCCTTCGGGCCGGATCGCGAGCGGCACGTAGGTGCCGGCGAGGCCGTGCCGCTTGAACCAGTAGTTGTGCAGCATGGGCGAGCGCGAATGCATGATGGGCCAGCCCATGACGCCGGCGAGGAGGAAACGATCGGAATGTGCCATCGGGAGCTTATGCGTTCGTTCGCGACGGGATAGCGCTTTTTCTTCCTGCAACGCGGCGTCTGGAGGGCCGAAGCGACTTCGGTGTTAAATCGTGATCGGCCGGGAGAAAGGATTGCTGCACGGCGGACGAGGGTAGCGGATGGGGTCATAGTAGCCGACGTAGCGAACCGTCCTGGTTTCATCCGCGCCGGTCGGGAAGAAATCGCTGGACAGCAGATAGAGGGTCACGATGCGTTCTTCACCATGTCGCAGTGCGCGGGCCAGCGCGTTTCTGTACGAGGCGAAAGAAAGCTGCGTATAAACGGGCCCCGCGACATCGAGCATGCGCAGCTTGTTGCCGGATATGGTCTTTTGCGCAACCAAATCCCCGGCGAAAGCACGCAGACCGTTATCGTCCAGCAGCAAATAATCGAGTCGTTTTCGCAGCACCGCGATGATGGCGTCTTCGTCGCTGCTGCGGATGAAGCGCCATGTCACCAGACCGGTGAGACCGGCGAGGCCGGCCAGGCCCGCGACAAGGAATTGGCGGCGTCTAAGCACTTGAGGCACTCCTTGTGGTCAGATGATCCGCCGCCCATAGCGACAGGGCGGAGAGCGTAACGGTTGGGTACGCCGGGCTTGCGGTGGGAAACGCGCTTGCGCCCAGCACTAGAAGGTTGCGAATCCGATGATGAATCAGGTGTCGGTCGACGACGCTGGTGGCGGGGTCGTTGCCCATCACCGCGGTGCCTTGAATATGCGAGGTGCTGCGCGCTAACTCGATACTCTCTATATCTTCGATGGGGAGCGCTTTCGCCAGAGAATCGATCATTGCCGGAATGCGATTCATGCCGCGCTGCGCATAGTCCGAGTAGCCGTTGAAGGTCACCTCGGCCAGGCGCGGATTGGCGGCGTTTACCGTGACCGTATTATCGGCGCGCGGCAGATCGTCAAACATGAAACGAAAGTAAGTGCGCTCCGTCCACCTGCCCCGCTCGGGGCGCAGGGCCGCGCGCTGGTAATTGAACGGCGAATTCCATGTCTCGATCAGACAAGCGGCTTGTTGGCGGCGGTGCTCGCCTTCATAGAACATATAACCGTTACCGGAAATTGTGCTGCTGCCGTTGTAACCTCTGACGCCGCGCAGGTTCAGGCAAACATCCACGGCCATTTGTTCGTGCAGGCGTTTACCCAACAGCTCGTGCGTAACGCCGGAGCGGAGCAGGATGTGAGGGTTGAACAGGGCGCTTGCCGCCAGTACCACCAGATCCGCGGTCGCCCGTCGCGACTGTCCGTCGCTCGTGTATCTCACTCCTCGCGCCAGATCGCCCGTTGTTTCCACTTCTTCCACCGCGGCTTGCAGTCGCATCGTGACGCGAGGGTCGGCATGGAGGTGACGCAGGCCGTTATAGATCGAGAAAATCGCATCGACCGGGCACAGCTCGCAGGTGCCGGTGCCGCAGCAAACACCGCGAGTCCCCGTAGGCGCGCTGGCTCGTGTCGTAGCCGGATGAAACCAACCGTCCGGAAAGGCTTCTTTCAGCAACGCGTCAGGGTCCGAAAAGCGATGCGGCCGCAGCGGGAAAGGACGGGAGCGAGGCATGGGGCTGTCGGCAGGACCCGAAACCGCCATGATGGCTTCGACCTCTCCATAATACGTTTCCAGATCGTCGTAACTCAACGGCCAATCGGTGCCTACCCCATAGCGCGATTGCAGCTGGAAGTCACCGGGCATCATGCGCGTGGCGCCACCCCACCAGGTATTTGAATTTCCGCCGAAACCCGGGCTTATCAGCCATTCCTTTTCCGGATTGTTGTTGACGAAGAGTTCTTCGGGGTTCAGGCTCGAGGTGCGGCGATTCTCCAATTGCCACGCCTTGCTGTCGCGCCTGCCGCGTTCCAGTACCAGGACGCGTGCCGTGGGCGACGAGCGCTCCAGGTATCGCTTCAAGAAGAATGAACCGGCGAAGCCGGTGCCGACAACGATGGCATCGTAGTGATCAGTCATGGCGCGCTTGTTCCAGGTGCCATCGGAGGATTTTCTCATGTATCGCGCACGCCGCGGCGGGGCGAGGGATTCTGGTAGGCTGAGGGTAATGTTTGCCCCCGTCAAGAAGGGACCCGAGCGCCTCCAGGTCATCGAGCGGGTAACGGACTGGACGCGCGAGCGCTTCAGGCTCTCGCACGAAGCGGTCATCTCCGTTTCGGAGATCGCCTGCCCGCTTCCGGGCTGCCCGCCGATCGAGACGGTCGTGGTGTTCTGGATTGCGGAACGGCGCCACCAGTTCAAGATGTTCAAGCCGGTGGCGGAGGTGGTCCGCGACGACCTGCCCTACGCCTGGCTGAAGGAGGCGCTCGCCGTGGAAGAGGGAATCGGCTGGGAATGCTGCTGATCCATTGACAGCCGGGGGAGGGCGGGGGGATTATCGGGAGCGATCCGCTGCAGTCCGGTGGCTGGCCTGCCCGGCGGAATCCCGAAAATCAAGAGGAGGAGTCGCCATGGCCGTTCAGGAAACGACCCGGAAACCCGCGACCGCGAAGAAACCCCAGGTCGCGACCATGAACGCGGTCCACGACCTGCCGGTGCTGGTCGCCCGCGACAGGGGTTTCTTCAAGGACGAGGGCCTGGACATCGACTTCGTGACCACGCCGGGCATGGCGCAGGTCACCACCTCCCACTTTGTCCAGTTCGATTCCGTTTTCGACCGCCCGCTCGACTCGGTCTATAACGAGGGCGGCATCGACCAGTACCGCATGTGCGAATGGGGCATCATGAAGCGTGCGGTCGAGGCCAATACCCAGGGACTGCGCGGGCGCAAGATCGTGGCGCTGGGCGCCTCGATGTCGAAGTTCGCCATCGTCGTCGCGCGCGACTCGAAGGTGTATGAGCCCGAGATGCTCAAGAACAAGCTGATCGCGGTGACGCCGAACAACGGCTCGGACTTCACCACGCTGAAGATGATGGAAGGATTTCTCGATCCGAAACACGTCATGCGGACCAACGTCGGGTCGATGCTCAAGCGGCTGGAGGCGGTGCGCGACGGAACGGTCGCGGCGGCGAGCGTGATGGAACCCTGGATCAGCGTGGCGCAGAAGTGGGGCCTGCGCGTCCTGATCGAGTCGCACTCGACCCGCAGCGAAGCGGCCGGAGACGATCTCGACGGACCGACGCTCAAGAAGATGTTTCGCGCGCAGGCAAGGGCGGTCGAGCTGATCGAGAAGGACCCGACGCCCTTCGTCCACTATTTCATCCGCGAGACCGGCGGCCTGCTCGAGCCCCACGAGCTGCAGACCTGGCGCCTGCTGCACGCCGCGCCGCAGCCCTACACGCGCGAGCGTTTCGACGATACCTACCACTGGACGGTCAAGTGGAACATGACGGTGCCGGGCGCGACCTACGAGAACACCGTCGATAACCGTGCCTGGGAGTAGGGCGAGCCGTTCGCCTCGGGCCGGACTAAGGCGCGGCGGCGCTCGCCCGGTCGAGGAATTCCAGCAGGCGCGCCGGCGCCGTTTCCTCGGTCTGTGCATCGGGCGGAACGTCCCAGTACTCCGCGCGGGGCAGGCATTCCTCGAGATACCTCGCGGCCGAAGTGGCATGTGAGGCGTCGCGGCCCGGAATGATGAGCGCGGGAATGTTCATTTTCAGCATGTTCTCCGGCTCCGTGCCCGGGGACGTATCCCGGTCGAAGAGCGCGCGGCACATATCGGCGACGAGTTTCCTGTATTTTTTCACATCCAGCTTCGCATAGGCATCGGCGAAGGCGCGGTCGCTCCTGATCACCGAGGCCCAGGGCCCGCCCCTCGGCTCGGCGTTGAAGGGCTTGCCTTCCTGCTCGACCAGCGCGACCACGCCGGCGAGTCCGTGCTGATCGACGTAGGCGAGATGATCGGTGAAGCGCTGGTGCGTCGAGATGCGGTACCGGGCGCCGCCGACGGGCCAATACAGAATCATGCTGAGCACGGCATCCGGATAAGCGACGCCGAAGGCGAGGACCGGGCAGCAGCCCATGCAGCCGCCGAGCAGGTGGGCGCGCCCGATTTTGAGGTGATCGAGCAGGCCTTTGCCCTGCGCGACGTAGTGCGCCCAGGTGATGCGCTCGACCCGCCCGCCCGACCGGCCGCATTCGCGCCGGTCGAAAACGATACACGTGTATTTCTTCGGCAGATGGTCGAGCAGCTTGATGCGTGCGTAGACGCCCTGCGTCCGCCACTTGTCGAGGGTCGCGTCGAACCCGGCGGGCGCGTACATCAGGAGCGGCGGCCCGTCTCCGATCACCTCGTAGCGCGTCTTGATGCCGTCGATGAGCGCGGTAGGCACGTCAGCCGCCCTTGATCTGCCGGCCCGAACGCACATCGTCGATCAAGGAACGAAAGGCATCGAGGCTGAGCTTGGCGGTATTGGCGTAGGTCTCGGTCCCGGCGTCGATCCACTTCGCCGCGTAACCAATGGCGGTATGCGCCAGCCGCACGCGTCCATCGAGCCACGGACCGCCCCCTAGGCCGCCGATCACCGGAATCGAAACCGCGCGCACGACAGCCGCGCCGGCGACGGGACCGGAGTGCCTGAAGTCCAGGACCGAGGCGCCGGCATCCTGCAGCCGCTTTGCCTCTTCCACCAGTTTCTCGAGCGGACGATTTTCGCCGTGAAACTCGGCAAAGACGGCGATCCCCGCACGAACGATGGCTCTCACCAATCCGGGATCTCCCAGGACCTTGACCATATCGGCACCACCCTCTCGGGCAAAGCGCGTGGCGGCGCCGACCACGGCCTCGGCGCCCGCCTGCACCGGGCCATGCGGCACATCACAACTCACCAGGGCGCGCTTCGCGCCGCGGCGCACGGCTTTGCAGCAAATCAGCATTTCGTCCACGGTGACTTCGCTGTCGGTCGCGTGCCCCCAAAGGTTCAAGCCGACGGAATCGCCCACGGAAATGAAATCGACGCCGGCGCGCTCGGCGATCTGTGCGATCTGGGAATCCCAGGCAACCACCCCGACGATCTTCCTTCCGTCGCGCTTCATTTTCTGGAGTGCTGGAAGGGCTATTCTGGATTCCATCTCTTCTATCCTGCAGACGAAGTTCCGGCGAGTCGCCGGATCGCCGAGAAGGTGGCGCCCGGATCGGCGCGGTTCTTGCCGGCGATGTCAAGCGCGCTGCCGTGCGCGACCGAGGGAGAATAGCACCGGCGTGCCGATCGTGAGGGCGGCGGTGCCAGTCTACCGCCATTCGGTTTCATCCACGCTGGTCGAGCGCGTCGGATCCGATTCCGTCCGCGCGATCTCGAACTTTCACGTCGCCCGCATCATGCATACGGGCGAGACGGTGCTCTTCGCGACCGGTCGCTACCTCGACCGCATCCGCCTCGACGGCGGGGCGGCGCAATTCGAGGAAAAGATCGTCGTGCTGGACAGCCGCAGCGTGGATACGCTGCTCGCGATCCCGCTCTAGGGCTGGCCGCTCAGGCTCTGCGGGCCGGAGGCGAGGGGGGGGTGTGTCCGTTCCCTGGGGCTCCAGCGCGGGCGGGAGATCTCGATGACCTTACCGTCCTCGGGGACCTTGCGCTGCATCACCCATTCGATGATCGGCAGGAATTCCAGGCGTTCCGCCTCCGCCGACGCGTCCATCTCGAAAATCCCCAGACCCGTTTCCGCGGTCCTGACGTAGGTGTCCGAATCGCTGATGCGAGCGAGAAACGGCACTCCGAGCGAACCGAGGAACCGCTCCAGCGGCTGATAAACCGGCATCGAGCTGCGCACCCGGTTCGCCACGACTGCGAGCCGGATGTTGCGCGCCCGTATCCGGCCGGCGAGGAGCAATTCCCTGATGAAGTTGGCCGTGGCGTGGATGTCGATCGTCGAGGGCGCGACCGGTACCACGATGCTATCGGGCCTGCGCAGGATTTCCTGCAGCAGCAGGCCCGAAGCGCCGGCCGGCGCGTCGATGACCAATTGCTGGGTGTCGGCCGGGACGAACATTTCGACGCTGCGGATGCGGCCCGCCTTTGCGGGGGCGGCGTTGGCGCCGTAGATTTCCCGCTCGACCTGCCCTCGAACCTGCAGCCAGTTCAGGCTCGACCCCTGCGGGTCATAGTCCATGATGGTGGTCGGGATGTGGTTTGCCGCGAAATAGCTCGCGAGGTTGGTCGTGAGGGTGGTTTTCCCCGACCCTCCCTTGGAGTTGATGACCAGCGTGGTGTTGGTTCTCATGACCGGCGCGCCCGCAGCCTACCGAAACAGGTCCCAGCCTATGCCAAAGTCATAGGTTCGCTTATTAACTACGTCACACCGGGACGCGAAAACCCGCCTCCTCCTGGGGGAGGCGCGCCGTCCAGGGACGGTATGGGGGTGTGCGCGCCGGGATCCAGGGATGGTTTCGTGATCGCCGGGCCGAACCGGCCGGATTCCGGGCGGTCGAAACAGAAACACGCTCTCCGGGAAGACGGGCTGCAATTCGCCGGGCTGTTCCACAACTTGCCGGCGTGTCGACTCGATGCGCGATTGCGACCTTGACAAGGAAACACGAGCCTGCAAACTAGCCGCCATGTACTTCAGACCGCTTGATTTCGGATTCGCCTCCCGATTCGCCTGGGCGGTGTCGCGCTGGTGGCTGGGCGTGCGTGTTTCCTGGTACGTTCTGGACAAGGGGCCCCTGATTTTCGCGGCCATCGCCGGCCTGATCGTGACGATCTTCGGGTTCGCGCTGCACTCGGTGTTCATGCATCGGGAACACACGCGCAACCTGACCTGCCTTGCCCTGAACGTGTATTTCGAGGCGCGCGGAGAACCTGAGGCCGGACAATTGGCGGTGGCTGAAGTCACGATGAATCGCCTTGCCTCGAACCTTTACCCCGATACGGTCTGCGGCGTGGTCTATCAGAAGAACTGGGATGCGTTGCGCAAGCGCTACGTCGGCGCTTTTTCGTGGACGGAATTCGACACGCTGCCGCAGCCAGCGGGCGAGGAGTGGCGGCGGGCCGGAAAAGCGGCGGAGGCGGTCTACTATCGGCGCGAGGCTCCCGTGCTCCAGGGCGCCCTGTTCTATCACGCGACCTACAGCAAGCCGAGCTGGGCGAAGGGCAAGCGGCGGGTCGCCACGATCGGCCGGCACGTGTTCTACCGGTAGCGCCGGCCCTACTCGCCATAACCGGAGCTCCTGAGGAACTCGGCCCGCTCATCGGGGTTGGCGAGGTTTTCGGCGAGCTGCCGATAGAACGTCCTCAGGTCGCGAGCCTGCGGCGCCGCTTTCTTCGCCACGATCCTGGCGATCGGACCGAGGTAGGCGGCGAGCCGGTTGGCCGCCTTGTCGACCTCGACCGCGTCGATCGGCACGCGCGCGGATCCGGGCGAGGACCGGTCCGGCGCTGCCTCGGCCCGGGTCCCGCCGGAGGCCTTGTCGAGAGCCGCCGCAAGGAACGCTTCCCTGTTTTTCTCGGATGGAATGCTCTCGGCGAGAAGGCGCACGAGGGACGGATGGTCCCGGGTCGTCTTGGCCGATTTCCTGACGAGCACCCGCGCCATCGGGCCGACATGGGGTGCCAGCAGCTCCTCGAGCGCGCGCAGCGGTGCCGCGTCCCATCCCGGCGGCGGAAAAGTCGTGTCCGGACGTGCCGGTTCCCGATGGACGATTGTCGAAAGGAGAGTCGCCTCGGCCGGACTGGCTTCCTCACCTCGGCGGCCGGCGAAGCCCCCGGCGAGGGCCGCGGCGAATTCGCGCGCGCTGGCGTAACGGTCCTCCGCCTTCTTGGCGAGCGCCTTGGCGAGGATCGCGTCGAACACTCCCGGGACCCCCTCGGGGT
>JBATEB010000212.1:0-1880 GCA_049663805.1 Burkholderiales bacterium | reverse complement strand
ACATGGTCCTGGTGTGCAACGCGCCGCGGGCCGCGGCCGAGGCGCTCGACGGCCTGAAGGCCGGCCTCGATGGCGCGCGCGCCGAGCGCATGCGCGGACGGGCGCCAAAGCCGCTCTCGTCGGACGCGCGTTACGCGTCGGCCGTCGCCGCGGTTCGGAAAGCCACCGCGTGAAGCGCGGGGTTACACTTCTCCGATGGCGCATGCCCATCAGCACGATCACGACGGCGCGCAGCATTCCTACGATACCGGCCGGGCATTTGCCGTGGGCATCGCGCTCAACCTGGGGTTTGTCCTGGTCGAGGCGGTCTACGGCGTGCTCGCCCACTCGATGGCGCTGCTCGCCGATGCCGGGCACAACCTAGGCGACGTGCTGGCGCTGACGCTGGCGTGGGGCGCCAGCACTTTGGCAAGGCGCGGGCCCTCAGAGCGGTTCACCTACGGCCTGCGCAGCACCTCGATCCTGGCCGCGCTGCTGAACGCGGCGCTGCTCTTACTGGTGACGGGCGGGATCGCCTGGGAGGCGATCAATCGCCTGGCGACGCCTTCGCCCGTCGCCGGCGGAACGGTGATCTGGGTGGCTCTCGCCGGGATTCTCGTCAACGGGGCAAGCGCGATGCTGTTCGCGCGCGACCGGCGGCGCGATCTCAACATGCGGGGCGCGTTCCTGCACCTCGCGGCAGATGCGGCGGTGTCTTTCGGTGTCGTCGTCGCGGGAATCGGGATTCTCTTCACCGGTTGGCTGTGGCTCGATCCGGCGACCGGGCTCCTCATCGCCGCGGCCATCGTGTGGAGCACGTGGGGCCTGCTGCGCGATTCGGTCGCTTTGGCGCTGAACGCAGTGCCCGAACACATTGACCCGCGCGAGGTTCGGAGCTACCTCTCGCGACTAGCGGGTGTGACTGAAGTGCACGACCTGCACATTTGGGCGATGAGCACCACCGAGACTGCGCTAACGGTGCACCTGGTTATGCCCGGCGGGCATCCGGGCGACACGTTTACGGCGGAGATATGCAGGGAGCTGCGCGAGCGCCATCACGTGCATCACGCGACCGTACAGATCGAGACCGGCGCCCAGCCGTGCGAGCTGGCGCCGGATCACGTGGTGTGATGCCGTCATTCCCGCGAAAGCGGGAATCCAGCGGTCGACGTTCATTGCTGGTCATACTCCAACGCGGAGCCGTCGCTGATAGACTTAGGCATACGGAGCTGGCCGCGGCGCGCCGTACAGCACCTTCACGATAGGTGCTGGAAAAGCACTCGAAAGGAGAATCGCGATGAAAAGCAATCCCGTTCTCTGGTTCGAAATCTACGTGCAAGACCTCGATCGTGCGAAGAAATTCTACGAGTCGGTGCTCCAGGGAACACTGCAGAAGTTGAACAGTCCCGGTATGGATATGTGGGCGTTTCCGATGGAGATGAACGCTTCGGGCGCGAGCGGCGCCCTGGTCAGGGTGCCGGGCGTGCCTTCGGGAGGCAACAGCACCTTGATATATTTCGCCAGCGAAGACTGCTCGGTCGAGGAAGCACGCGTCGTGAAAGCGGGAGGACGTATTCACAAGCCCAAGTTTTCCATCGGCCAGTACGGATTCATCACCCTTGCCGTCGACACCGAAGGAAACATGTTCGGTCTGCATTCGATGAAGTAAATCGATCCGCCCATCGGAGGATTCCATGTTGCTCGGTCTGCGCACCGTGATCTATCCTGCCCCGGATCTTGCCGCGGCGAGATCCTGGTATTCGAAATTTCTCGGTCAGGAACCCTACTTCGATCAGCCGTTCTATGTCGGCTTTTCAGTGGGAGGCTTCGAACTGGGCCTGCTGCCCAACGCAGCGGCCGGGACGGCAGGCGCCCAGGCATATTGGGGCGTACACAACGCC
>JBATEB010000211.1:0-4663 GCA_049663805.1 Burkholderiales bacterium | reverse complement strand
CCCGTGCGCCGGCGTCGGCTGCCGCGCCAGGACGCGCCTGCACACTCCGACCAGTGCCGCCTCGATCCGCTTGCCGTCGAATCCCGCCTCGAGCATGAAGCGCTGGGTCACGGCCGCCAACCCCGCGAGCATCGCCGCATAGCCTTCCTGGCGGCAAGTCGTCAGCGCCTCGCGGTAGGCCTGCTCCTCGCCCAGCGCGTAGTGCGACAGGCCGACTTTGTTGCGGCAATAGTCGTCGGCGCACTTTTGAGCGATGAACGCCGCATGCCGCGAGAGGAATTCGCCGAGCTGCTCGGCGTTGCGCACGGGCGGGCTTCGGCGCATGAACCCTTCCGCCCGCCGTGCCCAAACGGATCTCAGCCACTTCATGTTTCGGATTCCCCCCTGGAAGCGGTGCTTGAGGACAAGTGAAACTGGTGAATTGTCCGCTTCCCGGCCTGCGCGGGGAAGCGAAATCCCCGCGGCCCTGCCTCGGCACGCTATGCGAAATGACACGCCACCACGTGCCCGTGCCCGACGTCCCTCAGCTGCGGTTCGGAGCCGGGGTCGGTGCAGGAGGCCGGGCGGCCCTTGTCCTGATACAGCGGGCAGCGCGGGGCGAAGCGGCAGCCGCGCGAGGGCTGCTCGAAGTCGAACACGCCCCAGGCGCGTTGCCCGCCCACCGCGCCGCCCGGTCTCAACCCGGCGCCCGGCTTGCCGCCACGCCAGGACCAGAGGATGCGGGTGTAGGGGTGGCGGGGCTCGTGCGCGATGTCGTCGGCGAGACCCATCTCGACGATGCGCCCGAGGTACATCACCGCGACTTTCTGGCTGACCAGCTCGACGATCGGCAGGTCGTGCGAGATGAAGAGGTAGGAGAGCCCGAGGTTCTTCTGCAAGTCGCGAAGGAGGTTCACGACCTGCGCCTCGATCGAGACATCGAGCGCGCTGGTGGGCTCGTCGGCGACGATCAGGCGCGGCCGCACCGCGAGCACGCGCGCGATGCCCACGCGGCGCTTCTCGCCCCCGGACAGTTCCGATGGATAGTTCGCGAGCTTGCTCTCCTTGAGACTCACCTGCTCGAGCAGCTCGCGCATGCGCGTCGCGATCTCGGCATCGCCCGGGCGCTCGTGGACGGTGAGCGCCTCGCGCAGGATCGCGCGCACGCGCATTTTCGGATTCAGCCCGGCGTCCAGGTCCTGGAAGATCATCTGCATCTCGCGCCGCAGCGGGCGCAGCTCGGCGCGGCTCAAGGTCGTGATGTCGCGTCCGTCGAACACGATGCGCCCGCCGCTCGGGTCGGTCAGGCGCAGCACCGTGCGCCCGATCGTGGTCTTGCCGCAACCGGACTCGCCGACCAGGCCGACCGTCTCGTTCTCCCTGAGATAGAAACTCACCCCGTCCACCGCGGGGATGACGCGCCCCTCCCCGGTCAGCGCCGAGAACAGGCCGCGACGCTGGCTGTAGTGCTTGCGCAGATCGGTGACTTCGAGGAGGGTCCTGCTCATGCCCGGGGCTCCGGCGCGGCGCTCGCGTGCAGCCAGCAGCGCAGCTTGTGGCCGGGGGCGACCTCGGCGAGCGGCGGCTCGGCTCCGGCGCAGTGCTCGCGAATCGCCTCGGTGACGCGATTGCAGCGCCCGTAGAAGCGGCAGCCGCGCGGCACGGCGATCGTATCGAGCACTTCGCCCTCGATCGCCTGCAGGTAGCTCTTGCGGCGGATCGCCTCGGCGCCGGGGATCGAGGCGAGCAGCGCCGCCGTATACGGATGGCGCGCGCCTGCCTGCGCCCCGAGGACTTCGGCCGAGCGTCCGGTCTCCACCACCGTGCCCCCGTACATCACCGCGACCCGGTCCGACAGCCGCTGGATCACGCTGATGTCGTGGCTGATGAGAAGCGTCGCGACGCCCGTCTCGGCCTTGAGCTGACCCAGCAGGTCCACGATGCGCGCCTGGATGGTGGCGTCCAGGCCCGTGGTGGGCTCGTCGGCGATCAGCAGCGAGGGCTCGGCGCAGAGTGCCATCGCGATCATGGCGCGCTGGCACATGCCGCCGGACATGCCGAACGGGAAGCCGTCGAAGCGCAGCCGGGGCGAATCGATGCGCACGCGCTCGAGCCAGTGCAGCGCGCGCTCCTTCGCCTCGCGTCCACCCTTGAAGCTCGTGTGCAGGCGGACCGTTTCCACGAGCTGCGCGCCGATCCTGGAGTAGGGATTGAGCGCCGAGCGCGGATTCTGGAAGATCATGGCGATCTCCTTGCCGCGCACGCCTTTCATCAACGTTTCCGCGTGCCTGCGCCAGCCCTGCTCGTCCTTCTCCACCGACACGACGCGCCCGGCGTGCTCCTCGACGCGAACGTAGCGCTCCAGACCCTCGAGCAGGTTGCGCCGCATCCGCAGGGAGTGCAGCTCGACGCGGCCGCCGATCACCCCCGGCGCGGCGGTCACCAGGCCCGCGACCGAGAGCGCGGCAACGGTCTTGCCGCTGCCGGACTCCCCCACGATGCCGAGCGTTTCGCCGCGCCCCACGGCGAGGCTCACGCCGTCCACCGAGCGGATGAACGCGCGCTTGGCGCGCGAGTGGAAGTAGGTGCGCAGGTTCTCGACCTCGAGGAGCGGCGCGTCCATCATCTCCTCCGCCTGACCTCGAGGAGGTTGTTGAGCCCGTCGCCGAGCAGCTGGAATCCGAGGATGGTCGCGAGGATCGCGAGCGCCGGCGCGGTCGAGGGCCAGAAATGGCCCTGCAGGAAGTAGTTCGCCCCGGCCTGGACCATGTTGCCCCACGAAGGCGTGGGCTCCTGCACGCCGAAGCCGAGGTAGCTCAAGCTGGTCTCGACCAGGATGGCCTCGGCCATTCCGAGGGTCGCCTGGATGACGAGCAGCGCGCGGCAATTCAGCCACAGGATGTGCTTGAGAATGACCGTGCGCGCGGGCAGCCCGAGTGCGTGCGCGGCCTCGATGAAGCTCTTGCGCCGGAGAAACGCGATCTTGCCGGCGATCAGGTTGGCGGTCACCGGCATGCCGGTGATGCCGACCACGACCATGATGTAGTAGATGTCGGGCTTGAAGGCGGCGATCACGAGCAGGATCAGCACCAGCCGGGGGAAGGAGTCGAGCAGGTTGTCGAAGTAGGTGATGAGCGTGTCGGACCAGCCGCCGCGATAGCCCGCCAGGACGCCGAGAGCGGCCCCGCCGGCGATGGAAATCGTGATCGCCAGCAACCCGGGGAGGAAGTACGCCTGGATGCCGAGGATGAGCCGCGACAGCAGGTCGCGGCCGAGGAAGTCCGTGCCGAGCAGGTGCCCGGGGGTGAACGGCCCCGCGTTGATCAGCGCGACGTTGATCGCCCGCGGGTCGTGCGGCAGCCAGCCGAGCGCTCCGAGCAGGTACGAAGCGAGCACCAGCGCCACGACCAGAAGACCGAAGCCGACGTAGGCGAGGTCCAGCGCCTCGGCGCGCCGCGCGAGCGGCAGCTCCGAGAACTCGCCGACGGGACCGGGAGCCTGGACGTAGCGGCGCACGCGCTCCCCGCCCTATTCCCGCGACGCGCGCGGGTCGACTGCGGTAAAGACGACGCGCTGCAACAGGTTGCCGAGGCGCACGAATGCCGCGGCGACCAGGGCGATGCCCATGATGACCGGGAAGTCGCGGTCCTGCGCCGCCTGCCACGCCATGCGTCCCATGCCGGGCCAGTTGAACACCTGCTCGACGATCACCGCGCCCCCGAGCAGGAACGGGATCTTGGCGCTCATGATCTCGGTCACCGGAATCAGGAAACCCTCCTTGAACGCATGGCGCCACACCGGGGCGCCCTTGGCGCGCGCGGTGCGGATGTAGTCCTCGGCCAGCACCCGCGACAATTCCTCGCGCAACTGGCGGATCACCTCCGAGAGCGTTCCACTCGCCGTCCCGAGAACGAAGATCGGCACGAGGAAGTACAGCCACGCGTGCTCCTGCTTTCCTGCGGTTCCCGAGATCAGCGGGAACAGGCCGAACTGATGGATGAACACGTAGACCACGATGTAGCCGAACCAGAATACCGGCACCGCCGAGAATAGGTACGCGACGATAGTCGCCGTCGTGTTCCCGGGAGTGTCGCCATGCGCGGCAGCGTGGATCGCGATCGGCACCGCGATCAGGGTCGTGAAGACCAGCGACCCGAGCGTGAGGAAGAGCGTGTTGACGCCTACCCGGGCCAGTTCGGGCAGTACCGGCAGGCCGGTACGGATCGAGCTGCCGAAGTTCCCCTGGAGCACCTTCCCGAACCACGCCGCATACTGCCCGTACCACGTAGAGGGAACGCCCATCGCCTCGCGCATGCCGAGCGCGGCCTCCGGACGCGGCAGCTGCCCCTCGAGCAGGACACCGAGCGGATCCCCGGGCGCGAGATAGAGGATCGCGAACACCACGACGCTCACCCCGAGCAGCAGTAGCACGGTCACCGCGAGTTCGCGCGCGAGCACGCGGCTGACGGGCCCGATCGTGGAGAGCTTCATGGCGGGCGCCGTTCCGCGCCTGCGCCGTCATTCCCTCGTATCCCGTGGTTCCCCGAGAAGGGAACCGCGGGACAAGGTCCTGTCATTTCTGCTCGTTCGCCGGAATGAACCATTCGTCGGCGAACGAGAAGAACTTGTACGGGTGGATCTGCACACGCCTCACCTTCTTGTGGTACGCGCTGTAGTTGGTGAG
>JBATEB010000210.1:0-2650 GCA_049663805.1 Burkholderiales bacterium | reverse complement strand
CGGAGTCCGGCGGGCTCGCGGCGAGCAGGCAGTGGAGGAGAAAAACGTCGAGGAAGCGCATCGTGCCCTCGACGATCCCCAGCGGCGCAAACGGGTCGAGGTCCATCGCGCGCACTTCGACGTATTGCACGCCGCGCTCGCGCAACGCGTGCAGCGGCCGCTCCCCGGAGCGGATGACGCGCTTGGGCCGGATCGAGGCGTAGAACTCGTTCTCGATCTGCAGCAGGCTGGTCGCGAGCTGCTTGTACTCGCCGCCCTCTTTCAGGCCGATCGCCTCGTAGGGGGAGTAGGGCCGGGTGAGCGCGTCCTGGAGCGAGTCCGAATAGCTCTCCAGACTGTTGCAGCTCACCACGAGCGAATCCTGCGCCTCCGACAGATACCCCAGTCGCCCCATGCGCAGCGAAGTCGCGTGCGGAAGATGGAACGTCCCCGGGACGAGCTCGCGGAGCCCATGCTCGCGGCCCTCGACGAAGCTCGAGCACACCGCGGGGGAGGCGCCGAACAGGATGTAGAGCAGCCAGCCGTGCCGCCTGAAATTGCGGATGAGCGCGAAATAGCCCTCGTTCGGCGTCGCCAGGCCCGGCAGCGGCCAGGCCGATTCGGGCAGGGAGAAGTTGTAGTGGACCCCGGCGATCATCTGCATGCGCCTGCCGTAACGGTGCGAAAGGCCGTAGCGGTAGACGGTCTTGGCGCGGCCGACGTTGGAGCTGCCGTAGCGGGCGATCGGGATCGCCTCCTCCCCGGGAAGGGTGCAGGGCATGCTCGCGCCCCAAAGCAGCTCCCCGCCGATCCTGCGGTAGACGTACTGGTGGATGCGCTTCATCTGCTCCAGGCAGTCCCCGGGGGTCAGGTGCACGCCGGTGATCAGCTCGATCAGCGATTCGCTGAAGTCGGTGGTGATGTAAGGGTGCTTGAGCGCCGAGCCGAGCGCCACGGGGTGCGGCGTGAGGGCGAGCGCGCCGTCGGGGCGCACGCGCAGCGACTCCTTCTCGATCCCGCGCCTCAACCGCTTGAGCAGGTCGGGGGAGAGCGCGCGCAGCCGTTCCTGGGAAATGTCGAGAGCCATCGATCGTTTCAAATCCGGGGGCCGGGGCCGTGCGGGCGGGAGGCACAAGCTTACCTCATCGCCCCGCGGGACGCGCCCTCGCGTTCCTCAAGAAGGAATACGAGCAGTGGGGTGGGGTGGTGCGCGCGGCGGGGATCCGGGCGGAGTAGCCCGGCGATTCCCCCGCCGGGGGGACCGAAGCGGCGGGGTCCGCAATCGCGAGGGAGGAGGAGGACCCCCGCGCCTGCGAACCCGCCGCCGCGGGTTCTTGCCTATCCCTTGGCGTCGAGCGCGTCCGCGAAGACGACGTAGCGCAGCGGGCCGCCCGAGCGCAGCGCATCGAAGGGATAGCAGGTAATGAGCGTCAGGCGCGTCCCGCCGTCCTGCCGGGTCACCCAGGTGTCGCCCTCGTCGAGCACCTCGGCCGCCTGCACGCGGTACAGGCGCCGTGCGCCGTCGGGGCGCTGGACGAGGAGATCGTTGCCGGGCTTGACGTCGCGCAGGAAAGCGAGGTGCGTGTCGCGGTGCCCGCCGATCACGCTGTTGCCGTTTTCTCCGGGAAGCGCGCTGCCGAAGAGATACCCCGGACCGAAGGCGATGGTGCGGCCGTTCGCGCCGGCGAGAACGTAGAGATCGATGTTGCGCCCGGGAACGGAAAGGCGGGCGACCGGCCAGGTATCGGCCCAGGGCCAGGGTTTCACCTGGCGCTCGCCCGCGAGGGTCCTGTCCCAGGCCCGGCTCACCAGCACCTGCGCAAGCTGGGCCTTGAGATGGAGGTAGAGTCCCTGACCGAGTTGCCACACGCCGAGCAGCACCAGCAGGACGACCACCGCGAGCAGGAGCCGGGTGGCGAAGCCGCTCTTCGCCGGCCGCTGCGCTTTCTTGGAGGGACCCGGAAACTCCGGCAATGCGGACTCGATCCCAAGCGGGACCTCATCGCGCGAGCGGGGACCGAAAAAGGAGAATCTGATCGCCATGAAGCGGGATATCGCAAGAAGCGTGCCCTCGGCCAACCCCGGCAATAAAGGCATGCTTACAGTCACTTGCCGCAGTGCCGCGGACGCACGCCCGCTCGCCTTGCGTAACGCGGGCGACGCCCTTGTCGGGGTCCCGTCCCCCGCGTTCGCGCACGGCCTCATGCCTGCCCGGACCAGCCACGCTGGCGCCCCCCGATTCGCCGAAAGAGAACAAAAGCGAGGAGGAGCGCCAGCGCGCCGGTGAGCAATTGGAAGCGGCTGTCGGTCGCGCCCTGCGGCAGCCGGCCGAGCGTTGCGTCGGCCGGCGCCGGGCCGAAGATCGCCTCGTAGCGCTGACCCTCGGGGAGGTTCGTCGGCAGCGCCGCGAGCTCGAGATCCAGGTCCGCCGGCCGCGCGGGGGTGCGGTCGATGGCGACCAGACTGGTGTACTTCGTCACCAGGTGGTGCGCGAGCGCGAGCTCGATGATGCGCGCGCGGGTCTCCTCCCCGGGCCCGCCTTCGCGCGCGGCCTCGGAGAGCGCCGCGATCTTGTCGCGCGCCCACAGCACGCCCAGGCCCTGGTTCGCCTCGCCGGAGGGTTCGGCGAGCGCGAGCGTCTGCGTCCAGGGCGTCTCGCCGAGCCCTCCGC
>JBATEB010000209.1:0-7537 GCA_049663805.1 Burkholderiales bacterium | reverse complement strand
GGCTTCGCTCGTTACGTCGCATTTGACGAATCGCGCTTTCTGTCCGAGTTGCTTCGCGAGCGCCTCGCCCTTGTCGGCCTGAAGGTCGGCGATCACGACATTCGCGCCGCCCTCGGCGAGCATCCTGACCGTGCCTTCGCCGAGGCCCGAGGCGCCGCCGGTGACGATGAATGTGCCGCCTTTGAGTTCCATGGAAATCTCCTCGGGCTTGCCGCCCTTCAGCCTTTCTTCGCCGCTGTCTTCTTCTCCGGCAGGAGGCCGGGCCGGTCGCGCAGCAGCGGAGCCATCGCGTTCTTCGCGACCAGGTACACCCAGCGGTCGAGCTTCCTCTCGCGCTCCAGCCGCTCGACCAGCTTCTTGCGGCGCTCCTCGAATTCCTTGTCGGCCTTCGCCCGGTCTTCGGCCTTCTCGTTCTTCGCCGGCGTGCGGGTCTTGCGAGGTTCACCGGCGACGGCCACCTTGACGTAGTAATTGTCGCCGGCCGGCCTGCCGATCCGCAGCGTATAGCTCAAACCGTCGAAGGTTTCAGCGGTGACGACGACCGCGTGATCGAGCCCGGTATCGACTCTCAGGGGATCGGCCACGACATCGACCAGGTTTATCCATCCCATGGAGCTCGCGAGGTCGGTCGCCTTCTGGAGATCGGGCTTCTGCCCCGATCCGGAGAATTTCCAGTCCGCCGATTCGCTCTCGCGCGTCACCCTCCAGCGCGGCTTGCCGTCCCGGGAGGAGGCGATCGATTTCGCGCCCTCGGCGCGGACGAGGTCCTTCGAGAGCCACAGGTCCGGCCTGGATTCGACCTCGGCGAGCGGCTCGGCGACCGCCAGCAGCGTGCCGCCGTCGCCACCCGCCGTGAGGTACCGTCCGCTCGCTTCCGCCTCGCCCGGCGCGTTCGAGGCGGGAGCGCCGCCTTTCAGGACTTTCTTGCCGAGCAGCAGGCGGGCGAGCGTGCCGCCTTTGGCGTCCTTCAATTCGAGCAGCGTTCCTGGCCTCGCGGCATCCTTTCCTTCGGGCACGACGAGGTCGAAACGCGCGCGCTGGTCCCCGGGCAGGGGCTCGCTCTGGACGATCTTCAGCTCGGCGAGCTTCACCAGGAGCCCCGCGACCCGATTGGTGTCGGCCTCGAATCCGGCGCGCTCCGCGACGGTCCACTCCACCTTGCCGCGAACGAGGTGGATCTCCCCGGCGGCGTCCCGTATGGCGATTTCGGCGACATCGCTGATGCGCAATCCCGGGGCGACTTTGCGGCCGGCGCGCGAATCGGCGGGGCCCCAGCTCGAGCGCTCCGACACGACGACCGCCGCTCCCGCGAGCGCGAGAATGGCGAGCAGCCCGAACGCGATCAGCGCCTGCTTGCGGTTCATATCGCGGGGGTCCTGCGGCGGCGGAGGAGCGCGAGCGCGATGCCCGCGATCGTGACCAGGAGCGGCATCAGCGCGATGTTCAGCACCTTGGTCCAGAACTGGAGCGCTTCGCTGTCGGCGCGCAGCTCGCGCCGCACTTCCTTCAGCTCGAGTCGCGTCCCGGCCGCCTTGCGACGGAAGTTCTCGAGCTCCGTCTGCTGCTCGGCGGAGAGGATCGCTCCCGCCGCGGTTCCCCTTCCCTTTTGCAGCGCCGTGAGCTTTTCCTGGGTCTGCGTCAGGTTATTCTCCAGCTGCCTGATCTTCCCCAGATAGGCCTGCTGCGCTTTCGCCTCCATGTCGCGGATGACGGTGAAAGGCCGCGCCGCGCTGGCGCGGCCGCGCAGCTTGATCAGGGCCGGATCGCCGGCGAACTGGTCGACCAGGGCCTGCGCGAAGGCGATGTTGCCGTTGCGCGGCACCACGATCCTCTGCCCGAAAATCTCCTGGATCTGCACCGCAGCGCCGTCGTTGATGAAATCGCTGTCCCCGACCAGCACGACGGCGTTTTCCGCCGCGGACTCCTTGAGCCCCGCGTCCGCGGCCTGGGCCGCGGCGGTCTTGGCCGCAGCCGCGCCCTTGCCGGCCTTGTCGTCCGCCTTCGGCGCGCCTTCGGGGAACGCCGTCCTGAACTTTCCCGTCAGGCGAACGGCAAGCGGGTACTCGGTCCCGGAGGGCTTGAACTCGCGGACCGCCCCCTCGCCCTGCGTCATCGCGGCGAAGGAATCGACCAGCTGCGAATACGGCGAAGTCCTTATCAGCACCCTTTCGCTCAGCCCCTGCGCGGGCTTTCCGGTGAAAACGCCCGCGAACGGCATCAGCAGGGACCCGAGCCGCGCGGTGGTGATGTCACCCGGATCGAACGCGGCGTCGTTGAGTGAGAGCAGAGTCGGCAGGGTCCGCGCCCCCGCGCCGGTGACGTAGCGCATGTCGATCACCACCTTGCCCGGGTCGAATCCCAGTCCCCAGGCCTTCGTCAGTTTTTCCAGCGACGACGGGGTGCCGCTGCCCATCCCCGACATCGCCCCCATCTGGTCGAAATAAGCGCTCGGGTCGAGGAAGGCGATGAGCTTGCCGCCGCGCAGAACGAACTGGTCGAGCGCGTACTGCGCGCGCTCGCTGATGCCGCGCGGGTGGATCACCACCAGCACCTTGATGTCGTCTTCGATCCTGTCCGTGTCCAGGCCGACGCGCTTCACGTCGTAGTCGCGCCTGAGTTCGCTCACGAACACCTGCGGTTCCATCGGCCGGCCGCCCGTCATCGGACTGGGCGGCATGCCGAAGACCGGCAGAGCGCTCATGACCCCGATCACCGGCTTCGCGGTGACGGTGGCGCGCGCGATCGCGCGGGTCAGGTCGTATTCGAGCAAGGGCTCGCGATCGAGCGCGAGCGCCGGCAGCGGCACTTTCCGGTCGGCGTAACTGACGGAGAGGCCGAGGTAGAACTTGTCGCCCGAGGGCAGAAGCTGGGCTTCCAGGCCCTCGAGGGTGGCCGAATCCTCGGCATCCGAGTCCGGCTCGGGGTCGAGCTTCTCGATCAGCACCTTGCCTCCCCCGGCCTGGCGGAACTGCGCCAGCAGATCCTCGACCCGGCGCCCGTAGGCCTTGATGGGCAGAGGCACGCTGTTGTCGCCCCGCGTGAAGTACAGACGGATCTTGACCGGGGACTCGAGGCTGCCCAGAACCGCGCGCGTGCCCTCGGAGAGCGTGTAGAGCTTTCCCTGGGTGAAATCGATTCGAGCCCTCGCCGCGCCCAGCACCAGGTTGAGGAGCACCAGGATGAGGAATGCCGCGACCAGTCCGCCGGCGGAATAGAGGAGGTTTTCGGTTTTCTTCCGCATCGCAGGCCCCTAACCCGCCCGATGACTGCGGAGGATGACCCCGGTCGCGAACAGGGTGAAGGCCATCACCGAGAGGAAATACAGCAGGTCGCGCGAATCGAGCACGCCCTTCTGCAGGCCGTCGTAGTGGCTCAGGACCGAGAACCGGGTCACCGCCTCGACCAGCCACGGGCTCGCCCAGCGGGCGAGCAGGTCCGTGACCGGCGAGAAGCCCACCAGAACGAGCAGCAGGCACAGCACCACCGCCAGCACGAAGGCGATGACCTGGTTGCGGGTAAGCGCCGAAGTCATGCAGGTGATCGCCAGATACGTCCCGGCGAGCAGGGCGGCGCCGAGATAGCCGCAAGCGATCACGCCGTTGTCCGGGTCGCCGAGCACGTTGACCGTCACGGCAATCGGGAAGGTCAGCGCCAGCGCGATGACGAGAAACCCCCAGGACGCCAGGAACTTGCCGAGGATCGCCTGCCAGGTCGCCACCGGCAGCGTCAGCAGCAGCTCGATCGTCCCCAGGCGCCGCTCCTCGGACCACAACCGCATGCCCACCGCCGGCACCAGGAACAGGAACAGCCACGGCATCCAGTTGAACAGGGCCGCGAGCGAGGCTTCGCCGCGTTCGAAAAATCCGCCGAAAGTGAAAGTGAAGAACCCGGCGAGCAGGAGAAAGATCACCAGGAACACGTAGGCCACGGGCGATTCGAAATACGCCGCGAGCTCGCGCTTCGCGACGGTCCGGACCGCCGCCCAGGGATTCTTCATGCCGTCGCCTCGACGACATCGGAGCGCGTGATCGAGCGGAAGAAATCCTCCAGCTTTCCGCTCGGCGCGCGGGACTTGAGCTCCTGGGGCGTACCGTTGGCGACGATGCGGCCGGCGTCGATGATGATCGCCCGGGTGCAGGCGGCCTCGACCTCCTCGAGGATATGGGTCGAGAAGATGATCGCCTTGCTCTCCCCCATGCGGCGTATCAGCGTGCGCACTTCGTGCTTCTGGTTCGGGTCGAGCCCGTCGGTGGGCTCGTCCAGAATCAGCACGTCCGGATCGTGGATCAGCGCCTGCGCGAGGCAGGTGCGGTGGCGAAAACCCTTGGAAAGCGTTTCGATGGTCTGGCCGAGCACGTGCTCGAGGTGACACAGCTCGACCACCCGGCGTACCGCGCTGCGCCGGCCCTCGCCGCGCAGGCCGCGCATCTCGGCGGCAAACCGCAGGAAGGACAGCACCGACATGTCGGCATACGAAGGGGCGGCCTCCGGCAAATAGCCGATGCGGCGCTTGACCTCGAGCGGGTTCTCGAGAACGTCGATGCCGCACACCGAGATCGTGCCCGTGCTGGGCGGAATGAAGCCGGTAATCATGCGCATGGTCGTCGATTTGCCCGCGCCGTTGGGGCCGAGAAACCCCAGGACTTCGCCTTTGCCGACTTCAAACGACACCTCGTCGACGGCCCGCTTGGGTCCGAAGGACTTGCCCAGGTGCTCCACCTTGATCATTCCACTTCTCCAGCCGATCCTGCGCGCCGGTTGAGGGCGACACCCGGAAACTTTCAATACCCGCCCCGCTTCAGACCGAAGCGGCTCGACCCAAGTTCCGCCGTGCGCCGAACCGCGGCCACCCCTCGGGCGGCATCGCCGCATCCGGCGGAACCGGATTCTAGCGCAACGGGGGCCGGGGCATGAGCAAATCGCCCGCGGCCATCAAGCGGTCCTTTCGAGCGGGAGGGCGAAGGCCTTATAATTTTCCACTTTGCGCGGCGGGCCCCCGGCCTCGCCGCCGCCGAGCAAGGATCGGAACGATGACCCATGTGGTGACCGAAAGCTGCATCAAGTGCAAGTACACCGACTGCGTCGATGTCTGCCCCGTCGACTGCTTTCACGAGGGGCCGAACATGCTGGTGATTGATCCCGACGAATGCATCGATTGCGCCGTGTGCATTCCGGAGTGCCCGGTCAACGCCATCTACCCCGAGGAGGACCTCCCCGGGGACCAGAAGAAGTTCACCGCCCTGAACGCGGAACTGACCAAGCTCTGGCCCGTCATCACCGATACCAAGCCGGGCCCGGACGACGCCGATCAGTGGAAGGACGTCAAGGACAAGCTCCGGCACCTGGAGCGCTAGGAGCGGGATGCTGAACCTTGGCCACGGCCTGTCCTTCGCCGATCTGCACCGGCGCGACGGGCTCGTCAGGTTGGACGCCGCTTTTCTCCGCTTTCTCGAAGCCGCGGACGCCTCGCTCGGGCCGCGATTGCGCGCCGCGCGCGAAACACCCGAAGGTCTGGACGCCGGGTCCGAATCGGCGCTGATCCTGGAAATCGCGCCTCATCTGGACGATTTCCTCGCAGCGCTGTTCGGCATCGAGGCCGAGTTCCGCGCGCTCGCCGCGCGCCACCACGAGCTCGCTCCTCTGTATACGATCAAACGGCAGTTCGTCCAGCGCCGCGCGGCCAACAAAATCAAGCCCGAGGCGGCCGCAAGGCTCGACGGGGCCGCGCTCGAAGCCGATTTGAAGAAGCGCTTCGGCGGACGCTTCGACGAGCTGACCTTCGCGCTCAAAGTCACCGACTGGCTGGCCGACGAGACCCGGCACGCGGCGCCGCTCGACGCGGCGATGAAGTACGCCGCCTGGGCGCTGCACACGCCCCAAGGCCGCGAGCACGTGAGCCCGGGCGTCCTGTTCAAGACGCCGGCCAGGACCGATCCGCAGAATCTGCTGGTTCATGCGCGGAAAAGCGAACACGAAGGCGTCACGACCTACACCATCAAGCCCGAGCACATTCGCAGGCGCAGCGGTTTCACCCTGACCGATCCCGGCGCCGACCTGGTCGGCGCGCTCGACCAGGTCCATTACTGCATCTTCTGCCACAACCAGGGCAAGGATTCCTGCTCGAAGGGTCTGAAGGAAAAACCTCCCGCCGGGGCCCCGCACAAGGTGACGTTCAGGAAGAGCGCCTTCGGCGTGACGCTCGCCGGCTGCCCGCTGGAGGAAAAGATCTCGGAGTTCCACACGCTGAAATCGCAGGGGAACGCGCTGTCGGCGCTCGCGGTGATCGTCATCGACAACCCCACGGTCGCCGCCACCGGCCACCGCATCTGCAACGACTGCATGAAGGCGTGCATCTACCAGAAGCAGGACCCGGTCGACATTCCCCAGGCCGAGACGCGCACCTTGAAGGACCTGCTCGAGCTGCCCTGGGGGTTCGAGATCTACTCGCTGCTGACACGCTGGAACCCGCTCAACTTCCGCAGGCCCTTGCCGCTGCCGGCGACCGGGCGCAAGGTTCTGGTCGCCGGCATGGGTCCGGCCGGCTTCACGCTCGCCCACTACCTCCTCAACGACGGTCATACCGTCGTCGGCATCGATGGACTCAAGATCGAACCCCTGCCGCCGCGACTCTCCGGGGTCAACCCCGACGGTTCCCGGACCGGCCCCGGGACCGGGCCCGCTGCGCCCGGCTTCGAGCCGATCCGCGACGTGCGGACGCTGTACGAGTCGCTCGACGAACGCGTCATGGCCGGATTCGGCGGCGTCGCCGAATACGGCATCACGGTGCGCTGGGACAAGAACTTTCTCAAGCTGGTGCGATTGCTCCTGGAGCGGCGCGAGGACTTCGCGCTGTTCGGCGGCGTGCGCTTCGGCGGCACGCTGACCGTCGAGGACGCGTTCGAGCTCGGCTTCGATCACGTCGCGCTCGCCCTGGGCGCGGGCAAGCCGACGGTGCTCGACATTCCGAACGGCCTCGCGCGCGGCGTGCGCGCCGCCTCCGACTTTCTCATGGCGCTGCAGCTCACCGGCGCGGCGAAATCGGATTCGATCGCCAACATGCAGTTGCGCCTGCCGGTCGTCGTGGTCGGCGGCGGACTGACGGCGATCGACACCGCCACCGAGTCGCTCGCCTATTACCTGGTGCAGGTGGAGAAGTTCCTCACGCGCTACGAGGCGCTCGCCGCAGAGATCGGGGAGGACGCGGTGCGCGAGAAGTGGGACGACCAGGAGCGCGAGATCGCGGAGGAGTTTCTCGCCCACGCGCGCGCCGTCCGCCAGGAGCGCGCGCTCGCCGAACGGGAGCGGCGCGCCCCCGGGATCGTCGAGCTCCTCCGGCACTGGGGGGGAGTGACCATCGCCTACCGGCGCCGGCTGATCGACAGCCCTTCCTACACGCTCAATCACGAGGAGGTGGAGAAGGCGCTCGAGGAAGGCATCGCCTTCGCCGAGGGGCTGTCCCCCGTGGCGGTGGACCTGGACAGTTACGGCGCCGTGCACGGCATGCGCTTCCGCCGGCCGAGCGGCCTCGAATCCGCCG
>JBATEB010000208.1:0-21896 GCA_049663805.1 Burkholderiales bacterium | reverse complement strand
CCGTTACGCCGTTGCGCGTTGCGGCGCCGCCCCGGCGCCGGGCGAGCGGCGGCTGACGCCGGCTCCGGACCTTTCCTCCTCCCGCGGGCCTCCCGAGGCGTCCGAGCGAAGTGCCACCGCGGCTCGGTGGCCGTTTCTCCCGGGTCCTCCGCTTCGTCTCCGGGGCGAATGAAGCGCCTCGATCGAGGTCGCCGGCGGGGGCGCCCGGGCGATCGGTGTAATATTCCACGCCATGTCGCTGGCTTACCGATCGGCAGCCCTTTTCCGCGACGATGCGCAGTTGCGGATGCTCCTGGCATGCGCCGGTGTTTCAGTTGCGCTGCACTCACTCGCCCTGCTGGCGCTTCCGGAACTGAGGACGATCCCTCCTTCGGACACTGCCAGGGTGCTGACGGCGTTTTTCGCACCCAGGCCGGTGCCGGTCACCCCGTCGCTCGAAAAGCCTGCCGCGAGACCGCAGGAGCCGATACCACCGGCACGGCCCGAAGAACCCTCCGCGGTGCCGGCTCAACCTTCGTCTGGTCCGGTACTTCCGCAGCCTGCAGAAATGACCACTCCCGTGCCGGTGCCCATCCCTCAGAGCGAGATCGCCTCTGCGCAGCCGACGGTTCCGGCGCGCGAGCCCGAACCCGGCGCCGGGACGGTCGCCGAAAGACTTCCGGCCAATGGCCCGGACGCCGGTCTGCTCGAGAAATATCGGCTCGCCCTGATCGATGCGGCAAGGCGCTACCGGCGCTATCCGCTGCAGGCCGTGGACCGCGGCTGGCAGGGGCGGGTCGAGATTCGGCTGGTGATCGATGCCAACGGCACGATAAGAAACGCCACCATCAAGACGTCGAGCCGATACGCTGTCCTCGACGATCAGGCGCTCGACATGGTGAAAAAAGGGAAATCCCTCGCCCGAATCCCGCCGGCCCTCAGCGGGCGAGAGTTCACCGTGGACGTTCCGGTGATCTTCGAATTGCAGGCCGGCTGAGCGGCCGATGAGCTATGCCGCCGATTGACCGGGACGCGCCCGCGGGTCCTTGGCGAAGAGCCTCATCAGGACGAGAATCGCGACCAGCGTGAAGGCGTAGAAACCGAGCTGGATCCCGTAGGGTCGCGCCGTGTAGCCGACCAGCGTGTGCATCAGCTTTCCGATGATGCTGTTGTCCGGCAGCAGCTTCGAAGTGTCCCAGATGGTTTCGCCCAGCGGCGGGAGGATATCCGCCTGCACCAGATAGGCGGCGGCCTGGGCGGCCATGCCGGCGGCGAGCAGCAGGATGAGCCACCCGGTCACCGTGAACAGGCGCTTGGCGGGGATCCGCACCAGACCGAAGTACATCGCCAGGGAAAGGGCGATCCCGGCCACCAGGCCGAGCGCGAATCCGGCTGTGAGCCCGGTCGATTGTCCCGGTCCGGCCGAGGCGATACCGTGCAGGAACAGGACGAGTTCCGAACCCTCGCGCAGCACGGCCATCATCACCACGACCGAAATGGCGTACAGGGGGCGGGTGCCCAGCCGCACCGCCGCGCCGACCGAGCTCAGGTTTCCCGCCATCTCGCGGCCGTGACGCGTCATCCACACGTTGTGCCAGGCCAGCATCGCGACCGCGAGGAACAGGACCGAGGCGTTGAAGATTTCCTGGCCCAGGCCCGACGCGGCGGCGGCGAGTCGGTCGGCAAAGGCGGCGACGGCCAGCGCGCCCAGTGTTCCGCCGACGATTCCGTAGGTGACCCAGGCGCCCCTGCCGGGCACGCCGCGGGTGGCCGCGAGAACGATGCTCACGACCAGGGCGGCCTCGAGGACCTCGCGCAGGACGATGACGGCAGTTGCGAGCATGGCGACCCCAGGCCTATTTGGCGACGATCCGTCCCTGTGCCGTCTTTTCGTTGAACTCGCCGACAAATTTGTAGGTACCGGGCTTGAGCGGCCTGACCATCAGGATCGCCTCTTTCTTGCCGGGAATGACCTTTTCGAGCCTGAGGTCGTGGCTCTCGAACTCTTCCGCGGTCGGATCGAGGTTCTTGACGATCAGCTTGATCTTCTTGCCGGCGGGTACCGTGAGCTCGGCGGGGTCGAACCGGTGATCCTTGATCGTGATGGTGAACGCCAGCTCCTGGGCGGAAGAGGGGGCGGAGAGCAGGAGTCCCGAGAGACACAGCATGCTCAGCCAATAAGAGGGTCTGGTCACGAGCTTTCCTTTCTGGAGGTTAGTGACGAGAATGATAGTGATTCTCATTATTGATGTCAAGCCTGGACTGCTTACGGAGGCCCGGGACATCAGCGCGGGTCGGGAACGATGCGTCGTGCCCCGTCGAATCGCCTCTCCCAGTACCGGGAACGCATGTTCTCCACCCGAACCGATGCGCCCGGCCTGGGGGCGTGGATGAAGCGCTGATCCCCGAGGTAGATCCCGACGTGGGAAAAAGGCCGCTCGGTGTTATAGAAAACCAGATCGCCCGCCTGGAGGCGGCTCGGGCTGACCGGTTTGCCCATGCGACTTTGCGCCCGAGCGTTGTGCGGCAGGCGAATGCCGTAGGCTTCCTGAAAGACGTGCGCGACCAGGCCGCTGCAGTCAAACCCCGTGGCGGGCGACTCGCCGCCACGGTGATAGGGCACTCCCGCAGCGGCGAGCGCCTGGATTACCGTCTCAGGGGTTGGAGCGGGTCCTGGCTGGGTGCGAGGCGGGGCGCTGGTGCATCCTGCAAGAACCAAAGCGCAGAAAAACAAGCAGTTGCGCAGCATGATTGAAGTACCTTAGCCCATGCGACCCCGTGCTGTAAAGGTAGGCGGGAGTTCGGTTCGTACGTTCTTACCGGAATATGCCCAGGAACCCGGCCTGGGAGCCTATAGTGCCCCGACCGACTATGCAGATCGACTCGAAAGTCACGGCAGAGCGGGCACCGGGTCCGGATCGAACTTGAAGCAATCCGATATTCCGAACGGGATGGGGGAGCGGCTCGCGGCCGTTTTCGGCCGTCACGGCCCGCTCGCCGCGACCATTCCCGAATACCGCGTGCGCTCGCAGCAGCTCGAAATGGCGCGGCAGGTCGCCGCAGCGATCCGCGATAACGCGGCGCTGGTTTGCGAGGCGGGTACCGGCACCGGCAAGACTTTCGCTTATCTGGTCCCGGCATTGCTCTCGGCGGGAAAGCTCATCATCTCCACCGGCACCAAGACGCTGCAGGATCAGCTTTACCGCCGCGACCTGCCCACCGTGCGCAAGGCGCTCCAGGTACCGGTAACGGCGGCCTTGCTCAAGGGGCGCGCCAATTACGTGTGCCACTACTACCTCGAGCAGAATCTTTCGGAAGGCCGGCTGGCGAATCGCGAGACCGTGGCCGACCTGCACCGCATCGCGCGCTTTGCGCGCGTCACCCACAGCGGGGACCGGGGCGAGCTCGCCGATGTGCCCGAGGAGGCTCCCGCATGGGGACTGGCGACCTCGACCCGGGAAAACTGCCTGGGGCAATCCTGCCCGCGGTTTCGGGACTGCTTCGTGATGGCTGCGAGGCGCGAGGCCCTGGCCGCGGACGTGGTGGTGGTGAACCATCACCTGTTTTTCGCCGATGTCATGCTCAAAGACGAGGGGATGGCCGAACTCCTGCCGGCCTGCAATACGGTGATATTCGACGAAGCCCACCAGCTGCCGCAGACGGCAAGCCTGTTTTTCGGCGAGTCGCTGTCCACCGCGCAGCTTACCGAGCTTGCGCGCGATGTTCGCACCGAGGCCCTCTTGCACGCGCGCGACGCGAGCGAGCCGCCGCAGCGGGCGGCGGCGCTCGACAAGGCGGCCCGGGACCTGCGGCTGGTTCTGTCCGGCGAGAGCGCGCGCTTCTCCGCGGCGGCGGTTCGAAAGAAGCCGGGATTTCCGGAGTCGCTCGCCGAGCTCGACGCCGCGCTGGGGCGCCTGGCCGATGCACTTGGCGCCGTCGCCGAGCGGGACGAGGGCCTCGCGCGCTGCGCGGAGCGCGCGAGCTCGGCCCGGGCCCTGCTCGAACGCTGGCGCGACGAACGCCAAACCGATCTGGTCCGCTGGGTCGAGGTGTTCGCGCACTCCCTGCACCTCAATGCGACGCCGCTTTCGGTCGCCGGTCTGTTCCGCAGGCAGCTCGATGGGCATCCGCGCGCCTGGATCTTCACCTCGGCGACGCTCGCGGTCGGCGGAGATTTCCGCCATTACCGCGGCGAAATGGGACTCGATGACGCGCGCACGGCGTGCTGGGACAGCCCCTTCGACTACGCCGGCCGGGCCGTGCTCTATATTCCGAGGGACCTGCCGAATCCCAACCGCCCCGAACACACGCACGCCGTGGTGGCGGCAGCGCTGCCTTTGATCCGGGCGAGCGGAGGGCGCGCCTTCCTCCTGTTCACGACGCTGCGCGCGATGCGGCTGGCGCACGAAATACTGCGGGGAGAATTCCGGCGGGAAGGGTTGGCGTTGCCCCTGATGATTCAGGGCGAAGGCCCGCGCAGCGAGCTGCTCGAGCGCTTCCGCCGCCTGGGCAACGCGGTTCTGGTCGGGAGCGCGAGCTTCTGGGAGGGAGTCGACGTGCGCGGGGAGGCCTTGTCGCTCGTGGTCATCGACAAGCTGCCCTTCGCGCCCCCCGACGATCCGGTGCTCGCCGCGCGACTGGAGTCGCTCGAACGGGAAGGCCGCAGTCCGTTCCTCGAGTATCAACTGCCCCAGGCCGTCATCACCCTGAAACAGGGCGCGGGGAGGCTGATTCGGGACGAGTTCGACCGGGGCGTGCTGATGATCTGCGACCCGAGGCTGTTCTCGAAGGGGTACGGCCGGCGCATTCTCGCAAGTCTTCCGCCGATGAAACCGGCGAGACACCTGGACGAGGTTCTGCGATTCATCTCGGAGGCGGGAAAGCCGCCGGGCGGTGCCGCGGAGGCCCGCGCTCCCGCCGTCACCGGCCGAGCTGACTGAGCGTGCCTTTGAGACGCGTCCCGTCCGGGAAATTTTTCCGCAGCACCCGCTCGGCGTCGTCGCGCAACTGGGGCATGCCGAGCACGTCGTAAGCCTGCACCATGATGAGCAGCGCTTCCTCCCGGACGGGCGCCTCCGGATAGGTCTTGAGCGCGTACTGCGCACGATTGGCCGCGGCGACGTATGCCCCGCGCTTCATGTAGTAGCGGGCCACGTGAATCTCGTGGGACGCCAGTGCGTTGACGAGATATTTCATCCGCGCAAGCGAGTCGGGCACGTATTTGCTCTCGGGAAACCGCTTCACCAGTTCCTTGAAAGCTTCGAAGGATTCTCTCGCCGATTTCGGATCGCGCTCGGTCCGGTCCTGACGCGACAGCTTCCCGAGCAGGCCCTCGTCCTCGTTGAAGTAGGCGAGTCCCTTCAGATAGTGCGCATAGTCGACGTTGCGATGGTTGGGATGAAGCTTGATGAAGCGCTCGGCCGCGGCGACGGCGGGGGCCTGCTCGTTCTGCTTGTAATAGGCGTAGGCGATTTCCAGTTGCGCCTGCTGCGAGTAGGCCCCGTAAGGGAACCGCGCCTCGAGCGTTTCGTAATGCTTGATGGCGAGATCGTACTGGCCCCCGTCGAGCGCTTCCTTCGCTTCGCTGTAGAGCCTGGCGGCGGACCAGCCGCGCTCGGGATCGTTCTTGTCGACCAGAGAACAGGCCGCCAGCGGCAAGGTGAGCAGCAAAGCGAATAAAGCTACACTACGTTTCATGGGGAACGACGCCGGTTATCCGGGAAATTATACCGTGGAGACCATCGAGCGGCGCGTTCCCGACGCGCTCGCCGGCCTGAGGCTCGACAAGGCGCTTGCCGCGATGTTCCCCGAACATTCGCGCAGTCGCCTTCAAAGATGGCTCAGGGAGGGACACGTTCGTCTCGATTCGCGATCCGCCAAGCCCAAGCAGAGAATCTGGGGCGGCGAGCGCGTCGAAGTCTTGCCGCAGCCCAATCCGGTCGAGACGGCATTCCGTCCCGAGCGCATCGCGCTCGATGTCCTGTACGAGGACGACGACGTTCTCGTGATCAACAAGCCGGCGGGTCTCGTGGTTCATCCGGGCAGCGGCAATTGGCAGGGGACGCTGCTCAACGCCCTGCTGCACCGCCTGCCGCAACTGTCGGCGATACCGCGGGCGGGAATCGTGCACCGTCTGGACAAGGATACGAGCGGTGCGCTGATGGTGGCGAAAACGCTGCAGGCGCAGACCGACCTGGTCCGGCAGCTCCAGGCGAGGACGGTCAGGCGCGACTACCTCGCCGTGGTCCACGGCGTCGTCAGGACCGACGGGGAAGTCGCCGCGCCGCTGGGACGCGACCCGCGCAGGCGCACGCGCATGGCGGTGGTGCCAACGGGAAAATCCGCCCTGACGCGATACAAGGTGGCAAAGCGCTATCGCGACGCCACCGTGCTCGAGTGCAGCCTCGCCACCGGAAGGACGCACCAGATCCGAGTCCACATGCAGGCGCTCGGGCATCCGCTCGTCGGCGATCCGGTCTACCGCGGCAGGAAGGAGGGCAAGCTGCGAAGGCCGATTCGCCGTCAGGCGTTGCACGCCATCCGTCTCGAATTCGCCCACCCGGGGTCGGGCGAGCGCACGCGGGTCAAGGCGCCTTTCCCGGAGGATCTCCGCGCCCTGCTGGATTCGCTCGAGTGAGAAGCCCGCCTCACCCCGAATGGATCGCTCCCGAGTGGCCGGTTGCGCGGAGCGTGCGCGCGCTCATTACCACCCGCGCGGGGGGAGTGAGCCCGGGCGCCTTCGCCACCCTCAATCTGGGCGAGCGGGCCGGCGACGACCCGCGCCACGTGGCGCGCAACCGCGCCATCCTGAGGGCCTCTCTGCCCGCCGAGCCCGTGTGGCTGCGGCAGGTGCACGGCGCGGTCGCGATCGACGCGGCCCGGGCGGCGCCGGAGATCGAAGCCGACGGCGCCGTGACGCGCGTCGCGGGCACGGTGTGCGCGGTGCTGACCGCCGACTGCCTGCCGGTGCTGCTTGCCGACCGCGGCGGGAAGGCGGTCGGGATCGCCCACGCCGGGTGGCGCGGGCTCGCGGGTGGAATCCTCGGGAGCGTGGTGCGCCGGATGGGCGTTCCAGCGCAGGATCTGGTCGCCTACATCGGGCCGGGAATCGGCCCGCTCCGCTACGAGGTCGGCGATGACGTTCGCGCCGCCTTCGTCGGCGCGGATGCCGACGCCGCGCGCGCCTTCGCCCCGCTGCGCGACGGAAAGTATCTCGCCGATCTCTGCGAACTTGCGCGCAGGCGACTCGAGCGCGCAGGCGTGACCGAAATACACGGCGGGGGCTTCTGCACGGCGAGCGAGGAGCGTTTTTTCTCTTATCGCCGCGATCGAATTACCGGCAGAATGGCGAGTCTCGTCTGGCTGGAGAAAGTGTAGGGAAATGGCCACGCTTGCATGGATCTCCGCGGCGACCGTTGCGGGCGGGGCGATCAGCATCGCGATCGCGGCGTTGTTCGCCTTGTCGGCCCCGGCAAGCTGGGTCCCGGCGCTGGTGAGTCTGGCGATAGGCTCCCTGCTCGGCGCGGTATTCCTCGAGATCCTTCCGCACGCAATCGCCAGCACCGGGAATCTGCAGGCGCTGTTCGCCACCGTTCTGGCCGGGATTCTCGGTTTTTTCGTCCTCGAAAAACTCGTTCTGTGGCGTCACTGCCACATCGAGGATTGCGAGGCGCATCACCACACCGATCCGGGCGATCGCGGCCGCAGCGGCCTCATGATCATCATCGGCGACGGCTTTCACAATTTCGTCGACGGGATTCTGATCGCGGCGGCGTTCCTGCAGAGCACCGAGCTGGGCGTGGTGACCGCGGCGGCGATCGTCGCGCATGAAATTCCGCAGGAGATCGGCGACTTCGTCATTCTCCTGCATTCGGGCTACAGCAAGCTCGCGGCGCTGACACTCAATCTGCTTTCGAGCCTCGCCATGCTGGTCGGCGCCCTGGCCGCGTATTTCGCGCTGCAGGGAGCGCAGGAATGGATCGGGACGATACTCGCGCTCGCGGCGGCCAGCATGATCTACGTCGCGGTCGCCGACCTGATTCCCGGGCTGCACCGGCGCCCCGAGCTGCCGGCGACGGCTCAGCAGGTGGTGCTGATCGCCGCGGGAGTCGGACTCATCTGGCTGGTCGGATATCTGGTAAGAGCGGGCTAGCAACGCGCCACGGTGGGGACGCCGCTTCAGAGCATCGCCGAGCCGCCGTCGACCACCAGCGTCTGGCCGGTCATGAACTCCGCGTCGTCGCTCGCAAGAAAACTCACGACACCCACGAGATCGCCGGGATGCTCCTCGCGCTGGATCGCCCTGCTGCGGATGCTCTCGGCGTGAGTGCGAAGGTGCTCGGGCCTCCCGGCGGTCGCCTCCGACACGGTCAGTCCCGGGGCAATCGCGTTCACGGTGATGCCGTCCTTGCCCAGCTCGCGGGCGAGACCACGCGTCATGGCGATCACCGCGCCTTTGCTGGCGATGTAGTGCAGGAAGTGGGGCACACCCTTCAGCGGGGCACCCGAGGCGAGATTGATGATGCGACCGCTCTTCCGGCTGCGCATCTTCGGCGCGACCGCCTTGCAGCACAGCGCGACGCCCAGCACGTTGATATCGAGCAGGCGCCTCCATTCGTCAACGGGAATGTCCTCGAAAGGCCCCAGCTTTACCGTTGCGAACATTGCGGCACAGTTGACCAGCACGTCGATACGCCCGAAGGTCCGGAACGTTTCCTCGGCCATGAACGCAGTGTCGGATTCGGAAGAGACGTCGATCTTGAGTCCCAGGGCCCGGGTGCCCGATTTGGCCAATTCCGCGGCCGCGACGTCGTACTGTTCGAGATCGGCGATGACGATGCTGGCGCCGTCGGCGGCGAGCCTGGCCGCCATGGCCTTGCCGATCCCCCTTCCCGCTCCGGTAACGATTGCCGTCCTGCCCGTGAGTTTCATGAGTCCTCGGATCGATCCGGGTTGAGGGATTGCTTCTCGCCTATACGAGGTCGGGATCGAGGACCGCGCGCAGGGTGATCTCTCCGTGATTGTCCTGCAGCCACCACAGCGCTCCCTTGCGGATATTCCAGTCCGACTCCTTGCCCGAAAGCAGCAAGGCGGCGACTCGGCCCAGGGTCGGCTGGTGACCGACGATCACCAGCGTTCCTGGATGCTCCCGCCCATGCGCGGCGGCCAGGATATCGGCTGCGTCCGCGTCGGTGCCGAACGAGGGCGAGGTCGCGAACGGAACCCCCAGCGCGGCGGCGGTCTGCTGTGCCCGTTCCGCGGGGCCCGCCATGACCTTGCAGTCGCCGGACAGCCGGGGTTTCAGCCAGGCGGCAACCCGCTGTGCCTGATCGCGCCCGCGTTCGGTCAGCTTTCGCCCCGAATCGGGACTGGAGTTCTCGGCGTCCGCGTGCCTCCACAGAATCAAATTCATGTCTTTTTTGCGGTTCAGAACCCCGGAGGAGGGCGATCCCGGCGGACATCGAGGATCGTGTTCGTATCTACTCTCGCCCGGTCTCCGGGCTCCTCCGGTGGGGACAATTCGGCTTGGTGCAGTCGGCGTACAGGTGCAGCGAATGCTCCCGGATCGCGAAACCGCGCTCGGTCGCCACTCGAGTCTGCCGCTTTTCGATTTCGGCATCGTAGAATTCCTCGACGCGGCCACACTGCATGCAAACGAGGTGATCGTGGTGGGAGCCCTCGTTCAGCTCGAATACCGCTTTCCCCGACTCGAAATGGTGGCGCTGCAGGATCCCGGCGTGTTCGAACTGGGTCAGGACCCGATAGACCGTGGCCAGGCCGATGTCCAATCCCTCGCCCATGAGGACGCGGTAAACATCCTCGGCGGCGAGATGGCGCACCTTGCTGCTTTCAAAGAGCTTGAGAATGCGCAGCCGGGGGCCGGTGGCCTTCAGACCTATCGTCTTCAAGTCGTGCATGGTTACGGAGAATGACCGCGGAACGGGTGCTTGTTTCCGTTATGATAAGCGTTTATCGCCGTGGAAAGACACTCCAATCGTGTCGCGTGCGCTGGTCTTGTTCCTGGCGTCCTGGATCGCAGGCTGCGAGCTGGCGCCCAAGCTTACCCCTTACCGGATGGAAATTCAGCAGGGGAACTACGTCACCCGGGACATGGTCGCGCGCTTGAAGCCCGGTTTGACGCGCGATCAGGTCCGGTTCGTCCTCGGGACGCCCCTGGTGAACGATATTTTCCACGACGAGCGTTGGGACTACGTTTTCATGCGCCAGCGCGCCAACAGCCCTGAGTTGGAATATGGCCGCATCGCCGTATTTTTCGAGGAAGGGAAGCTCAAGCGCATCGACGGAGATCTCGCGGCCGTCGCCGCGCCGGAAAAGGGCGAGCCGTGAGGCTGGTCATCGCCGGTGCCGCAGGTCGAATGGGCCGCACCCTGATCGAAGCGGTGATCGGGGCGACCGACCTGGAGCTCGCCGCGGCGCTCGAGGCGCCGGCAAGCCCGATGCTCGGCAAGGACGCCGGTGAGCTGGTCGGGCATCCCTGCGGAGTGAAAATCGGAACCGCATTCGCGGCCGAAAACCGGGCCGACTGCATGATCGACTTCACGCGGCCCGAGGCTACGCTCGCACACGTCGAAGCCTGCCTGAGGACGGGGTTGCGCATGGTAATCGGTACCACGGGCCTTTCCCCGCCGCAGATCGAGCGCGTCGCCGCCGCGGGGGAGAGGATAGCGATCGTCCTCGCCCCGAGCATGTCGGTGGGGGTGAACGTCGCTTTCAGGCTTGCCGAAACGGCGGCGCGCGCGCTCGGCGACGGCTACGACATCGAGATCGTCGAGGCGCACCACCGGAACAAGATCGATGCGCCCTCAGGGACGGCGCTGCGTTTCGGCGAGTTCGTGGCGCGCGCGCTCGGCAGGAATCTTTCGGACAATGCGGTGCACGGCCGCAAGGGCGAGGTCGGCGCGCGCGGACCGAAGGAGATCGGCTTTCACGCGATCCGCGGCGGCGACATCGTGGGAGAGCACACGGTGATGTTCGCCGGTGAAGGCGAGCGCGTGGAAATCACGGTGCGCTCGGGGAGCCGCGCGACCTACGCACTGGGCGCCTTGCGCGCCGCGCGCTGGGTGATGGGCAAGGATCGCGGCCTGTACGACATGCAGGACGTGCTCGGGTTGCGGTAGGGCGGCGTCCGCCGCAACCGGGTCAGGAATTTTTCATCGCCCGCAAGGCTTGCTGGGTCCAGACCCCGTCGATTCCGTCGAGCAGTTCATCGGCATTCTTGTAGCGATCGCGAGGGGCCACGGCGAGCATGCGGTCGAGCAGAGCCTGGTACTCGGCAAGGGGCTCCGGGAGCTTCGGCCGGGTGGCTTTGACGTGCATTGCGATCAGCTCGGACACCGATTCGGCCTCGAACGGACGCTCGCCGGTCAGCATCTCGTGGAAGATGATTCCCAGGGCATAGATGTCGGACTGCTCCGTCGCCGGATTGCCCTCGATCTGCTCGGGAGAAATGTAGTAGGGCGTTCCGTAAATCTCCCCCTGCCGGGTCTGCCCGAAATCGTTTCCGAGACGCTTGGCAATGCCGAAATCGGCGAGGGCGATGCTGCCGTCGGGGCGGGCCATCAGGTTGCTCGGCTTGATGTCGCGGTGGATGATTCCGCGGGTGTGAATCTCGCGCAGGGCGCTTGCTGCCTGCGCGAGAAGCGACAGGGCCTGCCGGGCGCTCAGGCCGCCGACGATCACTTCGGCCAGGCTGCCGCCCGGAAAATACTCCATGGCGATGTAGGCTCGCCGGTCGCTGAAGCCGCGGTCGAAAATTTTCACCACGTTGGGGTGATCGATCGACGAGATGATGTCGAACTCCTGCACGAAACGCTGGAGCAAAGCCTCGTCCAGCCCGGGAGTGGCATTGAGGATCTTCAGGACGACCTGTTGCTTGTCGCTTTCGCGCTCCGCCAGGTAAACGATCGAGGATCCGCCGTGACCGATCCTCGACAGGACGCGGTAACCCTGGACGCTCAGCTGTTTCTCTCCCAGGTTGGCCGCGAGCTCGCTGGTGATCATGCGCAAGGTGATTCCCAGGGCAGCCTTCGCCGCCCCGGCGGCGACCCGAGCGTTGGCTGAAAGCGCCAGGCGCAAATCCTCCGGAATCTGGACCGAGGCATCGTCATCGCCGCCCGAAGCGATGCCGATGATCTCGAATGCCTCGGTGAGCTGGGTTCGGCCCCGCAGCTGAACGGTTTGCCGCGCCCCCACGACGACCGCCGGATGGGCGGCCTTGACCGTGGCCTCGCTGGCGATCACCGCCCAGCCGAGTTCCTTGGTCTGACCCTCCAGGCGGGAGGCGATGTTGACGGTGTCGCCGACGGCGGTGAGCTCGCCCCGGCCGGGCGCCCCGACGTTGCAGAGCAGCACCTCACCGCTGTGGATGCCCACCCCGACGGAAAACTCCGGGAGGCTCTTGGTGGGGTGGTGCTGCCTGATCCAGTCGCGAAAATCGAGGGCGGTGAGCTGCATCGCGAGACCGGCGCGCACGGCCCGACGAGCATGCGACTCGCCGCCTTCGCCCTCGCGGGCCTCGAACAGCGCCATGATGCCGTCGCCGATGAATTTCATGATCAGGCCCCCACAGCGGATGACCGGAGCGCAGGCTATCTGGAGGTAGGCGTTGAGCAGCTCGGCGATCTCGTCGCTGGTGAGTCGCTCCGAATACGTGGTGAAGCCGCGGATGTCGGAGAACAGTACCGTGGCCTTACCGATCCTCCCGGTGAGGTCGCCGGCATGGGTCGCCTGCGGCGCGGCGGCGTCGCTGCCGGAGATCTTGTCGCGGAACTTCAGCTCGAGATCGGCGTGCTCGGGGATGAGTCGTGCCGTAAGCGCCTGGGTCAGGCTCTCGTGTTTCCGCAGGCGGCTGTTGACCGCTTCCATCAGCTCATTGCGGGTGAACGGCTTCGGGAGGTAGTCGTCCGCTCCCAGGTTCATGCCCCGGCGCATGCTGGTGCGGTCGTCGAGCGCCGTCAGGAAAATGAAGGGAACGTCGGCAAGGCGCGGCTCGGTTCGCAGCGCTTCGAGCACGGCAAAGCCGTCCATTTCCGGCATCATCACGTCGCACAGAATCAGGTCCGGCGGGTCGCTGCGCGCCATCTCCAAACCGAGGCGGCCGTTTTCGGCCCCTGACGCGGCGTAGCGTTCCACCTTCAGCATCAGCATGATGTTATTGCGGATGCTGGGTTCGTCCTCGATCACGAGGATTTTCTTGGAGGGTTCCTCGGCCATCAGTCCGCCTCGACCGGGTGCTTGCTCGCCTGGACAGGCAGCACGACAGTGAACCGGGTTCCGGCACCGACGGTGCTGCTCATGCTGATTTCGCCGCCGTGGAGCTCGACGCATTTCTTCACGATCGCAAGGCCAAGGCCGGTGCCCTGGCGGTTCTCCACGTTGGAGGCCCGCTGGAAGCTCTCGAACAAGCGCGGCTGATCGGCCTCGGGGATGCCGATCCCGTGGTCCTGGATCTCGATGACCGCCCGCTCATCCCGCCTGGCGAGCGAAAACACGACTTCGCTGCCGGGCTGGGAATATTTCACCGCGTTCGACAGCAGGTTGTTCAGGATGTGGCGCAGCAGCCGCTCGTCCATGTTCACCTGCGGGACGTCGAATCGGTCGACCACCCTGATGAGATGCTCCTTGCCCTGCCCGATGCGAAACTCCGCCACGACCTTGTTGCAGAGCTCCTGCAGGTCCAATCGGCCGAGGTTCAGCTTGAGCGCGCCGGACTCGGCTCGACCGAGGGCCAGCACATCGTCGATCATCTCGCTCATGCGCTTCGCGCCGCTCTGAATGGTCTGCAGCAGGTTGTTTCTTTCCGCCCGGCTCAGGTTTTCGGAGTAATGTTCTAGCAGTTCCGCCGACGATAGCATGGTTGCAAGCGGCGTGCGGAACTCGTGCGAGGCGGTCGAGACGAATTTTGATTTCAACTCGGACAATTCCTTTTCGCGCTGCACGGCGATCAGCGCCTCGACTTCGGCGCGCTTGATATCGTCGATGTCGACGTTGACGCCGGTCATGCGCAGCGGCCGGCCGCGCGCGTCGCGCTCGACCACCCTTCCGTGGCTCTTGCTCCAGACCCAGCTTCCCGCGAGGGTCTTGACGCGATGCTCGGCCACATAATCGGACTGCCCGCCGTTCACGCAATCGCTCAGGGCCTGCTTCACTCTGGGAAGATCGTCCGGATGCACCCTCTGCGCCAGTTCGTCCAGGGTCAGGGCGCTGGTTTCCTTGCCGACCCTCAGGATAATCGCCCAGCTGCCGTCCAGGAAAACGCTGGTTCTGCGCGCGTCCCAGTCCCAGATGAGGATATTGGCCGCCTGCAGCGCGAGGTCCAGGCGTTCCTTCTGTTCTTTGATCTGCTCGAGCAAGAGCTCGTTTTCCCGACCGAAGCGCAGCGTTTCGATGAGCGTCCGGTTGGAGGACAGGTAGAGTGCCAGGAGAACGGCGGAGAACACCAGGATCAGGATCCCGGCGGAGGTATTGAATGCGCCGCCTTGAGAGAAAAGCAAGCCGATCAAGGGGGCAAAAATCGGAACGATCAGGCAGGCGAAGGACTTGGGGCTGGGGGCGAGCGCCGGAGGCAGCCCCATCGCGACGCTGCCGATGAGAAACGGAAGGAGGATTTCGTGAAACTGGGCTTTCTCCGGATAGAGCAGCATCACCGTCAGGCCCCAGACGGTCCCCACCGACGCGCTCGCGAGGCAGAAAAAACCTTCCCAGCTGGCCGCCGCTTCGGGTCCGGGCTGGCGCAACTGGTAGGCGCGCTTGAGGGCGATACGCACCAGGCTCGCCAGCACCAGCCAGATCAGCCAGGCGATGAGCAGCCTGTCGCTGATGTAGCCCCAAAGGGCGAATGCCGCGATCGCCGAAGGCAGAAGGATGTAGGGAACGTCGGTTCCCGACAGCCGGTACAGGAGCGAGATCCTTCGCGGAAGAAGTTCCGCCGGGGACAAGGCAGCGACCGAGGCGCTCGAGCGGGTCACTTTTTCCTTCTGGAGAGGGGCGGCCATCGAACCGGTGATTCTGACATGGTTCAGCGGGCGGCGCCGCCGGGAGGGGCATGAGGCAAAGGCACCATGAGCCAGAAAGTTTGATGGGACGGAGGGAATCACGGTATACTTTTGCATCGGTGCAGAGCGGGACCGGCGAAAGCCGGTCCCGCTCTGCACGTCTGGCCCCACATGAGCCTGCCGCCGTGCCCGTCGCCCCGCCCGCCCTCCTCGCGTTAGCCGACGGCACCGTATTCCGGGGTACGTCGATCGGCGCCACGGGCGTGACCGCGGGGGAAGTCGTTTTCAACACCGCCATGACCGGGTACCAGGAGATTCTCACCGACCCGTCGTATTGCCGGCAGATCGTTACCCTGACGCATCCGCACATAGGCAACACCGGCACCAATCCCGCGGACATGGAGTCGGAGCGGGTTTCGGCCGCAGGACTGGTGATCCGCGACCTGTCGCCGGCGGTCTCGAGTTGGCGCGCGCAAGGGGGCCTCGCGGAGTTTCTCGAGGCCCACCGGGTGGTCGCGATTGCCGGCATCGACACGCGTCGCCTGACGCGCATCCTGCGGGAAAAGGGCGCCCAGGCGGGCGCGCTTCTCGGCGGCTCCGACGAGGAAAAGCCCGCTCTCGAAGCCGCGCGCGCCTTCCCCGGGCTCGCGGGGATGGACCTGGCCAAAGTCGTCACGACGGCCAAGCCCTACGACTGGTCGGAGGGGGGCTGGCGGCTGGGGGCAGGGTTCGCGCCGGCCGGCGCGGCGCGCTATCGGGTGGTGGCGTATGACTACGGAGTCAAGCGCAACATCCTTCGCATGCTCGTCGATCGCGGTTGCCGTGTGACGGTGCTTCCGGCGCAGACGCCCGCGCGGGAGGCGCTCGCACTCGGGCCCGACGGCGTGTTCCTCTCCAACGGCCCCGGCGATCCCGAGCCCTGCGACTACGCCATCCGGGCGATCCGCGAAATCATCGACACGGGGATTCCGGTTTTCGGGATCTGCCTGGGCCATCAGCTCATGGGGCTCGCGTCCGGAGCCCGGACCCTGAAAATGAAATTCGGCCATCACGGCGCCAACCACCCCGTGAAGGACCTCGACAGCGGAGCGGTGGTCATCACCAGCCAGAACCACGGATTTACCGTCGATCCGGACACGCTCCCCGCCAACCTCAGGCCGACCCACGTGTCCCTGTTCGACGGCAGCCTGCAAGGTCTTGCGCGCACCGACCGGCCGGCATTCTGCTTTCAGGGCCATCCCGAAGCGAGTCCCGGGCCGCACGACATCGGTTACCTGTTCGATCGCTTCGCGAAGCTGATGGAGGAACGCGCGCGTGCCTAAGCGCACCGACATCAGGAGCATTCTCATCATCGGGGCGGGACCGATCGTCATCGGCCAGGCGTGCGAATTCGACTACTCCGGGGCGCAGGCCTGCAAGGCGCTGCGTTCGGAGGGCTACAAGGTCATCCTGGTCAACTCGAACCCCGCGACCATCATGACCGACCCGGAGATGGCCGATGTCACCTACATCGAGCCCGTCAACCGGCAGATGATCGAGACGATCATCGCGCGGGAACGCCCCGATGCGCTGCTCCCCACCATGGGCGGCCAGACCGGGCTCAACTGCGCGCTCGATCTGGCGCGAACCGGCGTGCTGGAAAAGTACAAGGTCGAAATGATCGGCGCCAGCAGCGAGGCGATCGACAAGGCCGAGGATCGCGAGAAATTCAAGCGCGCCATGGCGAGGATCGGTCTTGCGTGTCCGCGCTCGGCACCCGCCCACTCGATGGAGGAGGCGCTCCAGGTTCAGATGGCGATCGGCTTTCCGGTGGTGATTCGTCCGTCCTTCACGCTCGGAGGTTCGGGCGGAGGCATCGCCTACAACCGCGAGGAATTCGTGGCGATCTGCGAACGCGGGTTGGAGGCTTCGCCGACGCACGAGCTGCTGATCGAGGAGTCGGTCATCGGCTGGAAGGAATTCGAGATGGAGGTCGTCCGCGACCGCGCCGATAACTGCATCATCGTCTGCTCGATCGAGAACCTCGACGCGATGGGCGTGCACACCGGGGACTCGATCACCGTGGCTCCCGCCCAGACGCTGACCGACAAGGAATACCAGATCATGCGCGACGCCGCGATCGCGGTGCTGCGCGAGATCGGTGTCGACACCGGCGGCTCGAACGTGCAGTTCGCGGTCAACCCCAGGGACGGGCGCATGCTGGTGATCGAGATGAATCCGCGCGTGTCGCGCTCCTCCGCCCTGGCTTCGAAGGCGACCGGGTTTCCGATCGCCAAGGTCGCCGCAAAACTGGCCGTGGGCTACACGCTGGATGAGCTGAGGAACGAGATCACCGGCGGGGCCACGCCGGCTTCATTCGAGCCGACCATCGATTACATCGTCACCAAGGTACCGCGCTTCGCATTCGAGAAGTTCCCCCAGGCGAACGATCGGCTCACCACGCAGATGAAGTCGGTGGGCGAAGTCATGGCGATCGGCAGAACTTTCCAGGAATCCTTTCAGAAGGCATTGAGAGGACTCGAAGTCGGCGTCGACGGCCTCAATCAGAAGACCACCGACCGGGAGAAACTCGAGAAAGAGCTCGGAGAGCCCGGGCCCGAGCGCATCTGGTACGTGGGCGACGCTTTCGAAAACGGGTTCACCCTGGAGGAGGTACATCAACTGACGCATATCGATCCCTGGTTTCTCACGCAGATCCGGGAGATCGTGGATCTGGAGATGGAACTCGACGACAGGCGGCTCGCTGACATCGACGCGAACACCCTGCGCGGTCTCAAGCGCAAGGGGTTCTCGGACAGGCGGCTCGCGTATCTCTTCAACGCAACCGAGGGCGAGGTCCGGGCGGCGCGGCGGCGCCTGGGCATCCGCCCGGTCTACAAGCGGGTCGATACCTGCGCGGCGGAATTCGCCACGCGCACGGCGTACATGTACTCGACGTACGAGGACGAATGCGAGGCCCTGCCGACCGGCCGGAAGAAGGTGATCGTGCTCGGCGGCGGGCCGAACCGCATCGGACAGGGGATCGAGTTCGACTATTGCTGCGTCCACGCATCGCTCGCCCTGCGCGAGGACGGCTTCGAGACCATCATGGTCAACTGCAATCCGGAAACGGTCTCGACCGATTACGACACCTCGGACCGCCTGTATTTCGAACCGCTGACGCTCGAGGACGTTCTCGAGATCGTCGACAAGGAAAAGCCGTTTGGGGTGATCGTGCAGTTCGGCGGGCAAACGCCCCTGAAACTCGCCCGGGATCTGGAAGCGAACGGTGTGCCGATCATCGGCACGACGCCCGACATGATCGACATGGCGGAGGACCGCGAGCGGTTCCAGCAGCTTCTGAACCGCCTGGGGCTGCTCCAGGCGCCGAACCGGACCGCGCGCACCGAGCCCGACGCGCTGCGCCTGGCGGAACAGATCGGCTATCCGCTGGTCGTGCGTCCGAGTTACGTGCTCGGGGGGCGCGCCATGGAAATCGTGCACGAGCCGAAGGACCTCGAGCGCTACATGCGCGAGGCGGTCAAGGTTTCCAACGATTCGCCGGTGCTGCTCGACCGCTTCCTGAGCGATGCGACCGAAGTGGATGTCGATGCGGTCAGCGACGGCAAGAGCGTCGTGATCGGCGGTGTCATGGAGCACATCGAGCAGGCCGGGGTGCACTCCGGAGATTCGGCCTGCTCGTTGCCGCCGCATTCTCTGTCTCCCGAAGTCGAGCGCGAGTTGCGCAGGCAGACCGTCGAGCTCGCGCGGGCCCTCGGCGTAGTCGGCCTGATGAACGTGCAGTTCGCGATTCAGAAAAACGGGCAACGCGATGTCGTCTACGTGCTCGAAGTCAATCCGCGCGCTTCGCGGACGGTGCCCTTCGTCGGCAAGGCGACCGGCGTGCCGCTCGCCAAGATTGCGGCGCGCTGCATGGTGGGAAAGACCCTCGCGCAGCAGGGCATTCTGGCCGAGGTGGTTCCGTCGTATTTCTCGGTGAAGGAGGCCGTTTTCCCGTTCGTCAAGTTTCCGGGCGTCGATACCATTCTCGGCCCCGAGATGAAGTCGACCGGCGAGGTGATGGGCGTGGGGAGGAGCTTCGGTGAGGCCTTCGTCAAATCGCAGCTCGCCGCCGGCGCCAGACTCCCCGAAGCCGGAACGGCGTTCATCAGCGTGCGCGACGGCGACAAACTGGCGGTCGTGCAGGTTGCCCGCGAGCTGCTCAAGCTGGGCTTCGGACTGATCGCCACCCGCGGCACGGCCGCGGTGTTGTCGACCCACGGGATCGCGGTGACCGCGGTCAACAAGGTCGCCGAAGGCCGGCCGCATATCGTCGACATGATCAAGAACGGCGAAGTGAGCCTGGTCGTGAACACGGTGGAGGAGAAGCGCAGCGCCGTCTCCGATTCCCGCTCGATCCGCACCAGTGCCGTGCAGCACCGCGTCACGTACTATACGACCGTCGCCGGCGCGCGGGCGGCATGCGAGGGCATGCGCCAGGCGAGGTTCCTGGTACCGTATTCGCTGCAGGAGCTGCACGCCGGCCTGCGTTCGGGCGTGCCTATTGCAAAATGGCTGGAAAAGTGGTCACATTAGATCGCCTTCCACGAATTCTCCGGTTCTGAATAACCCATGCCGCGGTTCGGCGCTCAGGGCGCCGTGCGAGGCTTTTTCTGATACAGGCATGAGCACGATACCGCTGACGACGACCGGTGCCGAGCTGTTGCGACAGGAGCTCCATCGTTTGAAAACGATCGAGCGGCCGAACGCGATCACCGCGATCGCGGAGGCGCGCACCCACGGAGACCTCTCGGAGAATGCCGAGTACGACGCCGCCAAGGAACGCCAGAGCTTCATCGAGGGCAGGATCAAGGAAATCGAGGCGAAGCTCGCCAACGCGCAGGTGATCGACCCGAAAGGGGTCGACGCGGACGGGCGTTGCGTGTTCGGCGCCACCGTCGAGCTCGAGGAATCGAAGGCAGGTGAATCGGTGACTTACCAGATCGTCGGAGACGACGAAGCCGACCTCAAGAAAGGCAAGATCTCCATCAGCTCGCCGATCGCGCGGGCGCTGATCGGGAAATACGCCGGGGACGAAGTCGAGGTGCAGACCCCGGGCGGTGTGCGCAAGTATGAGGTGCTCGAAGTGCGGTACGAATAGCATCGGGCACGTGCGCGCCACGGCGCTAGGGAATGGCCCGCAGCAAATCCAGCAGGGCGTGGCTCACGCGCCATGTGAACGATCCCTATGTTCACCGGGCGAAGGCGCAGGGCTACCGCTCGCGTTCGGCCTTTAAGCTGCTCGAAATCGCAAAGCGCGACGGGCTCGCGCGGCCCGGAGCGGACGTCGTCGATCTCGGGGCCGCGCCCGGGGGTTGGGCGCAGGTCCTCGCCGAGCGCGTCGGGCGGTCCGGCCGCGTCATCGCAGTCGATCTTCTGGAAATTGCGCCGATACCTGGAGTCACGATCGTTCGCGGGGATTTCCGCGAAGGCGCGGTGCTCAAGCGCCTTGAGGACGTCTTGGACGGAAAGAAGCTGGACCTTGTGGTTTCGGATATGGCCCCCAACCTAAGCGGGGTGAGCGTAACCGACCAGGCCCGCAGTATCCATCTATGTGAATTGGCGCTCGAATTCGCCGGGGTTCACCTGAAACCGCGGGGCGCGTTCCTGGTCAAGGCGTTTCAGGGCGCCGGCTATTCCGGGTTCCTCGCGGCAATGCGCGGGGTTTTCGTCGCCGTTGCCTCGCGAAAACCCGGCGCCTCGCGCGGGGATTCCCGGGAGATGTATCTGTTGGGTAGGACACTTAAGGGCGGCACTGGTCCCTGAGTCTCACTTGGGCTTAGAATGAACGGCATGCGTCTGCTTGCGGGAAAGGAAGCACGTTGAATAACCTCTTCAAGAACCTCGTGATCTGGCTCGTCATCGGGCTCGTCCTGATGACGGTGTTCAACCAGTTCAACACGCGCCAGGCCGTGCAGGCGGCGATGGAGTATTCGCAGTTCATCGAGGAGGTGAAGTCCGGTCGCATCGCCAAGGTGCTGATCGAGGGCCGCGTGCTGAAAGCGACCACCAACGACGGCAAGCGCGTGACCAGTTACTCCCCGGGAGACATCTGGCTCGTGTCCGATCTGCTCAAATACGGGGTGAAGATCGAAGCCAAGCCCGAGGATGAACCCTCGCTCCTGATGAATATCTTCGTTTCGTGGTTTCCGATGCTGCTTCTCATCGGGGTGTGGATCTTCTTCATGCGCCAGATGCAGGGCGGCGGGCGCGGCGGGGCCTTCTCCTTCGGGAAGTCCCGGGCGAGAATGATCGACGAATCGAACAACAGCATCACCTTCGCCGATGTCGCCGGCTGCGAGGAGGCGAAGGAGGAGGTGTCGGAGCTGGTCGATTTCCTGCGCGATCCCGCGAAGTTCCAGAAGCTCGGCGGGCGAATACCCAAGGGCGTGCTGATGGTGGGCAATCCCGGCACGGGCAAGACGCTGCTCGCACGCGCGATCGCGGGCGAGGCCAAGGTGCCGTTCTTCTCGATTTCGGGTTCGGATTTCGTCGAGATGTTCGTCGGTGTCGGCGCGGCGCGCGTGCGGGACATGTTCGACCAGGCGAAGAAACACGCCCCCTGCATCGTGTTCATCGACGAAATCGACGCCGTGGGCCGGCAGAGGGGCGCGGGCCTGGGCGGCGGGAATGACGAGCGCGAACAGACCTTGAACCAGCTGCTGGTCGAAATGGACGGATTCGAGGGGACCACCGGCGTGATCGTCATCGCCGCGACCAACCGCCCGGACGTGCTCGACCCGGCGCTGCTGCGCCCCGGCCGCTTCGACCGCCAGATCGTGCTGGACCTGCCCGACGTGCGCGGCCGCGAGGCGATCCTCGTGGTCCACGCGCAGAAGGTGAAGCTGGACCCGGCCGTGGACC
>JBATEB010000207.1:0-18440 GCA_049663805.1 Burkholderiales bacterium | reverse complement strand
GGGACGTCGCGGTCATCGCCGGCATGGTGGTGCTCATGGCGCTGCTCGCGAGCCTCCAGCCCGCGTGGAAGGCTTCGCGCATGGACCCGGTGCGCGCGCTCGGCCATGTCTGATCGAAAGGTGCCGCAATGAACCGATGGCTGCTCGCCCTGTTCTTCGTCACGCTGCCCGCCGCCGCGCTCGACGGCAACGAGATCCTGCGGAAAGTCGACCGCAACCTCGAGCCCGAATCCTACGAGGCCTACCGCAAGCTGATCGACATCCAGCCCGATGGCGGCAGGAAGGAGTACGTCCTCTACACGCTGAAGAAGGGCAGCGACAAGGTCGTGGCGCTGTTCCTCGCGCCCCCCGGCGACAAGGGCCGCGCGACGCTGCGCCTGGCGGAGAACATGTGGCTGTACATGCCCGACGTGGGCCGGCCGATACGCATCACCAGCCTGCAGTCGGTGACGGGCAGCATCTTCAACAACGCCGACATCCTGCGCATCGATTACACCGCGGAGTACAACGTGGAAACGGCCGAAGAGCAAAAGGACGCGTATCTGCTCTCGCTCAAGGCGAAGACCGGCGAAGTGGCCTACGACCGGCTCAAGATGCGGGTCGACAAGCCCCTGCTGCTGCCGCTCACGATCGAGGCGTACGCGGCGAGCGGCCTGCTCATCAAGACGCTGCGCTTCAAGGACATCAAGGATTTCGGCGGCGGCATCAAGCGCCCGGCGACGATCGAAACCGACAGCCCGCTGCAGAAAGGCTACAAGTCGGTGATGCTGTGGTCGGGCCTCAGGAAGGCGAGCCCCTCCGACGAGATCTTCACGCTCAACTACCTGCCGCGGGTACAAGAGCTGCGCAAATGAACCCGGCGCGGAGACTGCGGCCATGGTGGCTGCTGGCGCTCCTGTTCGCGCGCTCGCCGCAGGCCGAGGAATTCAGCTTCGACGCCGCGGAGTTCGAGAAGAAGCCGTTCGAGCTGAACGGCTACCTCCAGCTCAGGCAGGAGCACTTCGCGCTCAACCGCGACGGGGCGTTCTACCAGCTCGCCTATTTCGGCCAGCCGCAGCGGGAGACCCTCGACCGCAGCGCCGGGACCCTGCAGCTCGCGGGCAAGCTGCGCTACGGCATCGGCACCTTCGACTTCCGCACCAACTCCGACGTGCAGCGCGATCAGCTGGCGCACGATCGCGACAACAGCTTCTTCGAGGCGGCTTACTCGATCCGTCCCAGCCCGGGTTTCACGGCGGAAGCCGGAAAGCGGGCGCTCAAGTGGGGCAAGGGCTATGCCTGGAACCCGATCGGCTTCGTCGAGCGGCCGAAAGACGCAAACGATCCGCAGCTCGCCCGGGAAGGCTTCGTGATGGCGGACGCCGACTGGATCTCGAGTCCCGGCGGGGACCTGCAGACGATCGCCTTCACGCCGGTGCTGCTGCCGGTAGGGGAGAACCTGAACGGCGATTTCGGCGAAAGCGGCCATTGGAATCCCGCGGCGAAGCTCTACCTCCTCTACCGCGACACCGACATCGATTTCGCCTGGCAGGGCAAGGGAAGCCGCCCGGCGCGCTACGGCGTGGATTTCTCGCGCAACCTCGTGTCGAACTTCGAGATCCACGGAGAATGGGTGCGCATCCTGAAATTCCCGAGGCCGGTAACCGACGCGAGCGGACAGGTGACCGCGGACACCCGCGACGCGACGAGCTGGCTCGCGGGCCTGCGCTACCTCACGGCGGGCGAAACCACTTACATCGCCGAGTACTACCGCAACGGCACCGGATACTCGACCGCCGAAGCCGACCTGTTCTATCGGCTCGTCGATACGGCGTTCGCGACCGGGAACAGCGCGCTCCTGCAGAGGGCGCTCTCGCTCGGCCAGGGCGGCTACGGCAGGCCCGCCCCGGGCCGGGAATACGTCTATTTCAGGGCACAGCAGAAGGATGCGCTCGGCATCGTCTACTTCTCGCCCGCGATTGCCGCGATGATGAATCTCCAGGACCGCAGCTACCAGGTCGCTCCGGAATTCACCTACACCGGAATCAACAACGTCGAGCTGCGCCTCAGAGCCTTCTTTCTCCACGGCGGCGGCTCCACCGACTTCGGCGAGAAGCAGAATTCGCGAAAGCTGGAGTTCCACGCCCGGTACTACTTCTGAGAAGCGGATGCAGGTTCGGGGGGTATACGGTCCGGGCGCCGACGTTTTCGCGGCGAAAGTAGAATAGGCGCGAATGCTGAGCGCCGAAAAAAACCGCACCCTGACCGAGGTCGGCCCGGGCACGCCGATGGGCGAGCTCCTGCGCCGCTACTGGCAGCCGGTCGCGGCGGTGAGCGAGCTGGACAAGCACCCGGTCAAGCCGGTGCGCCTGATGGGCGAGGACCTGGTCCTCTACCGCGACCTCTCCGGGACCTACGGCCTCATCGGACGCCATTGCAGGCACCGCGCGGCCGACCTCGCCTGCGGCTTCGTCGAGTACTGCGGGCTGCGCTGCCATTATCACGGCTGGACCTACGACGAAGGCGGGCGCTGCATCGCGCAGCCCTTCGAGGAGAAATTCGACCCGCAGGGACGTCTCAAGAAAAAAATCCGCATCGCCGCCTACGCGGTACAGGCGAAGGCCGGATTGCTCTGGGCCTACCTCGGTCCACGACCCGCGCCGCTCCTGCCCGACTGGGAACCTTTCTCGTGGAAGAACGGCTTCGTCCAGATCGTCTTCGCGGAGGTGCCGTGCAACTGGCTGCAGGCCCAGGAGAACTCGATCGACCCGGTGCACTTCGAGTGGATGCACGACAACTGGAAGGTCCGGCTCTCGGGCCGTACCGGCCCCTACGCGGCGACGCACCTCAAGCTCGGATTCGAGGAGTTCGAGCACGGATTCGTCTACAAACGCGTGCGCGAGGGCTCGGACGAAAGCGATCCGCTGTGGACGGTGGGGCGCGTGTGCCTGTGGCCGAACGGTTTCTTCCTCGGCGAGCATTTCGAATGGCGCGTGCCGGTGGACGGCGAGAACCTGCTCTCGGTCACCTGGTCGTTCATCCGCGTTCCCAGGGAAGCCGAGCCCTACGAGCAGAGGACGATTCCCTCGTGGACCTCGCCGATCCGCGACCCGGCCGGGCGCTGGATCACCAGCCACGTCATCAACCAGGACATCGTCGCCTGGGTCGGGCAGGGGAGGATCGCCGACCGCACCCGGGAAAACCTCGGGGCGAGCGACCGCGGCATCGCCATGCTGCGCAAGCGCCTGTTCGCCGACCTCGATGCGCTGGCCGACGGCAACGACCCGAAAGGCCTGATCCGCGATCCCGCGCGGAATGTGGCCGTCGAGCTGCCCAACATCGGCAGGAAGCTCTACACCGAGGGCATGACCCTCGCGGAGTACCGCGAACACCCGTTCTGGAAGCAGCTGCTCGATGACTTCCGCTGGCACTGGGGCCAGCCGGCGGAAGTGCGGCGCGCGTTCCGCGAGGCGATGGGGCTGGAGAGCGAGGCCTGAGGCCGCGGGATACGGGGCCCGGCTCGCCGTCCGCCTCGGGTTTTTCGATTGCGCGCGCGGCACAATGTCGCTTGCCGGCGACAAAACGCATGCGCGTGCCCTGACTTCTCGCGTTCCGTGAAAAACGACCGGGACAACGGCGGGATCGACGGCTCGCCGCGCTTATAATTTGCTTCGCTTCAAATCCGTTGTGCTACCGACCTTCCCCGAAGAAAAGACGAGCGTCACCCGTTGGAGTGTGGAGATGGAAAACCTCGCGGCCGTCCACCCCGTCCCGCGTGAATCAAGCGCGGGCTCGAGCGCTTCGGATCCGGCCATGGGCTTGACGGTCGTCATCCCCGCCTACAACGAGGCCGCGTCCGTCGGCGACACCATCCAGAGTCTGCTCGCGCAGACGCTTCCGCCCGATCAGATCATCCTGGTCGATGACGGCTCGACCGACGGCACCGGCGATGTCGGGCGTCGCGCCGGTATCACCGTGGTTCGGCCTCCGCGCAACACGGGCTCCAAGGCGGGCGCGCAAACCTTCGCCCTGCCTTGGGTAAGAACGAAACTCGTAATGGCGATCGATGCCGATACCACGCTCGCGCCGACCGCCGTCGAAGAGCTCATGCAGGCCTTCGCCCAGCCCGGTGTCGGCGCCGCCTGCGGCTTCGTTCTGCCGCGCCGGATCGAATCCCTGTGGGAACGGGGACGCTACATCGAATACCTGTTTGCGTTCACCTTCTACAAGCAGGTGCAGGACTACTACCACCGGCCGATGATCTCGTCGGGCTGTTTTTCCATGTATCGAACCGACCTGATGCGCCGGCATGGCGGATGGCCGTGTCGGACGCTGGCCGAGGACATGGATCTGACCTGGAGCTTTCACCAGGCGGGCGTCGGGGTGCGCTTCGTGCCCGAAGCCGTCTGCTACCCGATCGAGCCGTACAACTTCCGTTTCATGCGCAGGCAGCTTCACCGCTGGAGCCACGGCTTCGTTCAGAACGTCACGCTGCACTGGAAAGGTCTGCTGACGGTGCCGTTCCTGCGATCGGCGGTGGCCGTGGCCCTGTGGGACGCCATCGTGGCCTCGCTCGCCTTCCTGATCGTGCTGCCCCTGCTGATCGTCGCGCTCAAGAGCCCGTGGCTGCTGCTGGGGTATTTCATCGACGCCCCCGCGATCCTGGTCCCGCTGCTGATCGGTGCGATTCCGCGCCGCGAATTCGGGCGAGCGCTGCTGAGCCTGCCTTCATTCTTCGTGCTGCGTCTGGTCAACGGAGTCTATTTTCTGGAAGCCGTCTGGTCCGAGTGGATTTTGCGGCGCCCGTACCTGGTCTACCGGAAAGGACACTGAGCGATGAACCCTGGATTGCCCGGGACCGGTATCGGCGGTCTCTTCTATATTCTCAGCGCGCTCTGCATGCCGATCTGCGAAGCGCGGCGCCGCTGGCGGGGCGATGCGACCCGGCCGTGGCCTTTGGTGGCAAGGCAGTTCGCGATCGCGATCGGCGTCATCGCCGCCATGACCGCGGTTTTCTGGGCGCTGGACACCGCGGTGCTGCTCAACCAGATCGCCGCACATGCCGTGGGCAAGGGACACGAGATGTGGTCGCTGCGCGTCTCGGCGCTGATGGTGACTTCGGGCGCGCTGGCGGCCGTGCTCGCCGCGGTGCATGTCGTGCGGCTGTGCCTGCAACTGCGTACGGTGCGACCCGCCGTTCGATGAGGGTATTGTCGCGGCTCGCGCTCGTGGCCGCGCTGTGGGCGAGTTGTCCGCCGCCGGGCGAAGCCCGTGAGGAGCGGCCGCTCGGGACGGCAGCGCAGTCACTGCTGCACCAGGCGGACGCCGCCTATTCGGCGGGCGAGCGCGAACGCGCCGGGCGGCTGTACCGGGCCGTACTGGCCTCCGCGCCCGACAACTCCCGCGCCGTCTATCAATTGGCGCGCCTTTCGCCTCCGGGTTCGGCGGAAGCCGTTGCACTCCTGCGCCGCTATGTGAAGCTCGAACCGGGAGATCCCTGGGGCTATATGGCCCTGGGCGACGCGCTGGCCAAGGCCGGCGCGGTGGCCGAAGCGATCGAGCAGTACGGCCGCGCCCGCCGCAGAGCACCGGACGAATCGGACGTCTACGTCGGCCTGGGCCGGATCTTGCGCGGCACCGGACGCACCGACGAGCTCATCGAGCTCTATGAAGAATGGGTATCGCGACAGCCGGGGAACGCCTCGGCCTGGGACGAGCTCGGCCGGGCGCGACAGCGGGCACAACGTCATCCCGAGGCGGCCCAAGCCTATGCACAATCACTGGCCTTGAAGCCGGACGCGCGCGCGATGGGCCGGCTCGACGACGCGCTCGCCGAATCCGCGTCGTCTCTGCGTCCCTATATCGGCCGCAGCGAGGATTCGGACAAGAACGAGATAACCCGCGGGGGCCTGGACGGAGATTGGCAGTTCACCGAGCGCTCGCGCCTGGGTGTGCATGCGGAACGGGCCGAGGTCAGGGACCCCTCCTCATCGGGCACGGCGGACGAATTCGCGCTCAGCGCGAATTGGCGGCCGTTGAGCGCCCTCAAGCTGGATGGCCTGGCCGGCGTTGCGCGACTGGACGCCGACCAGCTCGGCCGGAACGCAAGCAGCCACCCGCTGCGGCGATTGCGTCTTCGCTGGAGAAGCCCGGCGGAGGGCCCCGCCGTGGAATTGCGGATCGGACAAAATCCGCTGGTCGCGACGCCCGGATTGGTGGCGCAGCCGGTGGAGTTGGAGGAGATCAAAGGCAGTTTCGAGTTGCCGTTGAGCGGACCGTTTCGAGCGCACGCGCGAGGCCAACGCGGGCGGCTCGAAGCGGCCACGGACGTCAATCACCGTTCCGGTTACCAGTTCGGCCCGGTCTATCGATGGCAGCCGGCCGCCGAGGTCGGCGTGTTCTACAGCGAGCTCGGCTACGAACACCCCACGGCGGGCGGCTATTTCGCCCCGCGCCGCGCCCAGACGGTCGAGCTGGGGACTTACCTCGAGTACGAGGGCCTGTCGCCGCTCGCGTTCGCGCTCGATGCGGGCGCGGGTCGGCAGCGCGTGCAAAAACAGGGCGAGGACCTCCGCGACTGGATCGCCACCTACCGCTTGTGGGCCCTGGTCGCCTGGACGCTGAAGCCGGGCGTGCGCCTGGAGCTGGAACTGGAGCACTACGATTCGCCCGTCGCGGGCAACGGCGCCGCGCCGACCTCGGACTGGAGTTTCAATTCAGCGCTCCTGTCGCTGCGGTTCGGCGTCCGGCCCCGGACCGCCCGTTCCTACCTCGCCGAGCGCGCCGGTGGGAACGCGGCGCCCGCTCGCTGAGATTGCACGGTCGCCGAAGTTCGGCGCGGTGGCGAAGCGATGGGACTGGATCGGTCAGCCTGAAGGCATGTCCGGCCAGCCGGACTTCCAGCCCTCCGGCCCCCCGATGAGGGTCCAGAAGGGTTTGCCCTGCGCCCGCCAGTGATCGGCCGCCTCGGCCATGATCTCCATCGCTTCCTCGAACTCGTGCCCGTGGCCGCCACAGAAGTGCTTGCTTTTCTCGAGGATCACCACCCAGCCTTTCGCTTGCAGCCACGACAGGTCTTTCAGGCAGTCCGCAAAGGCGTCCCAGTTCCCGCCGAACCACTCTGGAAATCTCAACGACCTGGACAGCTGGGCGAGAAAATCCGTCTTGTCGTGAGCGTGGCCGATGTCGGCGTAGACGACCATGAGTCCCGCCGAGGCGGTAGCGCCCGCAAGGGCGCGCGGGTCGGCGGACAGGTGATACACGCCCGCTTTTGCGGGGTCCTTGAGCCAGTCGGCGTTCATCGCACTATTCCCTGATGCTGCTGAAGCTGCGGTAATGGTCGTCGCTGTAGTAGAACTCGCGCGAAGCGCGCGGTTCCCCCCCGGAGACGATGCGCCGGGCGCCGCGATCTCTCGCACCCGGCGTCTTCACCGTGTATTCGCGATAGTAGCCTCGCTCTTTCGGCGGCAGCAAGCGCTCGCGGTTGCCGAACACACCGCCGTCCTGCCTGTACGGAAACGGCCCGCCCAGCCGGATGAGCGCGAGAGTCTCGCGTGCCTCGGGCGGCAATGCGGCGAAGGCGATCTCGGCAGCGGATGCCGGTTCAAACGGGAACAGCAACGTCAGTACGAGGACGGCAAGGGGCGCGAGACGGTACAAGGCTAGTCCGTTTGATTCCGTATGCGTATCCGTGGTTGGGCCTATTCGGCCTTGCGCAATCGTATATGCAGCTCGCGCAGCTGCTTCTCGTCCACCGGCGAAGGCGCCTGCGTCAGCAGGCACTGCGCGCGCTGCGTCTTCGGGAAGGCGATCACGTCCCGGATCGATTCGGCTCCGGCCATCATGGCGACGATGCGGTCCAGGCCGAAGGCGATGCCGCCGTGCGGCGGCGCGCCGTACTGGAGCGCGTCCAGTAGAAAGCCGAACTTGTGCTTCGCCTCCTCCGCGCCGATCGAGAGCGCGCGGAACACCTTGGACTGCACCTCCTCGCGGTGGATGCGCACCGACCCTCCGCCGATCTCCGAGCCGTTCAGCACCATGTCGTAGGCCTTGGCGTGCGCCTTGCCGGGGTCGCTCGCGAGCAGATCCTCGTGGCCGTCCTTGGGCGCGGTGAACGGGTGGTGCATCGCGTTCCAGCGCTTTTCCGTTTCGTCGTACTCGAACATCGGGAAGTCGATCACCCAGAGCGGCCTCCACCCGCTTTCGGCGTAGCCCTTCTCGTGGCCGATCTTGACGCGCAGCGCGCCGAGCGCGTCGTTGACGATCTTGTCCCTGCCCGCGCCGAAGAACATCAAGTCGCCGTTCTTCGCACCGGACAGGCCGACGAGCGCCTTCAACGCCGCGTCCGACAGGTTCTTCACGATGGGCGACTGCATCCCTTCCCTGCCCTTCGCGACGTCGTTGAATTTGATCCAGGCAAGTCCCTTGGCGCCGTAGATCCCGACGAACTCCGTGTACGCGTCGATCTCGCCGCGGGTCAGCTCGCCGCCCTTGGCGATGAGCAATCCTGCCACGCGATGACCCGCCATGTTGGCCGGTCCGGAAAACACCTTGAACTCCACCGACTTCATCACTTCGGTCAGCTCGGTGAGTTTCAGCGGAACGCGCAGGTCGGGTTTGTCGGAACCGTAGTCGCGCATCGCTTCGGCGTAGCGCATCACGGGAAACGGCTCGGGCAGCGAGACGCCGAGCGCTTCGGCGAAAACCCCGCGGATCATGCCTTCGAAAATCGCGCGGATCTCCGCCTCCTCGAGAAACGAGGTCTCGCAGTCGATCTGGGTGAATTCGGGCTGGCGGTCGGCGCGCAGGTCCTCGTCGCGGAAGCACTTGGTGATCTGGTAGTAGCGATCGAACCCGGCGATCATGAGGAGTTGCTTGAAGAGCTGCGGCGATTGCGGCAGCGCGAAGAACTCCCCGGGGTGCACGCGCGAAGGCACCAGGTAGTCGCGCGCGCCTTCCGGGGTCGAGCGCGTCAGCATCGGCGTCTCGATATCGACGAATCCGAGCGCGTCGAGGTGCCTGCGCACCGCCATCGCGACGCGGTAGCGCAGCATCAGGTTCCTCTGCATCGGTTCGCGGCGCAGGTCGAGCACGCGGTGCGTGAGGCGCACGGTCTCCGAGAGATGCTCGTCGTCGAGCTGGAAGGGCGGGGTCAGCGCGGCATTGAGTATTTCGATCTCGTGCGCGAGCACTTCCACCTCCCCGCTCGCGATGTTCGGATTGATCGTGCCTTCGGGACGCCGGCGCACCACGCCCGTGACCCTGAGAACGTACTCGTTGCGAATGCGCTCGGCGACGGCGAAGGTCTCCTTGCGATCGGGATCGGAGACGATCTGGGCGAGCCCCTCGCGGTCGCGCAGATCGATGAAGATCACCCCGCCGTGGTCGCGGCGGCGGTGCGCCCAGCCGCAGAGGGTGACCGATTGCCCGAGCAGCGTTGCCCCGAGCTTGCCGCAATAGTGGGTGCGCATGAGTTTTGTGAGGTGCCGCAGAACCGCGGCGGTCGAGTATAGCAAACACGGGTGCGCAGGCGCGCACGCGCTCCCTCCGCGGAGGACGCGTCAGGCGGGGACCGCGCTCCGCGCCCCGCCCCGGCCGAGGACCATGGCGTTGAGCAGCGACAGCGCCGAGCCGATCGACACCGTAAGGCCGATCGCCGAGAGCACCGGGATGCGCGAGGTGGCGAGGCAGCCGAACGCGCTCAGGGTCGTCAGGAAACAGACCGAAAGCGCGAGCGAGGTCTCGCGCTCGCTTTCGCTCCCGAGCTCGGCCCGGTTGAAGAACAGGGCGTAGTTCAGTCCAACGCCCAGCACCAGGAGGAGCGATACGAGATGAAACAGCGACAGGCCCTCGCCGAGGAGCAGAAGGCAGGCGACGGTCATCGCGATGGCGGCGTAGACCGGCACCATCACCCGGAACGCACCGCCGGCGTCGCGCAACCCGACGTAGAGCAGCAGCGCGATGGCGAGCGCACCCACCCCCGCGAGCGACAGGGCCTGGGCACGATAGCCGCCGATCAGCCGGTCCGAGGTCGCCTTCAGATCGAGCAGACCCGCGCGGGCTTCGGCCGGAAGGCGCTCGGCGAGCGCGCGCAGCCCGGCCTGGTCGTGCACGCCGCGCAGCGAGATGAACGCCGTCCACTCGCCGCCCTGGGACAGGAGCAGCGAGCTTACCTTGAGGTCGAGTCCGGTGCCGTGGAGATCCTCGATTCCGAGCAGAGGCCCGGTGCGCGCCGCCTCCACCTCGCGCAGGAACGGCGCGAAGGCATCCTCGCGGTAAGGCAGTCCCCGCTGGGCTCTCGCCAGCGACCGGCGCAGCGTCCCGGGGTCGGGCAGGGCCGCTCGGCGGTGCTTCTGCGTTTGTTCGCTCGGAAGGTAGCGCGCCGCCGCGTCGAAGCCGTCGAGAATGCCTTGCCGCACACCTTCTTCCAGCGCGAGCGCCACCCGCTCGCTGTGCGCGAGCACGGCCTCGCGGCTGGCGCCGACCAGGGTCAGCAGGAAGCCGGCATCGGCCGCGCGCAGATCGGCGCGCAGCTGCCGGTCGATCCGGCGGGCTTCCTCCGGAAGCGGGCTCAGGTGGCCGAGATCGTCATCCCATATCCGCTCGTGCCGCACGGCGATGAAGGCGAGCGCCGCGGCGAGCAATGCCCATGCGAGCCAGGCGCCGCGCCTCAGCACCAGGCCCGCGCCGATGAGGCTGAAGGGCATCGCGCGGGGAGGCGGTGCACCGGCGCCCGGGGCGAGAACCGGCAGCACCCAGCGCGTCACCAGTCCCGCGGTGAGCACGCCCACCATCGAAAGTATCCCGAGCTGCGACAGACCCTGGAGGCTGGACAGGAGCAGCGCGAGCGAGCCGAACACGGTCGTCAGCGCGGCCAGCCTGAGGGTCGGCCAGACGCGACCCAGGGTTTCGAGCACGGTCTCGCCCGCCCTGCGCTGCGCGAACACGTACGAGGGGTAGTCCACCGCCTCGCCGATCAGGGTCACGCCGAACGCGAGGGTGATGCCGTGCACCGACCCGAAGACAAGGCTGACGGCCGCGACGCCCGCGATCAGCCCGGTCAGCACCGGCAGCGCGGAGAGCGCAACCGTTCCGGGGGATCTGTATACGAGCATGAGGATCAGCACGACCAGCGCAACGGCGATGCCGGTCAGCCAGCGCGCGTCGCGCTCGATCGCGGCGCGGATGCTCGCGGCAAACGTCCCCGGGCCGCTCACCCGCACGCGCAGGCCCCGATCGGGCATCGCACGCGTGACGGCGTCGAGCGCATCCTGCTGGCGCACCGCATCCATTCCCGATGCGGCAGTCTGCGCCAGCAGGAGCGCCCGCTCGCCGTTTTCCGAGAACCAGACGCCGTGGCGCGTCGCCGGCGCGCCCTGGACCGAGGCCTCTCCGATCCGACGCAGCTCCCCGGTCGGGTCGCGCGCGAGCATCCCCTTGAACGCCAGCCCCGAGAGCGAGGCGAGCTGATCCAGGTTCTCCTGCAAGGCGCGGCGCAGCGACGCCTCGCCGAACCGCCCCTCGTCCACCGCCGGGCTGAGCAGGTAGCGATTGCGGAGGACGAGGTCGCGCGCCGCGCGCGTATGGTCGTCGGCGCCGTTGGTGACGAAGTCGAAACGGCGGTCCGCCAGCAGCGCCGCGGCGAGCTTGCGGCTTGCCTCCGCGAGCTTCGGAGGCTCGGCGCCTTCCACGGCGATCAGCAGGGTACGGGAGGCCGCTCCGGAGCGCAGGTGCTCGATCAGGCTCTGCTCCGTTCGGGATCCCGAGGTCGGCAGGAATGCCGTCAGGTCGTTGCTGAACGTGGTGTGCCGCGCAATCCACCAGGCGCCGGCGACGACCAGCAGTAACCAGGCGACGAGCGCCGCGCGGGGATGGGATTTCACGAAACGCGATCGAAGGGTCGCGGCTGCGACCCTAGGACTCTTCCTTGATGGTCATCACCGAGCGGTCCCCGCTCGGCTCCTGGATCTCGATACGCCCCACGCGCTGACCCGAACCGCTGATGCCGATCTCGGCCACCAGGCCCGCAACATCGATCTCCCGCGGGGTGAGCTTCAGGGTCCAGCGCTCTTTCGGACCCTCCATCGACACCGAGAACAGCCGCTGGAGCTCGCCGGCATCCCCGGCGAGCGTGGCGCGCAGGCTCTCGACCAGCGTTCCCACCAGCGGAGAATTGCGCAGGGTGACGCTGCGCGTCCTGCCTTCGCGCTCCACCGTGAGCGTCTCCCCGTCGAGCCGCACGATCTCCCGAATCGGGCGCGTCTGGATCTTCTCGATGCGAGCCGGACGCGAATAGGAAAGCGTACCTGAGAGCTCGAGGGGCTGCTTGAGCATCGCGACGTGCCTCAGCTCGGTATAACGCGCGCGGCTCGTCTGAACCCGCGCGAGCTGCGCCATCAGCTGTGCGAAGTCCCATGCCGGCGCGTCGGCCGCATGCAGCGCTCCGGCGAGGAGCAGCAGGGTCGCCGCGCGCGCGAAACTAGTCGGCACGCTTGCCCCAGAAATCATAGAAGTTGAACCAATTGTAGGGCGCGAGCCGGCACAGCTGTTCGAGCCGGCCCGCGTAGCGCTGGGCGGACTGTTGAACCCACGCGGCGCGCGTTGCGCGTTCCTCCGAGGGTTCGTCGCAGAACGGCTCGAACAGAACGCTGTAGCGCGCGCCACCCCGGTAGAGTCCGACGAACAGCATCACCGGGACGCGCAGGCTCTGCGCGAGCAGCAGCGGGCCCTGGGGAAAAGCGGCCTCGCGGCCGAAGAACCGGCACATGACCCGTCTCTCCGATCCGGCGAAGCGGTCGCCGAGCATCGCCACGATCTCCCCGGCCGCGAGGCGCTCGCTGATCCGCAGCACCGTATCCACCGCGCTCGGCGCGATGGTGCTCGAGGCGATCGCCGCGTTCACGCTGTGGAGAACATCGGTGATCTTGTCGGCATTGCTCTCGTACATCACCGCGCTCACCCGCATGCCGTGCTCGATCGCCAGGTTGCGCAGGAGCTCGAAGCTGCCCAGGTGCGCGCCGATCAGCAGGCATCCGCGGCCGCCCTCGAGGGTCCGGAGCACCAGGTCCAGGCCCTGTATTTCGACCTCGAAGCGGTCGAACTGCCCGCCGAGGAAGTAGACCCGGTCGAGGACGGTCGCGGCGAAAGTGAAATAATGCCGCCACAGATCTCCCGGGCGGGGCTTCCGGCCCAGGGCGAGTTCGAGGTACTGGCGCGATGCCTTGCGCGCGCGCGGCGAGAACAGGAGGAAATAAGCGCAGACCGGATACAGCGCCAGCCGCGCCACACCCCGCCCGCAGCGCAGGGCAAGCCATTTCATGAAGCGCGTCGCGCTGCGGGTGCCCCGCTCCCGGTGTTCGAGCCAGGGAGCCTTTGCCGGAGCGTTCATCGGCGAGTGGTCCGGCGCGGCGAAAGCCCGCGTGCGCGCGCCACGGCGCGGACGACATCGAGGAAGGGCGCATGCGTGTGGTGCCGGAAGCGCACGCGCCGGTAGACGTACTCGGCTACGAACAGCCCTCCCACCAGAAAATAGTCGACGCCGTTAGCGAACACCGTCCATGTCCGCGGGCTCGCGAACAGCGCGAGTCCCGCGGCGACGGCGGCCGATATCACGAAGAACGACGTCCAGACGAGGGTGGAAATCCTCGTATAGCGCGCGAGATCCGGAGCGAGCTCGGTGCCCCGCACCAGGCGCGCGAACCAGCTGATGACCGGCTCCTCGCCGCGCGCCAGCGACCTGCCGAACCACACCGCGAGCGCGAGGTTGATGACCACGGGGGGCAGCTTCAGCAAGGTGCCGGCATCGACGAACAGCAGCGCGCCGGCAAGCCCGGCGAATCCCGCAAGGCCCCACTTCCCGGGAAACGCGAGTACCGCGAGCGCGGCGAGACACAGCCAGGCCGCCCACGCAAAGTAAGCGAGTCCGGTGAAGACTGCGACGTGGGTAAGAACCGGATAAGCGAGGAACAGCGGTACGCCGAGCGAGCGCCGGGAGGCCCGAAGATGCATCGCCACGACCCCCGCCCCCCTGGTTTTCAATCCCGCGCGGCGCTCTGAGCGATGGCCGCCTCCGGTTTCAGTTGCCGGATTTCCAGACGAAATCGAGCCTGGTCTGCCAGGCGCGCCTGCGCTTGCGCCAGGCCGCCAGGTTCTCGCGCCAATTGACGATCGCCGAAACGTAGTAAATCATCTTGAAGACCAGAAGCGGGCCGCGGATCGGGGTCTTGCCGAAGATGTCCGCGGCCAGGAGCGACAGGATCGCCTCCTCCAGGCGGAACGAATGCGTCGGCGACATGAACATGTCGCGCAGCGCCGGCGTCGTGATGCGGTAGATGAACCATGAAAACATCTTGAGCCCGTGCTGGATGGTCTTTTCATAGCGCCGCAGGCTGCGCGCCGAGACGTCGCCGGTGCGCAGCGCTTCGTCGACGACCTCCGCGCCGAGCTCGCCGCTGTTCATCGCGAGGAACACCCCGCTGGAGAACACCGGGTCGATGAACGCATACGCATCGCCGATCATGAGGTAGCCGTCGCCCGTCATGCGCGTCGCCCGGTAGGAGAAGTTGCCGGTCGCGAGCGCCGGGCCCATGAGCTTCGCGTGTTTGAAGCGCTCGGCCATGAGCGGACACAGGGCAATGGTGTCGAGAAGGAATTGATCGACGCTGACCTTGCGGCTCTTCATGTAATAGGGCCAGCACACCGCGCCGACGCTCATGGCGCCGTCGCGCAGCGGGATCATCCAGTACCAGCCGTGATCGAACCAATACACGCTAATGTTGCCCTCGTCCCGGCCCGGGCGGCGGACCACGCCCTCGAAATGGCCGAACACGGCCGAGCTGTTGTGCACGGGGTTGCGGCTTTTTATCCCGAAACGATTGGCGAGGAAGGTATCGCGCCCGGAGGCGTCCACCACGAAGCGGGCCTCCCAGCGCTGCGCGTTCCCTTGCTCGTCGACGGCGTGCACGATCGAGGGCGATCCCTTCCGGAATTCGACTTCCGTGACCTTGACGCCCTCGCGCACGTCGGTGCCCTTGGAGGCGCTGTTCCGAAGCAGGAGGTTGTCGAACTCCGAACGCCGCACCTCGTAGGCCATGGGGTAGGACTTGTTCATGGCGTTGGCGAAATAATAGACCGCCGGCTGGTACCCCTCGTAATTGAATTCGGCGCCGGGCTTGACCAGGCCGATCCGGTCCACCTGATCGAGGACGCCCAGGCGTTCGAGCAGCGGCAGGTTGAGCGGCAACAGCGATTCGCCGATGTGGAAGCGCGGATGATGCTCCTTCTCGAGCAGCGCGACCTTCCAGCCCTTCCGGGAAAGAAAAGCCGAGATGGTCGAACCGCCCGGCCCGCCGCCGATGACCAGCACATCGCAGCGGTTCTCGGGTGCGGCGAGGCTCGTGGGCGTCATGGCGTGCATTCTACCGCGCCGGCCTTCGCCTTCAAATCGGCCCGCGCGCACCCGGCGGCGGGCTCCCGCTCCTACGGCCGGGCCCTGGAGGTCGATTGTTCCGGCGGGACCACGCCCATCGAGATGACGTACTTGAGAGCCTCGTCGACGCTCATTTCGAGCTCGATCACGTCGACCCTGGGCATCATCAGGAAGAATCCCGAGGTGGGGTTCGGGGTGGTCGGGACATAGACGCTCACGAAGTCGCCGCGCAGGTAATTGGCGACATCGCCCCCCGGCTGTCCGGTGAGGAACGCTATCGTCCAGGCTCCCTGACGGGGGTACTGCACCAGCAGCGCCCTGCGGAAAGCCTGGCCGCCGGGCGCGAACAGGGTGTCGCTCACCTGCTTCACGGCGTTGTAGATGGTCTTGACCACGGGAATGCGTCCGAGCACGTTCTCCCAGAACAGAAGCAACCGCTGGCCGAGGATGTTGGAGGCCAGCACGCCGGTGACGAACACGACGATCACGGTGAGCAATGCGCCGAGCCCCGGGATCTTGTGACCGAACAGGACCTCCGGCTGATACCGGGGCGGCAGAAGCTGCAGCGACTGGTCCATGGTGCCCACGATCAGCTCGAGCACCCAGAGCGTGATCGCGAGCGGAATCCAGATCAGGAGTCCGGTGATGAGATATTTCTTCATATGAGAACCGATGAGGAAGAAAGCGATCGCGGCGCGCCGCGAAAACCCCGCCTCGGGCGGGCGACCGTCGCTACGCGCGAAGGCCCGACTGCGCGATCACGAGCACGCCGGAGAGGGGCCGGTTCCGCGGCGGGTCGACTCGGACTTGGTTTCCGTCTTGCCCTCGGGTTTCGCTTCCGTCTTGCCCTCGGGTTTGGCTTCCGATTTGCCGTCCGATCCGGCTTCCGCCTTGCCTTCGGTCTTCCCGGCGCCCGCGCTGTCGGCCTTCGCCGCCGGTTTTGCGCCGCTGTTCCGGAAATCGGTCGCGTACCAGCCGCTGCCTTTCAGATGAAACCCCGCCGCCGTGAGCATTTTCGAAAACGTCCGCTTGCCGCACTCGGGACAGTCGGTCATCAGCGGGTCGCTGATCTTCCGCAGATATTCCTTCTGGAAGCCGCAGGACGAGCATCGATATTCGTAGATCGGCATGATGCCTCCACGCAAGCCGCGGATTATACCCCGAAGGGTTGGCCGGGCGGGACGGCACCGCGCCCGATCGCCCGTCACTTGTTGACCGGCGAGTCCGGATCGAGCAGCAGCGCGACGAGGTGCCCGATCTGCGCCTCGTTCAGGACCCCGTTGTGTCCGAAACGCGGCATGCTGGAACAGGCCGAGAAGGCCTGGGAGTTGTAGATTTTGCCGTACGCATAACGCTGGGCGACTTCGCCCGTTCCCCGCTGCCGCCCGAACCGCTGCAGGCTCGGACCGAGGGTGCCGAAGGAAATCTCCTGCGGCGCGAGCTGGTGGCAGTTGTAGCAGCTGCCGCCGTTCGGCCTTTTCGTGTCGGGATCGGTGAAGCGCAGGCCGTAGCCGTTCTGCGCGATCTTTTCGCCCTGGCGCCAGTCGCCCATCAGTTTCCCCGAGGCGGGGTACCGGATGGCCGCCATTTGCGACTTCTCGATCCTCTCCGCGATGCCCTTCGGCGGCGCGTTGCGGTACGCGCTGCACAGTTTTTGCACCTCGTCCTGCCGTTCCACCCGCGCGGCCATCGGGCGATTGCCGTGGGTGAAAGAACGGCGGATGGCATCCTCGGCCCTCGCCTGCGCGTCGCCCTCGGAGAGCCGCGTGGCGCAACCCGGCACGGCCGCGGCCGCGGCGGCCAGCGCAAGCAGCGCGAGGCCCGCGCCTCTCATCGCTTCAGCCCCGGGGCGTGGATTTCCCCGCCGTTCGCGTAATTCGCCATGAACACCGTGAGGGCGATCGCCGCATCCGAAAGGTAGTCGATCTGCGGATGCCGCATCTGCCAGTAGCAGTCGTAGAGCCGGTGCTCCATGGTGCGGACGGTACCCTGCGAAACCCGGTACGCAGGCCAGGAGGTGAACGCCCTTTGCGCCTCCCTGGGATCGGTGAGCTTGGGCAACTCCTGCCTGCGGATGCGCTTGCCGTTCTCGCCGTGACAACTGGCGCACGCGAAATCGTGCGGACCGGCACGACGATAGAAGAGCTGTTCGCCGATCCGGAATGCCTCGAGTTCCCTGGCGTGCCGTATCGGAACGTCGAGTTTCAGGCCGGCGGACTGCGCGGCGACGTAGCCCGCGAGCGCCTCGAGGGCGGAATTCCGCCCGGGAGCGGAGAACGGATTTTTCATCGCTTCCGCCGGCTCGAAGCCCTGCAGCGTCACCATGCAGGTTACCAGCCGAGACTCGACGTCCTGAACGCGGTCGGTGTCGGAAAAATAGCGCGGCAGATGCGCATAGGCGCCCTTCACGACTCCGGGGCCGAGGCCGAGGTCGCATCTCTCGAGGGAAGCGTTCCTCGGCCCGCGCCGGGTCTTCCACAGTTCCTCGCCACGCGCTTCCCACAAGTCGGCCGGATTGCCCTCGGCGAGCAGCTGCCGGTAGCGCTCGATTTCCTTCTGCGTATCGTCCTCGGCCGGCGCCGCCAGCGGCCAGGCCGACACCAGCACCAGCGCCAGCAGGTACAGACTGCGCATTCCCTGTCTCCTCGCGAATTTCAGCCGACCCGGTCCGGGCTCCTGCGGCGGCGGGCACATGCCGTCAGCCGCCGGCGATGGTCGCTTCGTCCGTGCGCTTCTCGCCCCGGTTATCGACCCAGGTAATCGTCACCTTGTCGCCGGGCTTGCCGCCCTTGAAGCGGAAGTGCATGAACGGATTCTTCGAGATGGCGGGGCCCCACTGCGCGGAAAGCACCGTCTTTCCCGCGTGGATCACCGTGACGTTGCGGATGAAGTGCGCGGGGATGATGCTGCCCTTCGAATCCTTGCGCTGGCCGGTTTCCATCTCGTGGCTCATCAGGACGCGCACCTCGACCTTGTCCCCCGCCATGTTGGCCCGAACGCGCATCGGATCAGCCATTTCGCAATCCTCCTTACC
>JBATEB010000206.1:0-13987 GCA_049663805.1 Burkholderiales bacterium | reverse complement strand
GTGCAGGACGCCGAACAGCAGGAGGCTCGAAAGCAGGCCTCCCATAAGGACCATCCAGGGATAGTACCTGTCCACACCGTCGACAAATGCATCTCTCTGCGCGCTGAAATGGATCTCCCACGTCCGGCCGCCGACTTCCATCGTCAGAATGCGGGAAAGGGACGAGTCCGACTCCTTTATCGCCGACGGCGCGGTCAATTTCCCGGAATCCCGCGCCAAGTCCTGAGCCAATGCGGCGGCTTTTGGGTTGCTGATCGCGGGATTGACCGCGAGGTCGAGGCCAAACGCGAATTCGTTATCGGTCATGGGCTCGAGGTACGTCAGCACGAGATATTCCTTCCGCTCCCCAAGAGTCTTGATGACGAACCGTGGGTAGCCCCTCGGGTCAAGACTGGTATCGCGGCGCACAGATTCCTCGAAGCGCTGTTTTTCATCAGCGCGAACATGAGCCGCATAGTTCACGACCTCGAAACCCGGAAACCTGGTCTTCAAGTCCAACGACTCGACAAAGCGATGGAATTGAAGCCTGCTGACGGAACCGCGCGTGTCGAATAACGCTCGCACTCCGTACAAGACATCCGCATAGGAACGAATACGCGCATCGATAACGCGCTTTGCTTCGATCGTCTGGTGGTTGAACCGCTCCTCGGCGGCACTGTCTATGTTGTCTTCGATGATCGCAAACAAAAGAAACGACGCGAGTACCCCGATCCCCGGCACTGCCCAAGGCAGTATCGTGCTGTTGCGCGCCCGTAGAGCAGTCCCGCCAACCAATGCCTTCATGATTCGATTTCCCGAGCGCTCCTCTGGTTTGCCTGGAACCAAGTCTACTGCAATAGCGTTCCATCTGAATGAATCCCCAGCTGCCACGCGTCGCGTACCCTGGCGCTGAATCCCCTCTGCCGGAGCGTGGCAGGAATGGAGACCGGATTGCTCCGGTCTCCATTTTCGGTGGAACCCTAGGCTCGATCTCCCAAGGTCAATCGGCTGCGGAAGCCGCGACCCGCGCCGAGGCGTTCGGCCTGACTGCCACGGAAGACCAGGCGGCATTTTCAGGCAGAATGGCAGCCGAGGACCACGCTGCATTCTCGGCTTTGATCGCAACCGAGGACCACGCCGCATTCTCGGTACGAATCGCGGCCGAGGACCATGCCGCGGCTTTGATCGCCGCCGAAGACCAGGCGACCCCTTCGCTCCGCATGGCAGCCGAGGACCATGCGGCGTCACCGGTCCGAATAGCGGCGGATGACCACGCACTGTCGCTCATCGCACCGGCGCCCGCCCAGGCCGCCCCGCCGGCAGCGCCGAATTTCTGCTGGTAGAGCCGCCGGGTCTTCTCGGTCAAGGCCGCCTTCTTCTCCAGGTCCTCGGGTTTGCGTTCGCCGATGTGCGGATTGTGATGCAGGTAGCGGCCGAATACCCGCTCGCAGTCTTCGGTGTACTTGATCGTCTGGAGGATGTGCGTATGCCAGAACTCGTCGACGTCCCTGCTCAGAACGATGTCCTCGGCATCTTCCTGAAAGCTCGCCAGCATCGTCAGGTAGTTCCGGTACGCGCGCCCGACGCTCTCGGCATACTCGCGGGTCCAGTCTTCACCCAGCTCGGCATCCATCATTCTCTGCATGACCGGCTCGAGGTCGAGTGCCTCTATGCCGGCGATCACTTGGTGAATCGGTCGATCGGTCAGTCTCGTTTGCATTGCATTCTCCTTTAGGGGTTGTGGGAACAACGGCGCCGATGCGCAAAGGCGCGCCTCGAACCCTCCGACGTGCTTCACTTGCGTGGAAATTCGCTTTCCTGGGTCGGGGTCGCGGCCGGGCGCGGTCGCACCCTTCGCGATGGCCTTGGCAGCTGCACTCTCTCGCGCTTCGCATCCTGCTCCTGGCGGAGCGCGCTCGGCAAAGGGCGTGCGCCCGAGACCAATCTAATCGCGATATGTCAGGAAAATCTGTCAGGCAAAGCTGACAATTCGTGTCCGGATTAACCTGACAAGAGGCAGCCCGCCTGGATGAACGAGCCCCGCCCCCGAATGACAGGCGCCGGCCCGGATCCGGGACAGGATCGGAGCGACTACAAGGACTTAGACGCTCCGGACTCTCGAACTACGAGCCGGCGACGATCACCAGCTGGTTCCTGACCGACTTGACCCCGGGAACGCCGGAGGCAACGCGCGCGGCTTTTTCGCGGTTCGCCAGGGTATTTGCGGTTCCATAGAGCGTGACGGCGCCTCCCGCGGCTGCGGCGTCGATCGCCAGGAGCTTGAGGTCCGGATCGTCCCCGAGCGCCGCTTTGACCTTTTCGGCAAGCATCGAGTCTTCGTCGGCCTTGGGCGTCTCCAGCGTCCGGCTGGCGCCGGGGATGGCGACCTCGATCTTGGCCTCGGTGGGCGGAGACGCCGGTTGCGCCAGCGTTCCGGAAGCGGGACCGGCAGCGTCCTCGCTCTTCCAGAGCGACTTGATCCGGTCGCAGGCGCTCAGACTCAAGACAAAGATGCCGGCGAACACGGCCGGACCGGCCTTGCTGGAGAATTTCATGATTCACCCGATTCTGATGTGGTATCGCTTGAGACACAAACCGGATGAAAATAGTTGCACGCGGACGATCAATCTTCCGATCTGCGGCCTTTGTGCCGCCATCACCCGACCGACGACGCGAGGCGGCGCACGCCTTCGCGAACACCGGCGCTTCGCGCTATGCTTGCGCACCCGAGTTGCTCGGTCAAGCCGGAACGCGCCGCCCCATGTCCGATCCCCTGAATCTCGACCCCGGACTCGCCGCGATACGCGCGGCGGAGTATCCGCGTTTTTCCGACGCAGAGATGGCGCGCCGCCGGGCGCGGGTCGCCCAGGTGATGGAAAAAGCGGGGGTCGACCACCTGCTCGTGTGCGGCGAGCAGCGCGCCGGAACCGCCGTCGGCTGGCTCACCTCGTGGCCCGCGACCGTCGAAGCCTACGCGATCGTCGGCCCCGGAGAGCCGCAGCTCATGTACGTCGAGTGGTACAACCACTTGCCGCTCGCGAGGAAGCTGGCGCGCGATACCGAGGTGCGCTGGGGCGAACACCAGGGCATCGACAAGGCGATCGCCGAGTTGAAGGCGCGCGGGGCGAAGCGCGTCGGGCTGATGGGCGCGCTTGGCCTGGCGAAGTGCCGCAAAGTCGAGGCGGCCTTCGGCCCGCTGGTCGAGCTGAACCGCGAATACGTCCGTCTGCGGCTGGTGAAGTCCTCCGAGGAGATCGACTGGATGCGCATTGCCGCGGCGCTCACCGACCTTGCGATCGAAGCCTTGCGGCGCGAGGCCCGGCCGGGCATGACCGAGCACGAGCTGGGCGCGATCTGCGAGGCGGCCTACCACCCGCACGGCGGGGTAACCTATATCCACTACTTCCTGGTCACGCCGATGGATGCGCCCGAGTATTGCGTGCCGCGGCAGTTTACCTCCAGCCGCCGGGTGCGAGCCGGCGACGTCATCGCGACCGAGATTACCGCGCAGTTCTTCGATTATCCGGGCCAGATCCTGCGGACCTTCACCGTCGCCGCGGAGCCGACGCCGTTGTTTCGCAGGCTGCACGAGACGGCCGAGGCGGCGTTCGATGCGGTGACGGGCGTGATCCGGCACGGCACGACGATGGAGCAGATCCTCGACGCCGCCGCCGTCATCGAGAAAGCGGGTTTCACCGTCTACGATGACCTGATGCACGGCTTCGGCGGCGGCTACTTTCCCCCGGTTCTCGGCTCCAGGAGCCGCCCCGCGGGCGCGCTTCCCGACATGACGCTCGAGGCCGGGATGACCTGCGTGGTCCAGCCGAACGTGATCACCCCGGATCAGAAGGCGGGCGTGCAGGTCGGAGAGCTGGTGCGGGTGACCGAGACGGGCTTCGAGCGCCTGCATCGCGCCGATCGCGGTCTTTTCCGGATCGGCTGAGGGCCACCGCTTCGCGGTCGCGCCGCAACCCGGTGCGTTTCACCGTACCTTGATCGCGTTTCCGTAGCAGATGAAGGAATCCGAGCCCCCGGAGAACAGGCCCTTGTCGCCGTAGCAGCCGACGTTGATGAGCCCGTTCGCGCCCAGCCCCTCCGCCTTGTCGCGCAGCGCGGCTATACCCTCTTCGGGCGAGTCATAGGCCGGCACCCAGAAGCGCGGGCGCCAGGTTTCGACCCAGAGGCGCGCCAGCGTTTCGTATTCGCCCTGCTTCAGTTGCGCCGGCTGGTAGACCCTGACCTCCCCGGCATTCGCCCAGCCGCACTCGAGCCCGGCCGCCAAAAACAGCGCGCACACACCGGCGATTCGATTTCCCATGGCGTTGTCCCGCGATCCGAACCTGGCGATTATAGGCCCGCTCGCCGCGTTACGCGGGACGGAGCCCGCCCTGCGTCAGGACGTAGGTGCGATCGGCGGTGCTCGCGGCCGCCGAGGAATGCGTCACCAGGATCACCGCGGCGCCCTCCCCCTTGGCGCAGCCTCGCAGCATTCCGAGCACCTCCCGCGCGCTCTCGGGATCGAGGTTTCCGGTCGGCTCGTCGGCGAATACGAGGCGCGGCTGGTGCGCGAGCGCGCGCGCGATTGCGACGCGCTGCATCTCCCCGCCCGAGAGCTCCCGCGGCAGGCTCTTGCCGCGATCGCCGAGTTTCACGCCCTCGAGGACGGCCGCCACGCGCGAGCGCATTTTCGCCCCGGCGGCTCCGTTCAGGGCCAGCGGCAGCGCGACGTTCTGCTCCACCGTAAGATACGGCAGGACGTGGAACGCCTGAAAGATGAAGCCCATGCGCTTGCGGCGGAGCAGCGTCAGGGCGTCGTCGTCCAGCGCGCACAGATCGGAGCCCTCGAAAAGCACCTGGCCGGAATCGGCATGGTCCAGGCCAGCGATGAGATTCAGCAGGGTCGATTTGCCGATGCCGGACTCGCCCGTCACGGCGATGAAATCACCCGCGGCGAGGTCGAAACTGATGTCGCGCAGTACGGTCTTGTCGCGCGGACCCGAAAAGGACTTGCACAGATTCCTGACCGAAAGCACCTCGCGAGATTACTTGCACCGCGAGGTCGGCGCAAGAATTCCTGCGGCGCTCGCGAGGCCGGCGCCCGTCCGCGTGCCGCCGCCGGGATTCCGGCCATTTCGACTTCACCCGATCACACTCCGAGATAACGGTGTTGAAGTTCCCGGTCGGCGACCAGCTCGGGCGAGGCCCCGCTCCACACGACGCGGCCTTTCTCGAGCACGTAGTGCCGATCGGCGACGCGCGTCAGGGCCCGCAGGTCCTTGTCGATGAGCAGTATCGACAGGCCCGATGCCTTCAGTTTTTCGATGGCGCGGTAGATCTCGACGCAGACGAGCGGCGCAAGACCCTCGGTGGCCTCGTCCAGGATGAGCATCCGCGGATTGGTCATCAGGGCGCGTCCGATGGAGAGCATCTGCTGCTCGCCGCCGGAGAGCTGGCTGCCCAGGTGTCCGGCGCGCTCGGCGAGTTGCGGGAACATCGAATACACGCCGTCGAGAGTCCACGGGTTCCCTCCCGCCGCGCGCCGCACGGCGGTCGCGATCAGATTCTCGCGCACCGTCAGGTTGGGAAAAACCTGCCGTCCCTCGGGCACCAGGCCGAGTCCGGCCCGCGCGACGCGGTACGAGGGCAGCCCCCTCAGTTCCCTGCCCTCGAACCGGATCGACCCCGCCTGAGTCCGGACCATGCCCATGATCGAGCGCACCGTGGTCGTCTTTCCCATGCCGTTCCGGCCGAGCAGCGTCGCGACTTCTCCGGCGCCGACGCGAAAAGCGACGCCGAACAGGACCTGACTGCGCCCGTAAGCGGTCGCGAGCGCGTCGACTTCGAGGGTCATGACGCGACCTCTTCGCCCAGGTAGGCGCGCCGCACCTCGGGATTGGAGCGGATCGCCTCGGGCGTTCCGGTGGCGATGATGCGCCCGTAGACCAGCACCGAGATCCGGTCGGCGAGGGAAAACACGGCATCCATGTCGTGCTCCACCAGGATGAGGGTCTTGCTCCCCTTGAGCGTCGAAAGGAAGCCGATCATGCGCTGCGTCTCCTCGATGCCCATGCCCGCGACGGGCTCGTCGAGCAGCAGCAGGCGCGGCCGCGTCGCGAGCACCATGGCGATCTCGAGCTGACGCTGCTCGCCGTGGGCGAGGTTGCCGGCGAGCACCTGGGCCCTGGCGCCGAGGCCGACCTCGTCCAGGAACGCGCGCGCCGGCGCGCGCAGCGAGTCCTCCGCCCGCGCCGCGCGCCAGAAGCGGAAGCTGTGTCCGGCGTGCGCCTGCACGGCGAGCGCGACGTTGTCGAGCACGCTGAACTCGCGGTAGATGCTGGTGATCTGGAAAGAGCGCGCGAGTCCCTTGTGCGAGCGCGCGGTCGCGCCGAGCGCGGTGATATCCTCGCCCGCGAAGCGGATGCGCCCCCGATCCGGGCGCAGATCGCCGGAAAGCTGTGCGATCAGCGTGGTCTTGCCGGCGCCGTTGGGACCGATGATCGCGTGCGTTTCCCCGGGCAGGACGTCGAGCGCCACGCCGTCGGTCGCGCGCAGCGCTCCGAAAGCCTTGACCAGATTGTGGACGTCGAGCAGCGGTTCAGTCATGCCGGTCGCGCCCCGAGAGCAGGCCCGCGAGGCCGCGCCTCGCGAACAGCACGACCAGGATCAGGAACGGCCCGAGGATGATCTGCCAGTGCTCGGTCCATCCCGAGAGCGCGTCCTCGAGCAGCAGCAGCACGAAGGCGCCGAGCACCGGGCCGACGGCGGTGCCGATCCCGCCGAGGATCACCATGAACAGGATCTCGCCCGAGCGCGTCCAGTGCATGAAATCGGGCGTCAGGTACGCGGTGTGGTTCACGAACAGCATGCCTGCGACGCCGCACATGGCGCCGGCGATCACGAAAGCGGCGAGGCGGTAGGGATACGGCGAGAAACCGATCGCGCGCGTGCGCGCCTCGTTCGATTTCGCCGCGCGCATGACCATGCCGAAGCGCGAATTGACGATGCGGCGGATGAGGTAGAGGAAGGCGACCATGACCGCGAACACCACATAGTAGAACGCCGTCGGGTTGCCCAGATCGATCAATCCGGCAAAATCGCTGCGCGCGGCGAGGCGCAGCCCGTCGTCGCCGCCGAACTCCTCGAGCGAGATGCCGAGGAAGTACAGCATCTGCGTGAATGCGAGGGTGATCATGATGAAGTAGACCCCGCTGGTGCGGATCGACACCGCGCCGATCACCAGCGCGACCAGTGCCGAGCCGCCGACGGCGACGGCGAGCTGCGCGAATCCGCTGTGGATGCCCTGCTGGGCGAGGATCGCGACCGCGTAGCCGCCGATGCCGAGATAGGCGGCATGGCCGAAGGACACCATGCCGCCGTAGCCGAGGATGAGGTTGAGGCTGAGCGCCGCGATCGCGAAGATCATCACCCGGCGCAGCAGGTCGATGTAGTAGGGCTGGTCGAGCCAGGTCGCAAGGAGCGGCGCGAGGGCCAGCGCGGCAAGGCCGACGATCAGCAGCGCCAGGCGCGCGCGCACGTCAGTGGCTCCGGGCCGGGAACAGGCCCTCGGGCCGCAGCGCGAGGACGACGGCCATCAGCAGGTAGATCAGCATCGAGGCGAGAGCCGGGCCCACCGCCTCGGCCGCGGTCGGCGAAATCACCGCACCGAGCAGCGGCTTGAGAAAGGCCCGTCCCATGGTATCGACCATGCCCACGATCAGCGCGCCGGCGAGCGCACCGCGAATCGAGCCGATACCGCCGATGACGATGACGACGAAGACCTGGATCAGGATGAGCTCGCCCATGCCCGGCTGCACCGCGTAGATCGGCCCGGCCATGATTCCGGCGAGGCCCGCGAGCGCGGCGCCGAACCCGAAGACGACCGTGTAAAGGAGGCGGATGTTCACGCCGAGCGCCGAGACCATCGTCCGGTTGGATGCGCCGGCGCGGATGAGCATGCCCAGGCGGGTTCGCGCGACCACGTACCACAGGAGCAGCGCAACCAGCAGGCCGACGGCGATGATCGTCAGCCGGTACACCGGGTAGCGCAGATGGGTGACGAGCTCGATCTGGCCCGAGAGGTACTGCGGAGCGTCGCTGAACAGCGCCACGCGTCCCCACACGATCGCGACCAGCTCGTTGAAAAAGAGGATCAGGCCGAAGGTCGCGAGCACCTGGTCGAGGTGGTCGCGCTCGTACAGCGTGCGCAGCGCGATCAACTCGGTGACCACGCCCACCACCAGCGTGCCCGCGAGCGCGAGCAGGATACCGAGCACGTACGAGCCGGTCCACTGGATGGCCGCGACGGCGAGGTAGGCACCGACCATGTACATCGAGCCGTGCGCCAGGTTGACCATGTTCATGATGCCGAGCACGAGCGTCAGCCCCGCCGCCATGAGAAACAGCGTGACGCCGAACTGCACCCCGTTCAGGGTCTGTTCGGCGAGGAGGATCGCGTTCATCCGGCGACAAAAAAAGGGCGCGGTCGAACCGCGCCCTTTGCCTTTTTGTACCCTGCCTCTACCACTTCATCTTGCACTTCGCGTAGTAGGAGTCCTTCTGATTGCTGAATACCGTCTTCTGTACCTGCATCACCGGCACGCCGCCCGCGCCGTCCGGCCCGGTCACCGCCTTCAGCAGATAGTAGTTCTGGATCGGGAAGTGGTTGACGTTGTAGCTGTACTTGCCGCGCGTCGAGGCGTAGTTCGCCTTGCGCATCGCGGCGATCATGCCCTTCTGGTTCTTGAGGTCGCCTTTCACCGCGCGCACCGCCGAGTCGATCAGCATCATGCCGTCGTAGCTTTGCGCGCCGTAAAACGAGGGCAGCGTGCCGTACTTCTTCTTGTAATCGCCGACGTACTTCCGGTTGGCCGCGTTGTCGAGGTCCGGGCTCCAGTAGCGGGTCTCGAACTGGCCGAGCGCGGCGTGGCGCACCGCGGGCAGCGAGAGCTCGTCCACCGTGTAGACCGAGTACAGGGGAAACTGTCCTCGCAGGCCGGCCTGAGAGTACTGCTTGAGAAACTGGATGCCCATGCCGCCGGGCAGGAAGACGAACACCGCCTTCGGGTTCTTCGAGCGCAGCTGGCTGAGCTCGGCCTGATAATCCTGCTGGCCGAGCTTGGTATACACCTCGGCGGCGATGCGGCCCTTGAAGTAGCGCTTGAAACCGGTGAGCATGTCCTTGCCCGCGGCGTAGTTCGGCGCGATCAGATAGACGTCGTTCAGGCCGAGGTCCTGCAGATGCTTGCCCATCGCCTCGGGCGTCGAATCGTTCTGCCACGAGGTGGTGAAGAAGCGCTCGCTGCACATCTCGCCGGCGAGCTCGTGCGGACCGGCGTTGGTGCCGATCATCATCGTGCCGGCGTCGGTCACCGTCGGCGCGACCGCCAGCATGACGTTCGACCAGATGATGCCGGAGACGAAATCGACCCTGTGCTTCTTCAGCATCTCCTCGGCGACCTGCTTGCCGACGTCCGGCTTGAACTGGTCGTCGCCGAAAATGACCTCGACCGGGATGCCGCCCATCTTGCCGCCGAGGTGGTCGATCGCGAGCTCGACCGACTGCCGCATGTCCTTGCCGATGATTCCCGCCGGACCCGACAGCGTGGTGATGAAGCCGATCTTGATCTTCTGCTGCGCAGATGCCGGTGCGGCGACAGCAAGTGCCGCAGCGACACCGGTGAGAATCAGTAACGTCTTGAACATGGCCCTTTTCCCTCCGTTTGATTGAACCGCGCGTTGAACGGCGCGAAGCGTCCGTTCCAACGCGCGGAGTTAAAGCGGCGCCCCGCGTCCGCTTTAACAACTATTCTACGAGCACCGGCCCTTGATACGCCAGTGCCGCCTCGATGGCGAGCCCGGCCGAGAGGACCCGCTCGTCCTCCCCCGAAAACCCGACCGCCATGAGGCCGACCGGCGCGGCGCCGGGCTCCTGTACCGGCAGGCTGAGGGCGCAGCCGTCGAGGAAATTGATGAGGCTGGTGTTGCGCAGCATGTTTCCGTTGGCCTTGCGGAAGGCTTCGGGATCGCGCTCGAGATCCTCGATGGGGGGAGCGATGCGCGGGACCGTGGGCATGACGAGCACGTCGACATCGTCGTAAGTGGCGCGCACGAAGCGCCGCATCAGGCGCGAGCGCGCGGCGAGCAGCTCGATGTATTCGAACGCCCGCACCGAGCCGCCGCGCAGGATCCGTTCGAGCACGCGCGGGTCGATTTCCCGTTCGCGGTCGACCCTCTCGCGGTGCACGGCATAGGCTTCCGGCGCCGAAAGTCCGCCACCGAGGTTGGCCTTGGCCGCTTCATCGAATTCGGGCACCGCGAGATCGACGATCCTCGCGCCGCGGTGCGACAGGCGCCGGATCGCGGACTCGAAGGCCTGTGCGACTTCGAGGTCCAGATCGTCGAGCATGAAATTCTTCGGAACACCCAATCGCAGCGCCGCAAGAGGAACCGGCGCAAGCGGCTGCGGCGGCTCGCCGGCGAGGACCTGGAACACCGTCGCGCAACAGGCCACGCTGGGCGCGAGCGGTCCCACCGAATCGAGCGTCGTGGAAAGCGGAAACGCGCCCTCGAGCGGCACGCGATGCCGCGTCGGCTTGAACCCGGCGATGCCGCAAAGCGCCGCCGGGATGCGCACCGATCCGCCGGTGTCGCTGCCCAGGGCGAACGCCGCCATTCCGTCGGCGACCGACACCGCCGCGCCCGAGGACGAGCCGCCGGGAATCCTGCCGCGGCCGCGGTCGTAGGGATTGCGCGGCGTGCCGTAGTGCGGGTTGATGCCGATTCCGGAGAATGCGAACTCGGTCATGTTGCTGCGGCCGATGACCACGGATCCGGCCGCGCGCAGCCGGGCGACCGCGACCGCATCCCGGGTTGCCGGCGCCGTTTCCCGCAGCACCGTCGAGCCGGCGGTGGTCACGTCCCCGGCGAGGTCGAAGAGATCCTTGATCGACACCGGCAGGCCCGCCAGCGGCGAGGGCACGACGCCCTCCCGGCGCAGGCGGTCCGATGCGTCGGCGGCCAGTAGCGCTGCTTGCGCGTGCACCCTGGTAAAGGCGCGACCGCCCTCGCCTGCCGCGTCGGCGATGCGCGCCAGCGCCGCTTCGACGAGCTTGCGGCTGGTGGTCCTGCCCTGGGCGAGCGCGGCCGCCAGCGTCGCAATCGGCGGGTGGACGGTCTCAGTCGCGCTCATGCCGCCCGCGCCCCGATGCTTCCGTCGTCGTAGTAATGCAGCTCGAGCAACAGGCAGCCCCCCACCGACTTGAACGGGCCGTGAGGCGTTCCCGGCGGTCGGCAGGCGTAGGTATTCGGGCCGAAGCGCGTGCCGCCGTTGCCGTTGCGGTCGTTGCCGACGATCAGATCGCCCGATACGAGGTAGACCTCTTCCCAGTAGTCGTGCACGAAGGGCTCGCTCGTATGCACCCCCGGCTGGAAGCGCAAATGGCGCGTGCGGAAGCCGCGCTTGCCCTTCTCGTCCAGAAACCCGGCGAGAACCTGCTGCTGGATTCCCTCCGGATAGTCCGGCAGCCGTTCCCAGCCGCGCTCGAGATCGACTTTGTAGAATTCCTTGTGCTCTTTCAGGATGGCCATGGGGTCTCCGTTGGGCGCGGCCGCGGGCGCGCGGCGGCGGTTCAATCCGGGATCGGAAGGGCGCGGATCGCGTACTGGTGCCTGAGGCTGCGGTTGCCGACGGGGTCGTGCAGTTCGATCTCGAAGCGCTCGCCCCCGCCGATCCCGCCCTCGACCGCGAGCGTGCCGCCGAACATCGCCGTTCCCGGAGAAAATTCGCCCGACGAAGCGGCAAAGCGCGAGAGCAGATCGTGCGGCGCCAGCATCGCGCTTACCGCTCCCTCCTGGTAGAGCCGCCGCTTTCCGGCCCGCGTCACATGCGAGCGCAGCACCAGCCGGTCCCAATGATCCTCGAGGTCCGCGAAGCGCCACAATTCGCGGCCGACCGGCTTCGGGCACATCTGCTTCGACACGGTGACGCCATAGGCCTCGACCTTGCGGTCGGTGTGATCGGAGCCGATCCCGACGTAAAGGGCGCCGGGCGCCGAGATCAGGACGAATTCGACTTCCCCGCTCGAGTCCTGTCCCACGACCTCGACTTCGCTCGCCGTGGTCAGCAAACGGGCGCCGAGCCGGTAAAAGCACGGGGTGCTCCGGGGACGTTTCACCCCGATCCCCGCCAGTTCCGCGATATGGCGTTCGACGGCGGACCGATCCCGCCCGGTCCAGCCGGCGACGACCAGATCGGCGATCTCGACGCGCCGCACTCCTTCGCTCACCTGAAATTCAATGTTCTGGGTCATTTCCCGGGCTCAGGAACGCAACTGTAACCGAGCAAGCCGCGTTGTCAACACGCGCCGGCGCGGGTCCGGCGCTTCGCCGGGTTTTCTTTGCATTCCACCGCGGGTCGGAGTAGATTTTTTCCCCTGACCGACCTCCACGGGAGCCCTCGATGTCGAAGTTCGTGATTTCGCCTCACTTCAGGCTGCAGGAATGGGTCGCGGAGGAGAAAGGATACTTCGCCGCGGAAGGTCTGGACTACGAGTTCCGCGACAACTACGGCCCGGGCGACGTCGCGAAGAAGCACGCCACGCCGAACAAGATCGGCGCCTACCAGAGCATCGAGCAGGGGCGCGCGTGCGACGTGAGCGGCGCCTGTCACTGGACGGTGAACGTCGCGGCCTCCACCGGTCACGGCAAGCTCTACGCCGACGCGTACTCGGTCGCGCCCTGCGGCGTGTTCGTGCCGCCCGAGTCCGACATCAGGCACCCTGCCGAGCTGAAGGGCGTGCCGATCTCCGTCGGCTTCCAGTCGGGCAGCCACTATTCGACGATCCAGGGACTCGAGCAGTACATGGCCCTCGACGACATCGAGCTCTCCTTTTCCGACGGCCTGCTTTTCAGCCGCCTCGAAAAGCTGATCGACCGCAAGGTGCAGGCGGCGTCGCTGTTCAGCGGCCCCTACTACTTTCTCGAGCAGCTCGGCTTCCGCAAGGTCATCGACACCACGTTCATGATGGCGACGTCGATCTCGGGCAATCCCGACCCGGAAGACCTGCGCAAGTATTTCCGCGCGCTGCGACGCGCCCAGCGCGACATCGACCTGCGCCCGGAGCGGTACACGCATTACTACAGGAACGAATTCCCGGCCCGCTTCCTCGACCAGATGGATGTCCGCCGCTGGGGACCGGGCGAGCGCATCGTCTTCGAGCCCTACACCAGGGAAGTATTCGAGGAGTCCTTCCGCTGGATCGCCGACCGCGGGATTTTCAGGGAAGGCGACATGGGCGCGGGACGCTACGAAGACTCGGTCATCTCGCTCGCGGCTTGAACGCTTCGATCCGTCCTCGCGCTCCCTTTCAGGGGCGGGGTCTTGAGCGCACAAAGCGGCGCCGGCTGAACGGGACGGCCTGGCCTACGCGGGCCTCGCCGCGGCGCGCCTCTTTCCGTTGGCACCGGCCGCCGCGATGACCTCGGCGAGGGCCGAGGGGTTCTGCGGCGCCATCACGTGCGCCCCCGCGATCCCGGGGATTTCCGCGAGCTGCCGGATCAGATCGATGCAGATCGCCTTGCCTTCGGATTTCGGATCGGCCGCGCTCTCCAGCCGCGCGATGATTTCCTCCGGAATCAGCGTACCGTAGAGCTTTTCCTTCATCCACCGGGCCGAGCGCGCCGACGGAATCGGGGCGACACCGATCAGGATCGGCAGGCGCTGGGCGATGCCCAGATCGAGCAGCCGCGTGGCGTAGCGACGCACCACCCCGGTGTCCATGCAGAACTGTGTCTGGGCGAAATCCGCGCCCGCCTCCAGCTTCGCGAGCAGTCCCTCCGGGCGCCAGCCCGCGGGAGGATCGACCGGAATTTCCGCGACGCCGAGGACCAGCCCGACCCTGCCCTTGATCTCCGCGCCGGAGGGCAAGCGACCCTCCGAGCGCATCCGGTGAGCCATCGCCAGCAGGCCCGTCGTGTCGAGGTCGAACACGGGCTTGGCATCGGGTTGGTC
>JBATEB010000205.1:0-3673 GCA_049663805.1 Burkholderiales bacterium | reverse complement strand
CCATCATAGGCGTCGGTGGGATCGCGAGCGCCGCCGACGCGCGCGAAAAGCTCGACGCCGGCGCGAATCTCGTCCAGCTCTATACCGCGCTCGTCTATCGCGGCCCGAAGCTGGTGGGCGAAATCGTGCGCGGACTGGCGGCCGCGAAGTCCGCCCGATGACATCGCTCGTCGATCGGATCGATGCGCTGCTGCCGCAAACGCAGTGCACGAAATGCGGCTATCCCGCATGCCGGCCCTATGCGGAGGCGATCTCGGGCGGTGAGGCGGACATCAATCGGTGCCCGCCCGGGGGCGCCTCCGTCATCGACGCGCTCGCGGCGCTGCTCGGCCGCGAGGTGAAGCCGCTCAACCCGGAAAACGGCGTCGAACGCCCGCGCCGCGTGGCGGTGATCGACGAGGCACGCTGCATCGGCTGCACTCTGTGCATCCCGGCCTGCCCGGTGGACGCGATCGTCGGCGCCGCCGGGCTGATGCACACCGTCGCGACCGCGCTCTGCTCCGGCTGCGACCTGTGCCTCGCGCCCTGCCCGGTGGATTGCATCGCGATGGTGCCGGCAACGGGAGACGATGCGATCTGGGATCGCGCGCGGGCCGACGCCGCGCGCGATCGGTTCGAACGGAGGCGCGCGCGCCTGGAAAGCGAACGCGACACGCCCCGGACGAAGCGGGCGTCGAGAGCCGGCCAAACGCACGATGCGGCGGCGAAGAAACGCGCGGCGGTCGAGGCTGCGGTCGAGCGCGCGCGGGCAAGACGCGCCGCGGCGAGGCCCCGGTGAATCCCGGGAAACGCAGGAAGCTCTTCGAGCGCCTGCGCGCGGCGAATCCGGACCCCAGGACCGAGCTTGCCTACCGCACGCCCTTCGAGCTGCTGGTCGCGGTCGTGCTTTCCGCCCAGGCCACGGACAGGAGCGTGAACCTGGCGACGGAAAAACTCTTCCGCAGGGCGAATACGCCGCAGAAGCTCCTCGCGCTGGGCAAGGACGAGCTCCTCGAGCATATCCGCACCATCGGCCTGTACCGCTCCAAGGCGAAGCACCTGCTCGAAGCCTGCCGCCTGCTGATCGACCGGCACGGAGGAGAGGTTCCGGAATCGCGCGAAGCGCTCGAAGCGCTCCCCGGCGTCGGGCGCAAGACCGCCAACGTCATCCTCAACACCGCCTTCGGACACGCGACGATCGCCGTGGACACGCACATCTTTCGCGTCGCGAATCGCACCGGCCTCGCTTCAGGCCGGGACGTGCGCGAAGTGGAGGACCGCCTGGTGAAATTCGTTCCGGAGGAATTCCGCAGGAACGCGCACCACTGGCTGATCCTGCACGGGCGCTACGTGTGCAAGGCAAGGCGACCGGACTGTCCCGGGTGCCTCATCCGCGACCTGTGCGAATACGGGGGAAAGACCCGGGCGTGAAGCCGCCCGGCGTCAGCGCACGACGTGCAGCGATCCCCTCTGATCCGAGAAGTAGGCGGCGAGATCGGCCATGTCCTGCGGGCTGAGGGCTGCCGCCTGGGCCGACATGACGGGATCCTTGCGCGAACCCGACTTGTAGTCCCGCAAGGCCTTCAGGAGGTAATCGTAGTGCTGCCCGGCGAGGCGGGGAAATTCCGGACCGGTCGGGCTGTTGCCCTCGGGTCCGTGGCAGGCGGCACAGGTCTGGGACTTCCGCTTGCCCGAGGCGGCATCGCCGGCGGCGAACGCCTGGGCGCACAAGGCGGCGGCGAGCGCAAACGCGAGGAGCCGGATCATTTGCCCGCCTTGGCCGAACGCCCGTAATAGGCCGCAACGTCGGCCATGTCCGCGTCGCTCAGGCCTTTTGCGATGCCGCGCATGCTCGGATGGTTGCGCTCGCCGGAGCGGTAGGCTCGCAGCGCCTTGACGATGTACTCGGGCGACTGCCCCGCGATCATCGGCACCGAGTAGACCTCGGGAAAGACGGTCTTGTACATCGGGATGCCGTGGCAGCCGATGCACATCGAGATCTTGGCTTTCGCCGCCTCGGCGTCGCCCGCCGCCTGTGCGACCAGGGGCGCGCCTGCGAGACATAACGGGATGATCAGAGCCAGTGCGATTTTCATCTGTCGGGGAACCGTTTCGGACCGCTGAAATTTCGCGCAATTCTATACGAAGCGCGCGAGAACGGTCAACGCGCGCGTCGCGTCAGGCAGCGCTCGAGGCCCAGCGCGACCGCGGCGGCGATCCGTCCCTGGGTTTCGTCCGAGCGCATTTTCGTCTCCTCCTCGCGGTTGACGATCACCCCGGCCTCGAGCAGCACCGCGGGGGTGCGCGCGGTCTTGAGCACGATCAGGTTGTCGTAGTAATGCACGCCGTTGGCGCGGTCGGCGAAGGGCTTGTTTTCCCCCGGGATGGGGTCGGCGTGGTAGAGCGAGGGCGAGAAACCCGCGCCGCGCATCGCGCGGCCGATGGCCGAGGCGCAGGCGAGGCTGCGCCTGACTTCGCGGTTCTTGCGCGAGATGAAAAGCGAGAAGCCCGAATAGCGATCGCAGTAGAGCCGCTCGACCCGATCGAACTCCCAGGTTTCCAGGAAATGCGGCTGCACCGAGTCGTGGTGCACCGAAAGGAAGAAATCGGCGCCCGCGGCCGCGGCGCTGCGCCGCGCGAGGTGCGACATGAAGCCGTCCTCGCCGACGAACCGCGTCCCGAGGCCGCGCGCGCGCGCCGCCGCCGCGATCCGCGCCGCCAGCTCGCGGTTGAAATCGAGCTCCGGGCGCCCGCGCGCGCTGGTCGCCCCAGGCTCCTCGATGAAATGCCCCACGTCCACCGCGACGGTCTGCGCGCAAACGGGAGCCGCAACAACGACCAAGGCGAGCAAAACGGCGCGCATGCGCGGATTCTGACGCAGCGATCCCGAGGCGGCAAGACGACGCTGCGTATAAAATCGGGACTTTGCCCAAGCTGAAGGCCGAACCATGCGCTTCACCGGCTCCGCCGCCTACGTCTCCACCGACGACCTCACCCTCGCCGTCAACGCCGCAATCACCCTCGAGCGGCCGCTGCTCGTGAAAGGCGAGCCCGGGACCGGCAAGACCATGCTCGCGGTCGAGGTGGCCAGGGCGCTCGGCCTGCCGCTCCTCGAATGGCACATCAAGTCCACCACCAAGGCGCAGCAGGGCCTGTACGAGTACGACGCGGTGAGCCGCCTGCGCGATTCCCAGCTCGGCGACCCGCGGGTGCACGAGATCCGCAATTACATCGTCAAGGGCATGCTGTGGCAGGCCTTCACCTCCGACACGCCGGTGGTGCTGCTCATCGACGAAGTCGACAAGGCCGACATCGAGTTCCCCAACGACCTGCTGCGTGAGCTCGACCGCATGGAGTTTTTCGTCTACGAGACGCGCGAGCTCGTCAAGGCGGTGAACCGCCCCATCGTCTTCATCACCTCGAACAACGAGAAGGAGCTGCCCGACGCCTTCCTGCGGCGCTGCTTCTTCCACTACATCCGCTTCCCCGACAAGGAGACGATGGAGAAGATCGTCGAGGTGCACTTCCCGGGCCTGAAGAAATCGCTGCTGCGCGACGCGCTCGAGGTGTTTTTCGAGGTGCGCGAGGTGCCGGGACTGAAGAAGAAGCCCTCGACCTCGGAGCTGCTCGACTGGCTGAAGCTCCTGCTCGCAGAGGATATTCCCCCGGACGCGCTGCGCAGCAAGGACCGCAA
>JBATEB010000204.1:0-2252 GCA_049663805.1 Burkholderiales bacterium | reverse complement strand
GCGCACGCCCGGCCGCGTCACGTCGAACGCATCCAGCCAGATCGCGGCCCCGGTCGAGGCGCCGTTCCTCGCGCCCGTCACCTGGATGGTCAGCGTGTGGGTCGCGTCGGCGAGCCCGGTCGCCTTGAACACGGTGTCCTGCAGCCTCAGCATCGGAGAATAGGTGTCGACATCGCCGGCGAAGACGCCATCGATGAACACCCGGGCGATGCCGGTGTCGGGCCCGCGGGCGCCGATCCAGCCGATCGCCGTTCCGTTGAAGCTCAGGGTGGCTTGCGCCCCCGGGGCGGTCGAAACCGTCGCCGAGCCGCCGCTCCAGGGCCTGCTGATGTCCCCTCCGGTCCAGCCGGCGCTGTAGCCGATGTCGGGATCCACGTCCTGCAAGTGCGAGACCACCGGCGCGGGCACATCGAACGCGTCCACCACCACCACGATTCCCTGCGACTCCGGGTTCTTCATGCCGGTCACTTCGACCGCGAAGGTATGGCTGCCGTTGCTCAGGCCTTTCACCGAGTAGATGCGCGCGCTGACCTCATCCCTCCTTGCAAACAGGTCGATGTTCGACACCAGCGCGCCGTCGACGAACACCCGCGCGATGCCGCTGTCGACGCTGCGGTAGCCGATCCAGGTGACCGAGGTCCCGGTGAAGCTGAGCGTGGCGCGCGCCCCCGGCACCACCGATTGCACCGAGAACCCTCCGCTCCAGGCAAACCAGTCATTGTTCGGATCGCTCCGGACCCAGCCGGGGCTCAGGCTCACCGCCGCATCCGATTCCTCGAAACGCTTCCCCGCCGGCGCCGGCGCCGGACCGTTGGCAACCGTGACGGTGACCGGGCTGGAGGTCGTCTGGTTGCCGGCGGCGTCGCGCGCGACCGCGGTGAGGGTATGCGAGCCGTTGCTCGCGCCGGTCGTATCCCAGGGCACCGAATAGGGCGCGCTGGTGTCGTCCGCGCCAAAGGCGCCGTCGAGGAAGAACGAAACCCCGGCGACCCCTCGGTCGTCGGACGCGCTGGCCGTCACGTTGATCGTGCCCGAAACCGTCGCTCCGGAGACCGGAGAGGTCATGCTGACCGTCGGAGGAGTCGTATCCGGGCTGGGGCACGTCAGCCCCGGGATGCACAACAGCTGCGCGAAAGCCTGGGACGACGTCAGCGCCAGGCCGAAGATCCCTACCCGAGCCGCAACACCCGCACGTTTCAGAACGTTCAGCATGGATTGCCCCTTTTCTTTGTTTAGGAAAGCCGGCACCGAAACCTGCGATCGGTGCCAGACCCGTGCGGGGATTCTCGGCGGACATCGTGTCGTCTTTACGCGAGCGCAAATGGTCCGGATGGACTGTGCACGGTTCGCGGTTCCTGGCCGTCCGGGAAGACGGAGTCCGTCCAAGCGGAAGTAGCCCAAACGGACCAAAGATGGGTGGGCTGCTTCCACCCTTGCTGAATTCGGCGCCTGCTAGTCTCCCGGTGCAGTCTCACGGCGGCCGGGCCCGGGGGACTTCGCATTCCGCTGCAGTCAATCAATGCGCCCCCGGGGTGAGTTGCCAGCGAAAGGAGAGCATGGAGCGTCGACTCTCGGTCAGGCTGATGTCCAGAGCCGCCGATCTCACCATGTACCACGTTCTGTTGAGGCCGATGGAGTGGCTGGTCCGGCGCTTTTCATCCGTTGGGCAGCGTCCGTTCTTCGATCCGTCACAGTTCGCCTGGATTTCCCGGGTCGAAGCCGGCTGGAAACAAATTCGCGACGAGTTGTGCGTCGTCTTGAAGGAACGAAAACGGATTCCCACCTTCGCGGAACTCTCTCAGGAGCAGCTGAAGATCACGCAGGGCGACAAGTGGAAGAGCTACTGGCTCTACGCGTGCGGGCGAAAGATCGCCGAGAACTGCCGCCGCTGTCCGGAAACGACGCGACTTCTCGGGACCATTCCCGGAATGAAAACGGCATTTTTCTCGATCCTCGCTCCGCGGGCGCACCTGTCCGAGCACCGCGGCCCGTACGCCGGCGTTCTGCGCTATCACCTCGGGCTCATCGTCCCCCGCCAGAAGGAAGCCTGCCGCATCCGCGTGGGTTCCGAGCTGGCCCACTGGGAGGAAGGGCGAAGCATCGTGTTCGACGACACCTACCCGCACGAAGTCTGGAACGACACCGACGAGGAGCGGGTCGTGCTCTTCGTTGACGTCGCCCGTCCCTTGTCGTTCTTCCTCTCCGCGCTCAACGAGGCCGCGATCGGGGTGTTCAGCCGCACGGGGATGATC
>JBATEB010000203.1:0-26264 GCA_049663805.1 Burkholderiales bacterium | reverse complement strand
TCGATCACCAGCATCAAGGCGATGGCCATGAGGAAACTCGTTCCCATTCACCGGCCGCGCTTGCCCGGGTCTCTGAAGTATCTGAAGAACTCGGAATTGGGATCGAGCACCAGCACGTCGCTCTTGTTCTTGAAGCCGCTACGGTAGGCCTCGAGGCTGCGGTAGAACGCGTAAAACTCGGGGTTCTCGCTGAAAGCGCGGGCGTAGATCGCGGCGGATCTCGCGTCACCCTCGCCCTTGACCCGCTGCGCGTCGCGGTACGCCTCGGCAATGATGATCTGACGGGTGCGGTCGGCTTCGGCCCGGATTTTCTCCGCCGCCGAAAATCCCTCCGAGCGCAGCTGCGAAGCGACGCTCTTGCGTTCGGCATCCATGCGGCGATAGACCGCCTCGCTCACCTCCTGCGGCAGCTCGATGCGCTTGAGGCGAACGTCGACGATCTGCACCCCGATCTTGGCGACGTCGTCTTCCACCTTTTCGCGCACGATGCGCATGATGTCGTCGCGCTCCCCCGATACCACGTCGTGCACGGTGCGCTTGCCGAACTCCTCGCGCAACGCCGCGTTCACCGTCTGCGAAAGCCGCGTCTGGGCGCGCTGCTCGTCTCCCTGAACGCTGATGTAGTACTGCCTCAAGTCCTGGATACGCCATTTGACGAAGGAGTCGACCAGGACGTTCTTCTTTTCCGATGTGATGAAGCGCTCGGTGTCGGGCGTGTCCAGCGTCAGGATCCGCTTGTCGAAATAGCGCACGTTCTGGATCAGCGGCCACTTGATGTGCAATCCGGGCTGGTCGATCAACTCCTTGATCTCGCCGAGCTGGAATACGATCGCCCGCTGGCGCTGGTCGACCGTAAATGCCGTCATGCTGACGACAATCAGGGCGCTCACGACAACGGCGATAAAAAATCCCAAAGACCTGTTCATGGCCGATCCCTGCTTTCGCGTCCGCGCAGCGCGTCCCGCGAACGCGCTCCGGCGTCCGGCGCCGGCGGCGGCTCGGTGATGCGCGAAGGTCCTGACGCCGCCTGTGCCTCCGGCAGGGCGGAGCCCGCGGACATCTGGATGATCTTGTCGAGCGGCAAATACAGCAGATTGCTGCCCGACTTGGCGTCGATCACGATCTTGGAGGTGCTCGCCAGGATCTGCTGGACGGTGTCCAGGTACAGGCGCTCGCGAGTCACCGCCGGAGCCTTGTTGTACTCCAGCAGGATCTGTCTGAAGCGCGACGCTTCGCCTTCCGCATTGGCGATCACGCTCTGGCGATAGCCGTTCGCCTCCTCAGTCAGCCGCGCGGCGGTGCCGCGCGCTTTGGGAACGACGTCGTTTGCGTAGGCCTGGCCCTCGTTCTTCTGCCGCTCGAGGTCCTGCTTGGCGCGCACCGCGTCGTCGAACGCCGCCTGCACCTGCTCGGGGGGCTGCGCGTTCTGCATCGTGACCTTGCTGATCGAAATGCCGGTGTTGTAGCGGTCGAGAATGTCCTGCATGAGCTTCTGAGCCGCCACCGCGACCTGCTCGCGGCCCTCGTAGAGCACGAAGTCCATCCTGCTCTTGCCGACGATCTCCCGGAACGCGGTTTCGGCCGCCTGCAGCACCGAGTCCTCGGGGCGGCGATTGGTGAACAGGTATTCCATCGGGTCTTTCAGGATGTACTGAACCGCAAACTGGATATCGGTGATGGCCTCGTCGTCGGTGAGCATGAGCGACTCGCGCAGAACCCTGGTCTTGACGTTGTTGCGATAGCCCACTTCGACGGTACGCACCCCGGTCAGATCCACGATCTCGTTGCTCTGAATCGGAAAGGGCATGCGCCAGTGCAGTCCGGAGGTGGTCACCTCGGAGAATTTTCCGAAAGTCAGCACCACCCCCCGCTGTCCTTCCACGACGATGTAGAAACCGCTCGCGAGCCAGGCAAGGACCACCACCAACACCACCAGACCCGCCCCGCCGCCGACCTGCCTGAGACTGGGACCGGGCGGCCCGCCTGAATTGGAGCCTCCGCCGCGACGCCCGCCGAACAGGCTGCTCAGCTTCTGGTTGAAGGCGCGCCACATTTCGTCGAGGTCGGGCGGACCTTCGCTACCGCCGCCTCGCTTTCCCCACTGCGGGTCATTCAATGACATAAGAGTCCCAAAGGTTCTTGCAAGGAGAGATCCGCGCCCGTCCCTAGGCTTCGACCGTCCTGCTTAGCTTCGAGTTTAGCGGGTCTGCCGAAGACTTTCTCGTGGCTGCCGCCTCGACGAGGGCCCGGCGCAGGCCCTCCACGCCTTCGCTCGTCTTTGCGCTCAGACGAACTCGACGGATTCTATCATATTCGTCTCGCTCGACTCCCGGTTTGAGCCCGTTTCGATCGATCTTGTTCCAAACCAGGATTTGAGGGATATCGCCCGCGCCGATTTCCTCGAGGACCTTGCCCACTTCCTCCACTTGCGCGTCGCGCGCCTCGCTGGCCGCGTCGATCACGTGCAGCAGGAGGTCGGCATGGATGGTTTCCTCGAGCGTTGCGCGAAAGGCCGCGACCAGCGTGTGCGGAAGATCACGGATGAACCCGACCGTATCGGATATGGCGACGTTTCCGGCCTCGGGCAGGTACAACCTGCGCGTGGTCGTATCGAGCGTCGCGAAGAGACGGTCCTCGGCACGCGCTCCGGCGCCGGTCAGCGCGTTGAACAAGGTCGATTTCCCGGCGTTGGTATAACCCACGAGCGAAATGGAGAAGGCCCTGCCGCGCTCACGCGCGCGCCGCTGGACTTCGCGGCGCTGGCGTGTCTTGGCGAGCTTGTCCTTCAAGACCTTGACGCGCGTGGCGATGAGCCGCCGGTCGACCTCGATCTGCGTTTCGCCCATTCCCGCGAGAAAGCCCCGCCCGCCCCTTTGCCGTTCCAGGTGGGTCCAGCCGCGCACCAGCCGCGTCGCCGCGTATTCAAGCCGCGCAAGTTCCACCTGGAGCTTGCCCTCGTGACTCTTGGCGCGCTGGGCGAAGATATCCAGGATCAGGCGCGTGCGGTCGACGACCGGGCAACCGAGGAACTTCTCGAGATTGCGCTCCTGCACCGGCGACAAGGCGTGATTGAATACCGCAAGCGATGCGTCCTGCTCTCGCAGGGTCGCCCGGATTTCGTCTACCTTGCCCGAGCCGGCAAAATGCGCGGCGTCGGGTCGGTCACGGCGCCCTCGCACCACAGCCCGGGTCTGGATTCCCGCGCTGGCCGCGAGAAGCCTCAGTTCCTGGAGACTTTCGTCGTATCCGCCCTGCCCGAAATCCAGGCTCACCAGCACGGCAGTGCTCGGAGCCGGCGCACGCTCGATCATGGCGCCAAGAACGCGATGCGTGGGCGGGACAGCTTCAGCTCTCGTCGGGAGAATGCTCAGCCGACAGATTGACGGCACGCGAAGGAACAACGGTCGAAATGGCGTGCTTGTAAACCATCTGCGTCACGGTGTTTTTCAACAGGACCACATACTGGTCGAAGGATTCGATTTGACCCTGGAGCTTGATTCCGTTGACGAGGTAAATCGAAACCGGGACATGCTCTTTGCGAAGGGTATTCAGGAACGGATCTTGTAGTAATTGTCCTTTATTGCTCATGGTTTACCGCCGAGTCGTATTATTGAAATACTACTGTAAATGGTTTTCCCGAAAATGCCAATGTCGTTGTTATGGGGCCGACCCCTGACCCGCCACCCATTCTCCAAGGCCCCGAGCCCCCTGCCGGTGGTTACGAAACTTAGATGCGCTTGTCGACATAGGGGTTCCTTCCGCTGCGGAATTCGATCCGCAGCGGGGTGCCTTCGAGCCGGAACACCCTGCGGAAATCCGCTTCGAGATAACGGCGGTAGGTGCCGGGCACCGCGCCCAGGGCCGTTCCGTGCACGACAATGATGGGGGGGTTGCTGCCGCCCTGGTGAGCGTAGCGCAACTTCGGCCTGGAATACCCGGCACGGGGAGGGGCCTGCTTCGCGACCGCGGCAATAAGAGCGCGGGTCAGTTTTGGAGTCGGCAGCTTGGCCATTGCCGCCCGATAGGCCCCATCCACCGAATCGATCAGCCCGGTTATGCCCCGCCCTTCCCGGGCGGAAATGTAGTGGAAACGCGCGAACGACAGAAACTTCAGCTTGCGCGCAATTGCCCGCTTGGTCATGTCACGTGCATAGCCGTCCACGTCATCCCATTTGTTCACCGCGATCACGACCGCCCGCCCGCGCTCAAGGATGAACCCGGCAATGTGCGCGTCCTGGTCCGAGACTCCGCTCTGCGCGTCGAGGACGAGCACCGCCACGTTGGCGCGATCGATTGCCTGCAGCGTCTTGATGACGGAAAATTTCTCGACACCTTCGAATACCTTTCCGCGGCGTCTCAACCCGGCCGTGTCGATCAGCACGTAGCGCCGGCCCTCCACTTCGAGTTCCACGTCGATCGCATCGCGCGTCGTCCCGGGCTCATCGAAAGTGACGACGCGTTCCTCGCCGACGAGGGCATTGACGAGAGTGGATTTGCCCACGTTCGGGCGACCTACGATGGCGACCCTCGCTCCGCCGTCGGCCTCTCCTTCGTCGTCGTGCGAAGGAAAACCCGCGAGCACCGAGTCGACGAGGTCATGCACACCCAGCCCGTGCTCGGCCGAAATCGCCTGCGGCGCGCCCAGCCCAAGCTCGTGAAACTCCGACATCGCGAGATCGGCATCCAGCCCCTCGGCCTTGTTGACAACGAGGTGCACGCGCCTGCCCAGGCGCCGCAACTCATTCGCGATCGCGCGATCCTGCGCGGTGAGGCCTTCGCGGGCGTCGGTGAGCAACACGACGGCGTCGGCTTCGGCGATCGCGGTCCGAACCTGCTTCGCCATTTCCACGAACACGCCCGTCCCTTCCGGTTCGAGCCCTCCGGTATCGACCACGAGGTAGGCCCGCGCCCCGATCCGCCCGACACCGTAGTGGCGGTCGCGCGTGAGGCCGGGAATATCGGCGACGATGGCATCGCGCGTGCGAGTGAGCCGGTTGAACAGCGTGGATTTGCCGACATTCGGCCGGCCGACGATCACCAGCGTCGGCTTCACGGCGAAACGCGATCGGGAGGCGGCAAGGACGGCGACAGCGTCACGGCGCTTCCGGTGGTTTTCTCGATACCCGATCGGATCACTGCGTGGTCATCGCGTACAGGTTGCCGTCCTGCGTCTGGACCAGGAAACCTCCGTTCAACCGCGCCAGGGGAGCCCTGATCGGGGAGCCGTCGGTGGCCACGCGACCGGCGAACGCCCCGGTGTCGCGCGACAGAAAATGCACGTATCCTTCGACGTCGCCCACCGCGATTTCAGCGCCCAGCGGCAGCGGCGCGGTCAGGCGCCTTAGAAAAAGGCGGTCCTGCTTCCAGATCGTGCTCCCGTTCTCGCGATCCAGGGCGTGCACTGTCCCCTTGTCGTCGCTGACCACGAGGTAGGTTCCGCCCAGCGCCGGACCCGCCGTGCTCGACAGCTCACGCGACCAGAGGGGATTGCCGCTTCGCGTCTCGAAGCATCCGAGCCGACCCTGATAAGCGGCCGCGCAGGCCTCGCGCTCGGTGACAACCGGGGTACCGACCACATCGGTCACCCGCTCCAGTTCCGTCGCCCCGCGCGGTAGCGATACGGTGGCTTCCCAGCGCACCCCGCCGTTGGCCAGCGCGACAGACACGAGCTTGCCTCCGGCGAATCCGGCATGGAGATAGCCGCCGTTCGCCGCCATACCCGCCGCAGCACGCACCGTCAGCACGGGAGGCGTTCGCTGATAGAACCAGCGGCGCCTGCCGTCCTTCGACTCCAGCGCGAACAGGCGGTTGTCGCCGCTGCGCACGATGACGAGGCCGCCGGCCAGGACCGGCGGGGATACGACCTCGCTCGACACGCTGGCGCGCCATCGTGTCTCGCCGGAGGCCGCATCGAGCGCGATCACTTCGCCCTCGAGGGTCCCCACGGCGACCAGCGTGCCGTCGCTTCCGACTCCGCTCGAGAGTTCCGTCCCGGCATTGACGCGCCATATCTCCTTGCCGTCCCCGGCATCGAAGCGCGCCACGGTCCCGTCGGCAGCCGCGGCATAGACGCTGCCCGCTGCGACCGCGGGATAGAACACCGCGTCCCCCGCGCCGCCGACGCTGGCTTGCCAGAGAGTGCGCACCGGCATGTTCGCGGACAGCTCGGAAAGTTCCGCCATCCTGGGCCCGGAAGGGCCGGAACAGGCGACCGCGAAGATCGCGCCGGCAAGAACGAAACGCCGCATCAGCCGTTCCCGAGCGCCTCGAGTTTCGTGCGCAGGGTGTCCCGCAAAGGCCCCGCCTCGGTTTTCTCCAGGGCGGCTTTATAGGCATCGCGCGCTTCGGGGAGCTTTTTCTGGGCGAGCAGGATATCTCCCCGCTGCGATGCGAACAGCGCCTCGAATCCGGGAGACGGTTTCATCTCGAGCGCTTTGAGCCCGGCCTCAGGCTCGCCGTCATCGAACAGCACGCTCGAAAGGCGCAGCGAGGCGACCGAGCGGATTCCATCGCTGCTGGCGTGGTCGATCGCCCATTGCAGCTGGGCGCGCGCCGTCTTGAGGTCTCCCGCCTGAAACTGGACCTTGGCGGAGACCAGGGCGGCGAGCGGCGCGTACGCGCTGCGTGAATAGTTTTCGAGTATCGCGCCGGCGGCATCGCGGACCGTCTTGAGATCGTTGGCGCGCGCTGCTTTCTGCAAGGATTCGTAAAGCTCGGCCGCCTGCGCCGAGTGCGAGCGCTGGTACCACGTCCAGCCGGTCCACCCTCCGAACACCGCCGCCGCCAGGATAACTCCGAGAAAGATCGCGCCGCCGTGCTCCTTCCACCAGGCCCTGAGGGCCGCGAGCTGTTCCTGTTCTTCGAGATCGAATGTGCTCATGCTTCTTCACCTGTTCCAAATAGCAGATCTGACACCGCGTCCGGAAGACGTTCCAGCGACACGCGGAACTGTTCGCGCTCCTCGCGCAGGGCCTTGACGCTGGCTTCTCCCGTCCGAGCCTCGTCGTCACCGACGATAACCGCAACCGGCGCGCCGCTCGCGTCGGCTCTCTTCATTTGCGACTTGAAGCTGCCCTCGCCGCAGTGTTGCACCACACTGAACCCGGCCGCACGCAGGGATTCCGCCGCGCGAAAGGCAGCCCGGCCCGCCAGCTCTCCCTGGTTGACGAGGTAGATGTCGGGGCCCGCGCGCTCGCGCCGGTCGGCGGTCAAGGCAAGCAGGCGTTCCATGCCCATCGCCCAGCCGCAGGCCGGCGCCGGTTTGCCGCCGATCTGCTCCAGCAGGCCATCATAGCGTCCGCCGGCGCACACGGTTCCCTGCGCCCCGAGTCGGTCGCTCACCCATTCGAACACCGTCAGATTGTAATAGTCGAGTCCGCGCACCAGCCGCGGGTTGATTTCGTAGTGCCGGCCGGCATCCTTGAGGATGGCCTGCACCCCCTCGAAATGCCTGAGGGATTCGTCGCCGAGCGAGTCGAGCAGTCGCGGCGCCGCATCGATCACCGGCTGCATCGCCGGATTCTTGCTGTCCAGCACGCGCAGGGGATTGGTGCGCAGCCGGCGGCGCGAGTCGTCATCGAGTTCCGCTTCGCGCGACTCCAGATAAGCCACCAGCGACCCGCGATACGAGGCGCGCTCCGCCGGCGACCCCAGAGAGTTGAGCTGCAGCCTGACGCCTTGCAGGTCGAGGTCATCCCACAGGCGGGCGCACATGAGCAGCAGCTCTGCGTCGATGTCGGGGCCCGGATAGCCGAGCGCCTCGGCTCCGACCTGGTGAAACTGCCGGTAGCGGCCCTTCTGCGGCCTCTCGTGGCGGTACATCGGACCGAAGTAATAGAGCCGCTGCGCGCCGCCGTAGAGCAGGCTGTGCTCGGCCGCCGCGCGCGCGACCGATGCCGTCGCCTCGGGCCGCAGCGTCAGATGCTCCTGATTGAGCGAGTCGATAAAGCTGTACATTTCCTTCTCGACGATGTCGGTGGCCTCCCCGATCGCGCGCCGAAACAGCACGGTGGGCTCCAGTATGGGCGTGCGCACGTTGCGATAGCCGTAGCTGCGCAGCCAGGCGCGCAGCAGCTCTTCCAGAGCTTCCCAGCGCTCGGCTTCGTCGGGCAGGATGTCGTTCATTCCGCGCACCGCGCGGATCGGCTCGCTCATGTCGAATCGGCCGTTGGAGCTACGCCCGGACCTTGATCGGAATGGTCTTGTCCTGCTGCGGCGCGTCGCGCCGCAGTCGGCCGCCCTCCCCGAAGGTGACGCGAACGTAATCCTCGACCAGCTGCTGGAATTCCTCGGCGATCCGCTCGCCTTTGAGGGTGACGGTTTTTTCCCCGTCTACGTACACCGGCGCGACGGGGCGCTCCCCCGACCCGGGCAGACTGATGCCGATATTGGCGTGCTTGCTCTCGCCGGGACCGTTCACGACGCAGCCCATCACGGCAACGTTCATCTCCTCGACTCCCGGATATCGCTCGCGCCAGCGCGGCATCTGCTCGCGGAGATAGCGCTGGATCTTTTCCGCAAGTTCCTGAAAGTACGTACTGGTCGTGCGCCCGCACCCCGGACAGGCGATCACCATGGGCGCGAACGAGCGCAGGCCCATCGTCTGCAGGATTTCCTGGGCGACCACCACCTCGCGCGTCCGGTCCCCGCCGGGCTCGGGTGTAAGGGAAATTCGGATCGTGTCCCCGATCCCTTCCTGGAGCAGGACCCCGAGCGCCGCGGTGGAGGCGACGATACCCTTGCTTCCCATCCCGGCCTCGGTGAGCCCCAGATGCAGCGGGTAATCGCAGCGGCTCGCAAGCTCCCGGTAGACGGCGATCAGGTCCTGCACGCCGCTCACTTTGCAGGAAAGCACGATGCGGTCCGCCGGAAGACCGAGCTGCTCGGCGCGCGCCGCCGATTCGAGCGCCGAGACCACCAGCGCCTGCCGCGTGACCGTCCCGGAATCCAGCGGCCGGGCCGAGCGCGCGTTCTCGTCCATGAGCCGTGCGAGCAACTCCTGATCGAGGCTGCCCCAGTTGACCCCGATACGCACGGGTTTGTCGTAGCGACCAGCTATCCCGATCATGGTCGCAAACTGCTCGTCGTGCCTGGCGCCGCGGCCGACATTGCCCGGGTTGATGCGGTACTTCGCCAGCGCCCGCGCGCAATCGGGGTGTTCGGCGAGGAGCTTGTGCCCGTTGAAGTGAAAATCGCCGACCAGAGGCACATCGCAGCCCATGGCGTCGAGGCGCTCTCGAATGCGCGGCAACTGCGCAGCAGCCTCTGCCGTATTCACCGTGACGCGAACGATCTCCGAGCCGGCTCGTGCAAGAGCGTGCACCTGAGCCGCAGTGGCCGCGGCGTCGGCGGTGTCGGTATTGGTCATGGATTGCACCAGGATCGGCGCGTCACCGCCGATACGGGCACCTCCCACCCGAACCTGCCGCGTCCTGCGTCTTCGAACGGTCACGATGGGATCGCCTACTCCAGGGTCAGTCTGGCGACTTCGATCTCGACATAGGGCTTCAGATCGACCGCGATGTCGTTGTAAGTCAGACGGACGGCGGCGGCATTTCCGATCACCAGCGACAACGGCGGATGTCCGACCACGACTTTGCGGCTTCCGGCGGAATTGAGCTGGGACATCAGCATCTTTCCGTCCTGCTCTCTGATCTCAACCCAGGATTCGCCGTCGAACTCGAGTCCGATCCGCCCTTCCCTCGGCGGCGGCGCGGAAGGGGCCTTCGACAGAGCCTGCGTCTGCGCCGCGGCGGGCGTGGCAGCCGCCGGAGTCTTCGGCTCGGGCGCAGGCGCAACCGACGGCGCCGCGGGGAGCTTGCTGTCGGGCGGCGCGGTTACGGGAGCCGGCGCTTCCTGCAGCGGCAGGGAACCGGTCGGCACCAGCCTCGCCCACGGAAACGCACCGGCGCGCCACTCGTACGCAACACCGGCCACGATCAGGACGAAAACCGAAAGCAGGAGGTAGGTCCGGGTGCCGCGCTTCCCGCCCTGGGGAAAAGGAATCTGCCTGGCCCGAAGATCGAGCGAGACTTCCCCGGGGGAATAAATCTTGTCGAGAGCGTTGAGGACCCGCTGCGGATCCGTCTCGAGCAGCTTTGCGTAGCTTCGCACCATCCCACGCACGAAAGTCGACCCGGGCAGCCTTCCGAAAGCCTCCGCCTCGAGCGCCTCGATCTGCTTGACGCCGTACTTCAGATGCTGGGCGACGTCGCTGACCGAGAGTCGACGCTCTTCGCGCAACTGCGAAAGCATTCGCCCCGGCCCGACGACGGGCGGGGGCGGAACCGGTTCGAATTCGCTCATTCGAACCTCCCTTTCTGCAGCTCCTGGGATTCCTTCGAGCCGGGGAACCGCCGGCGCAACTGATTCGCGTAACTCGCCACTCCCGAGGAGTCGCCCAGCTTGCGCTCTATGCGCAGAGCGAGCCACAGCGATTCCGCGGTCGGCTCGGCGATTCTGTTGTAGCGGCCCACGAGATTGCGCGCGAGGTCAAGGTCGCCTCGTTTGAACTTGATTTCCGCGAGATTGATCAGAGCCGGATGGTAGTTCGGGTCCAGCCGCAGGGCGCGTTCGAGATATTCGGCCGCATCGCGCTCGTTGTGCCCGCGCTGAGCGCACACCGCGGCCATGAGGTAGGACTTCTGCGGAGTCGCGTAGAGCGGGTGTCGGATCGCCTGAAGAAAATAGCGAATCGCCTCGTCTTCCCGCTGGTGCTCGCACAGGAACCAGGCGTAGTTGTGGTTGGCGTCGGGATCACTGGGATTCAGGCTGAGGGAGCGCTCGAAAGCCTGCACCGCGAGATCGTTTTCCCGCAAGTCGCCGTAGACGAGCCCGAGCACGTTGAAAGCGGGCGCGTACCCCGAATCCGCGGCGGCGGCGATGCGCGCCTCGGCGAGCGCCACGCCGAGGTTTCCCCTCTGGTAGTAGGTGGATGCGAGCTCCGTATGGATGCGCGCGCGCTCCCGGGAGCCGGCAACTTCGCCGATGATGGCGCCGCTGTCGGTTGCTCCGGGAATGTCCCCAAACAGCGGCACTCCGGCGCAACCGGAAAACCCTGTCGCGCAAGCCAGGATCCCCAACGCGCGATATGCCCGCCTCAAGGCGCCGTCCTTTCCAATTTTTCCGATCTTCGCGTGCGATCATGAATCTTGCCCGCGAGCTGTCCGCAGGCGGCATCGATATCGTCACCGCGCGTCCTGCGGGTGGTGGTGACTATACCCGCCGCGCCCAGCACTTCGCGGAAATGTTCAACGACCTGGATCGGAGAGCGCTCAAAACCCGAGTTCTGAAACGGATTGAACGGAATCAGGTTGATCTTGCACGACGCGCGCGAGGACAGTTCGACGAGCTGCCGAAGGTGGTCATCTCCGTCGTTCACGCCCCTCAACATGACGTACTCGAAGGTGATGAAATCGCGCGGGCCGCGCTCGAGGTACCGCCGGCAGGCGGCCAGGAGTTCGGCGAGCGGGTACTGCCGGTTTATCGGCATGAGCCTGTCGCGCAGCAGGTCGTTCGGAGCGTGCAACGAAACGGCGAGCGCAACCGGACACTCCTCGCGAAGCCGGTCGATCATCGGCACGATGCCGGAGGTCGACAGCGTCACCCGGCGCCGCGAAAGTCCGTACGCGTCCTGGTCGATCATCAGCTTCAGGGCCGAAACCGTGTTGTCGAAATTGAGCAGCGGCTCGCCCATCCCCATCAGCACGACATTGCTGATGACGCGTTCACCACCCGGGAGCGCCCCCAACTCGCGGTTGGCAAGCCACAGCTGGCCGATGATCTCGGCGACAGAGAGGTTCCGATTGAATCCCTGCCGCCCGGTCGAACAGAACCGGCAAGCCAGGGTGCACCCCGCCTGGGTGGAAACGCACAGCGTTCCGCGATTCGTCTCGGGAATGAATACCGTTTCCACGGCGTTTCCCTTACCCACATCGAGCAGCCACTTTCGGGTGCCGTCCGCGGCCACGCTGTCGCTGACGATCGCCGGGGACGAGACGCACGCGGTCCCCGAGAGTTTTTCGCGAAGCGATTTCGCAATATCGCTCATGCGCCCGAAATCGGATTCGCCGAGACGGTGCATCCAGCGCTTGAGCTGGCGCGCCCTGAACGGCTTTTCGCCGAGGTCGGATACCAAAGCCGCCAGAGCTTGTCCGTCGAGACCGAGGAGGTTGACGCTCATCCGGAGCTTCTCTAGCGGGGAAAAATCTCGGAGGCAGGAAAGAAGTAGGCGATTTCGGTGCGCGCGGTCTCCGGCCCATCGGAGCCGTGCACCGCGTTGGCGTCGATGCTATCCGCAAAATCAGCGCGAATCGTCCCCTTCTCCGCCTTCTTCGGGTCGGTTGCGCCCATCAGCTCGCGGTTCCTGGCGATCGCGTTCTCCCCTTCCAGCACCTGAACGACGATCGGGCCGGAGATCATGAATTGCACCAGATCCCGGAAAAACGGGCGTTCGCGATGGACGGCGTAGAAACCTTCAGCCTGCCTCTGCGAAAGGCACAGCATGCGCGCGGCAACGATCCTCAATCCGGAACGCTCGAACCGCAGGGTGATCTGTCCGATCACGTTTTTCGCCACGGCGTCGGGCTTGACGATGGACAGGGTTCGTTCAACGGGCATGCTGGATCTCCATACGGCGTCCGGGTCGCAACGAGGAAACTCGCCTAAGGTTTTATTTTATCAGGACTTTGCAGGAGTGTCGCGCTGCCGGGCGCGGGAAACCGCGATTGCCGCAGTCAGGTTGCTGCAAGGCCGCCGGCCTATATTACGGAGCGTAGTCTCTTTCCTCCTCTGTAGCGTGGGGGCGCGACCCGCCTCCACGCTCCTTTTTCCCGGGATCTCCGTGCGCCTCGCCCAAGAATCCGGACTCCCTCCGCGTGATATTCTGAAGCCGGAAGCGAAGGCGAAAACCTGCATGCGGGTTCTGATTGTCGAGGACGACAACGCTCTTGCCGACGGGCTGATCCGGACCCTGAGGCAATCCGGCTACGCCGTCGACCATGCAGGAACGGGGGAGCTCGCGTTGCGCGCCGCCGCCGAGGAGCACTACGACCTGGTGGTACTGGACATCAGCCTGCCCGGTCTCGACGGGTTCGAGGTGTTGCGCCAGCTTCGCCGGGAACGTCACACGGGCAGCATCCTGATTCTCACGGCCCACGATGCAGAGGTCGATCGCATCCGCGGTCTGGACCTGGGCGCCGACGACTACGTCGCCAAGCCGTTCTCGGTCCCCGAGCTGGAAGCACGCGTGCGGGCGCTCATCCGCCGCAGCCAGGCGGTCAAGAGCCCCAAGCTGCACTTCGGCAGGCTCGCCATCGACACTGTCGCGCGCCGCGCGAGCATCGGCGACGATCCGCTGGAGCTCACACCACGCGAGTGGGCGGTGCTCGAATACCTGCTGATGAGGGTCGGCCAGGTCGTCAGCAAGGAGCACATGCTCCAGGCGATGTGCAGCTGGGACGACTCGCTCACCCATAACGCGATCGAAGTGTACATCTCGCGGCTGCGCTCGAAACTCCACGACGCAGGAATCACGATTCGCACCGTGCGCGGTTTCGGCTACATGGTGCAGGATCCTGATGCGCGCTAGCCTCAGGCGGCGCCTGACCTATTGGCTGGTCGGGCCTCTGCTGTTGCTGGTCGCGGCGGGAACTTTCATCTCCTACCGGATCGCGCTCGATGCCGCGAACAAGGCCTACGACAGCGCCCTGCTCGATCCGGTTCTGGCGATCGCCGCCCACCTGCACCGCAGCGGCGGCCGCTTCGAGCTCGATCTTCCGTCGGTGGCCATCGACGCGCTGCGCACCGACTCCCAGGACCGCGTTTTCTTTCAGGTCCTGGGGCCGGGCGGCGAGCTGATTTCCGGGACCCCGCGCCTGCCCGTGCCACCGGAGCGGCTGGCTCCCGAGGAGCACGTTTTCTACGAAACCAGGCTCGAAGGCACGCGCGTGCGCGTCGCCGCACGCGCGCTTACGGTCGAAGGCGGCACCGCGATCGTCCAGGTCGCCGAAACGCTGATAAAACGCGACAAGCTCGTCCTCGAGCTGTTGATCGCTTCGACCGTACCCCAGCTCCTGATCGCCTTTGCGGCCGTGGCGCTGTTCCGGTTCGGGATCGGGCAGGGACTCAGCCCCCTGGACAGATTACGCGAAGAAATCGCCGCCCGGTCCCCGCGCGACCTGCGCCCCGTAGCGGAGAAGGACAAACCGCTGGAAGTGAGACCGCTCGTCGGCGCCCTCAACCGGCTGCTCTCCCGGCTGAACGCCGCGATCGAGTCGCAGCAGCGCTTCATCAGCAATGCCGCTCACCAGTTGCGCACGCCCCTCGCGGGCCTGAAGACTCACGCGGAACTCGCGCGCCGGCAGCCTTCGGCCGTGGATCTGAAGCCGCTGCTCGACATGATCGCGCGCGACACCGAGCGCACCAGTCACCTCGTCAACCAGCTGCTCACCCTGGCGCGGGCCGAGCCCGGGGAAGCGGCGAGGGGCCAGCCCGTCAACCTGCACGAAACCGTGGGCCGCGACGTGCGCGATTGGGTGCAACGCGCCGTCGCCAAGAACATCGACCTGGGATTCGAACTCGGCGACGCGTGGATTCTGGGCGAACCCCTGCTCTTGCGCGAGCTGACCGCGAACCTGATCGACAATGCGCTCGCTTACACGCAGGCGGGCGGCAACGTGACGGTGCGCACCGCGGAGCGGGACGGCGAGTCCGTTCTGGAGGTCGAGGACGATGGCCCGGGTATCGCCGAGGGCGAGCGCGAGAAGGTCTTCGAGCGTTTTTACCGGGTCCCCGCGACCGGCGGCGATGGCTGCGGTCTGGGGCTGTCCATCGTCGCGGAAATCGCCGGGCGTCACAGCGGCAGGATCGACCTGGCCGTGCCGGCCGCCGGGAACGGGACGCTGTTCCGCGCCATCTTCCCGCGGCTGGCGACGCAGGCGACTCAAGCCGTGGTACCCGCCGCCGCTACCCCAACGGCTCCCATGTCACGATAAGTCCCGCCTCGCCGGGTGCCGCGCGAAACTCGCAGGCCTCCCCGATCCCGGGCACCGCGACCAGCTCCCCGCCGCAAAAGACCAGAGGCACACGGTCGCGCCGCCATGGCGGTACGCCGCGCTCCTGAAAGAGATTCTTCAGCGTGCGCCGCGGCCTGCGTGGGTCCAGGCGCAGCCGCTCCCCGCCGCGCCGCAGGCGCAGCGTCACCGGCGCCGAACGCAGCTTCGCCACGCTCAAGCCCCGTCCTTCTTCCGGTTTGAACTTCAGCGCCCCCCCGAGCGCGAGCAGCGGAACGGCATTGGCGCCGTCCCAGGTTTCGCTGAAATCCCGCTCCACCGGCGCGGCCGCCGCTTCCAGGTGGAGCTTTCCCCGGTGCAGAAGAAAATTCCACCCGGGCATCGCCATCGCGACGCGGGCATCGGGACGGGAGGCGCGCAGCTGGCGCATGAGCTCGTCGATCCGGGCCGCCGCGAGCGCCTGGATGCCGTTGGACTCGCACCAGTGGCGCAGAAGATTCTTCGCCCGCGGCACTCCGAGCCCGAGCAGGAGCTTCGCCTCCAGAGCGCTCCCGCCGCAGCGTTCGAGATCGGCGCGCGCCATCTGGTCGAGCAGCTCGCGCGCCTCCGCCAGATGACCTGCCGCCCGGGCAATGGTCGCGCGCGCGGAGGGAAACTGCCGCTCCAGCAGGGGCAGGGCTTCGTGACGCAGGAAGTTCCGTCGCCGCAGGGTATCGGCGTTGCTCTCGTCCTCGACCCACTCGAGCCCCTGCGAGCGCGCGTAGGTTTCGATCTCCAGGCGGGAAGCCGCCAGCAGGGGGCGCAGCACGCGCGCACGCGCACCGGCGAGAGACCGCAGCGGCGGGATGGCGGCAAGGCCGCGCAGCCCCGATCCCCGAAGCAGCCTCAGCAGCAGGGTCTCGGCCTGATCGTCGCGATGCTGCGCGAGTACGACGAAGTCCGCATCGATGCGGGCGAATACCTCGTAGCGTGCGCGCCGCGCCGCGCCCTCGATCCCAAGACCGCGGTAGGGCGCGATGTTCACCGTTTCCAGTTGCAGCGGAATTCTCGACCGGTCGCACAACGCGGCGCAGAACTGCGCCCAGCGCGCGGCGTTGGGGCTGATTGCGTGATTGACGTGAACGGCGCGAAGCGAGAATCCGAGCGGGAGAGCCAGGCGTTGCAGGAGCGCGAGCAGCGTTACCGAATCGAGCCCCCCCGAGAGACCCAGCACCAGATGAGCACCCGGAAAAATCGCCGACGCCAACGCCTCGGCCACCTTCCCGGGCAGCTCACTTGAGTTCGAGTTCCTTGAACTTCCCATAGCCCATGAGGCGCTCGAACCGCTCTTCGACGAGTTCCTGCGGGCTCTTCACGGCAAGGCCGCGCAACGCCTCGGTCAACGCCTTCTTCAGCGCCTGAGCCATTGCCTCCGGATCGCGGTGCGCGCCGCCGAGCGGTTCGCCGATGACCCTGTCGATCAGGCCCAGGGTCTTCAGGCGGTTCGCGGTGATGCCCAGCGTCTCCGCCGCCTCCGGGGCCTTGTCGGCGCTCTTCCACAGGATCGAAGCGCACCCCTCGGGAGAGATCACCGAATAAGTGGCGTATTGAAGCATCATCACGATATCGCCGACGGCGATCGCCAGGGCACCGCCCGATCCGCCTTCGCCGATGATCGTACAGACAATGGGCACTTTGAGCTCCGCCATCACGTAGAGGCTGCTGCCGATCGCTTCGGCCTGCCCGCGCTCTTCCGCGCCGATTCCCGGATAGGCCCCCGGCGTATCCACGAAAGTAAGCACCGGTATGCCGAATTTTTCGGCGAGTCGCATGAGCCGCTTCGCCTTGCGGTAGCCTTCCGGTCTGGGCATGCCGAAATTCCGCAGGATCTTCTCCTTGGTATCGCGCCCCTTCTGGTGGCCGATCACCATCACCGACTGGCCGTTGAAGCGGCCGAGGCCGCCGACGATCGAGGAATCGTCGGCATACGCCCGGTCGCCATGGAGTTCCTCGAAATCGGTCAACAGCGCGGCGACGTAGTCGAGCGTGTACGGCCGCTGCGCGTGACGCGCCACCTGGGCGACCTGCCAGGGCGTGAGCTTCGCGTAGATTTCCCTGGCGAGCGCCGCGCTTTTTTTCTCCAGGCGCTGGATCTCCTCCGAGATGTCGACTGCGGAGTCGTCCTGCGCGAAGCGCAGTTCCTCGATCTTCGCCTCGAGCTCGGCGATCGGCTGCTCAAATTCGAGAAACACCGTCTTCATTGGAGAAAAAGGCCGGAAAAACAGGCCATTGTACCCGAATCCTCCCGTGTAACTCGCGGTCCGGGGCGGAGTCAATACTCGACCGGGACAGGGTCGAGACTGCGCCACAGATACCAGGTCGCAACCGAACGCCAGGGGATCCACGCCGCCGCGACCCGGCGTATCGTCCGGGGCGACACCGATCGGCCGCGAAAATAGTGAAGGCCAATCGCCCGCCGAAGCCCCAGATCGTCGAGCGGGAGCACGTCGGGCCGCAGCAGGTTGAAGATGAGGAACATTTCGGCGGTCCACCGCCCGATACCCCGCACCCGGATGAGGTAGGCGATGACGGCTTCGTTTTCCATTTCGCTCCAGGTGCTCGGGCGCAGGCTGCCGTCGGCAAAGTGGCAAGCGAGGCCCGCAATGTACTCGGCCTTGCGCCCGGACAGACCGCATCCGACGAGGCGTGGACATCCCGCCTCCAGCACCTCCTCGGGCAGCATTCGAGGGGCGAGGATCAGAAGACGCGCCCAGATGCTGAGCGATGCCTTGACCGAGATCTGCTGTCCCACGATCGAACGCACGAGGGTAAAGAACGGCTCGCCCCGGCGCTGCAGCGCGATGCCGGGGTGCTCGCGAATAATCCGCGCGAGCACCTTGTCGCCCCGGACAAGCGCGCGTTTGGCCCGGTCCCAGTACGCGGGGGCGCTGCTCGGCTTCACGCCGGCGCGGCGAGGGGCAGATTGAGCAGCAGATTCTGCGGCTTCATGCGCAGCACGCCGTTCTCGTCCATCGACAGTGCGAGGTAGACCGCCCGGCCCGCGACCTCCGGACGCACCACCGAGGCATCGTGGAAATCCAGCCGAAACAGCGCGAGCAGGCGCCGCAGCCTTCCCGGCTCGACCTCCTCCCCCTTCCACAGGTCGTTCAGCAGATTCGTGGATTCCGCATCCATGCCGATATGCCAGGCCCAGCTCCGTTCCTCGATCGCGCGCAGCGGCTGCACCTCCACCGCGACGCCGAAGAAATGACGGATCCATTTTTCAACGACGCGGCAGAACGCCCGGTTGGCGGCCCGCCCGAAATTCATGCTGATGACGAAATCGTGGCGCTGGTCGCGAAGCCAGTAGGCTTGCGCGTTTTCGGTATCGAGCACGTCGAGGTTGACGGTCGCCAGCGGCGTCTGAGCTTCGACGATGAGTCGCCCGAGGCCGCCGAGGCTCGAGCCGGAGGCGTGCATCTCCACCGTCTCGAGATCGGCCAGCATCGCCACCCCGTCGTCGGTGCTCGCCCTCTGCTCCCTGAAGAAGAGCTCCGCGGCGCGCGGCTCGAGCGGATCGTCGCAACCTTCCAACACGTTGCGCACGATGATCTGCGCGAGTTGATCGATAAACAGCGGCGGAACCGACACGTTCCTGTCCGAGAAAATCTCCCGGTAGCACGCCTCCACCGACGTCGCGCGCTTGAGCCGCCCGAAGAACCCCAGCAGCACGCGGTAGTTGTCGCGGGCGTCCGTATCCTCGATGCCCTCCAGCGCCGGCTTACCGACCTCGCGGCGAGGATCCTCAAGCAGCGCCTCGTGCAGCGCGACCTCGCTGGGTCCCGATTCGTCGACCGGGCGGATCTCCGGACGCAGCAGGTAAGCGCGCAGGAAATCGTCCGTTACGGAGAGTCGCCCGTCGGCATCGCGCTCCAGAAGGTGATAGCCCGAATTGCGCCAGAAGTCCTGGGAAATAACGTATTTCTCCTGACATTCAACAAGTTAACGATTTCCTACTTCTAATATCTTAGCCGAGTTAGCTCCTCGGAGATTCGCATGGATGCTCCATGTATACAGGAATTCCAGAATTTATCCTACGAACGCTCTTGTCGTGCATCGCAGCCGTGGCCGCAATGTTAGGAAGGCCGAGGACCATCGTATCCCTCGATAATGACCAGATCGATGGATGAGACCGGCGGCCTGAGCTTCAAGGCTTCCCGGTATTCAGGTGACCTCCCACAGTCGAGCGCCGCTTGATACGGGGAAACTCGATCAAAACATTGCGACTGCCGGCTGGACCCTTCGGGATTCTCGAGCAACCGAACTTGGGCGCGTACCGCCGCCGGCGCAAGGCCCAAGAGCCGGGCCCGATCCCAGCCGTGTGAGACAACCGGCGTTGCAAATGTGCCCATCCCAAGCGCAAAATCCCTGCATGCCGGATCTCGGCCCGTCCCGAATCGGCGCGAAAAGGCCGCAACTGCCAAGGGACAGAAAATGAGCCGAATTGATTTTCCTATCCATCAAAGAAGCAGTCTTTCGTTTTCGCCAAGGGGAAACCACATGAGCAGACTCAGCCGCAGGGATATTCTGAAGTTTGGCGCCGGGGCCGCCGCGGGCCTCGGGTTTCCGGCCATCATCCGGGCGCAGTCCAAGGAGATCGTGATCCTCGGCCTGTGGGACCAGACCGGCGCCTTCGCCGACGTAGGCCCGCTCAACGACCGCGGCATGCGGATGGCGCTCGAGGAACGCGGTATGCGGATCCTCGGCCGGCCGATCAAGTACATCACGCGCGACGGCGGCACGCAGGCCGGCACTTCTACGCGGCGCGCGGAAGAAGCGATCGACGGCGAAAGCGCGCGCTTCATGATCGGGCCGTGGTCCTCGGGCGTCGCGCTCGCGGTGTCGGAAGTCGCCAAGCGCAAGAAGGTCCTGCATTTCTTCAGCGGCGGCACCGAGGATATCTCCGGCAGCCGTTGCCACCGCTATTCGTTCCAGTGGGCGGCGAGCCCCTACACCGCGGCGAAAACCGTGGTGGACAACTTCATGAAGGCGAACCCCAAGGCGAAGCGCTGGCACCTGCTGGTCGCGGACTACGCCTTCGGCTGGTCGCTGGAGAAGTACATCAAGGAGGTCGGCAAGAACCACGGCCTGGAGTTCGTCGGCGCCGACCGCCACCCGCTCGGCGAGCGCGAATTCTCCAACTACGTGCAGAAGGCCGCGGCCAACCGCCCGGACGCGGTGGCGATGATCAACTTCGGGGGCGACGCGGTGGCGGGCGCGCGCGAGATCTTCAACTTCGGCCTGACGCCCAAGTTCCCGCTCATCATGTGCTGGTCCTCCGGCGTGGAAGAGCTCATCCAGCTCTCCCCCGAGATCCGCGAGAACCTCTGGGTCGGCACCAACTTCTACTACACCGTGGATACGCCGGTCGCCAGGGAATTCGTCAAGAACTACCGCGCGAAGTTCGGCAACGCGCCCGGCTACGCGCCCTCTGCTGCCTACTCGATGACGCGGCTGATGCTCGCCGGCTTCGACAAGGCGAAATCGGCCGAGGTGCAGGATGTCATCAAGTCGCTGGAAGGCATCGAGGTGAACGACCTCCTCGGGCGCATGCGCGTGGATCCCGCCACGCACCAGACGCTGCGGCCGTATTTCTTCCTGCGCTGCAAGACAAAGGCGCAAATGAAGGACCCGCTCGACCTCGCCGACGTGATCGCCACCGGGGACACGCCGCTGCCGAAGGAATACGCGACGTGCAAGGACATCGGCAGCTTCTGAGCCTGCAGCTCTGAGTCTCCTCCTCGGTCAGATCCTTAACGGGATCGCGACGGGCATGCTGTATGCCCTGATGGGGCTCGGCCTGTCGCTGATCACGGGGATCCTCAACATCCCCAATTTCGCGCACGGCGCGCTCTTCGCCGTGGGGGCGTACCTGCTGGTGAGCGCGGTGAACGCCATCGGCAATTTCTGGCTCGGGCTGCTGGTCGCGCCGCTCGGCGTGGCGCTGCTGGGGCTCGCCATCGAGTACGCGGGCATCCGCCGCCTGTACGCCGCCGGCCACGACTACCAGCTGCTGTTCACCTTCGGGCTGTCGCTGATCCTCGCCGAGGGCATCATCCTGATCTGGGGGCCGGTGGGCATCAGCCAGCTGCCGCCGCCCTTGCTGCGCGGCGGCGTGGATCTTGGCTTCACGTTCTACCCGAAGTACCGGCTCTTCGTCATGGTGGTGGCAGGGCTGCTGGTGTTGCTCACCTGGCTCTTCCTCGAGAAGACGCGCTACGGCGCCATCATGCGTGCCGGCATCGAGAACAAGGAGATGGTGTCACTCCTAGGCATCGACATCCAGCGGCTGTTTACCGTGTCGTTCGCGCTCGGCGCCTACCTCGCGGGCATCGCCGGCGCGCTCACCGCGCCGATCCGCGGCCTCTCGCCGGGAATGGGCGTGGACATGCTCGGCATCGCGTTCGTCGTGGTGGCGCTCGGCGGCCTCGGCAACCTGCTCGGCGCGATCGCCGCCGGCCTCGTCATCGGCGTGGCGCAGGCGCTCGTCGCCGCCTACTGGACCGAGGCCTCCACCGTGGTGATCTTCGCGGTGATGGCGGCGGTGCTGCTGGTGCGGCCGCAGGGCCTGTTTGGCATCCGCTAGCCGCGTGCGCGATTCGCTGAAGCACCCGGTCTTCCTCCTCGCGGCGGCGATCGTCCTGCTGCCGCTCGCGGTGCGGCCCGCCATCGCCTCGGAGATCTGGATCTTCGCCATGTTCGGGCTGGGGCTGAACCTGATCCTCGGCTACACGGGGCTGCTCTCCTTCGGCCAGTCCACCTTCTTCGGCTCGGCGGCCTACGTCGCGGGGTGGCTGCTCAAGCACTACGGCATCAACGTGTTCTTTGCGCTCGGCGTCGGCGCGGGCGTGGGAGCACTTTCGGCCGCCGTGGTGGGATACCTGTGCGTGCAGCGCTCGGGGCTGTACTTCATCATGCTCACCTTCGCGCTGAACCAGATGTTCTACTTCATCGCCTACCAGTGGACCACGGTCACCGGCGGCGAGGATGGCATGCCCGGCGTGCCGCGGCCGGCGCTCTTCGGCATCGACTTCAAGGATCCCCTCACCTACTACGCGTTCGTCTCGCTGATCTTCTTCGTATCGCTCTGGGTGATGAAGCGCATCGTCGAGTCGCCGCTTGGCAAGATCCTGCAGGCGATCCGCGAGAACGAGGTGCGCGCGCAGGCCGTGGGCTACGACGTGGCGCGCTTCAAGCTCCTCGCCTTCGTCATCGGCGGCGCGTTTTCGGGTGTGGCGGGAGTGCTCTACGCGATGCTCTTCGGCATCGTGCCGCTGGAGGCGATCGGCTTCGTCACCTCGGGCAACGTGGTGTTCGCGACGCTGATCGGCGGCTCGGGCTCGCTTTACGGGCCGGTGATCGGCTCGTTCGTCTTCATCTGGCTTTCGGAGTCGGTGAGCACGCTGTGGGCACGCTGGCCGCTGCTCCTCGGCGTGGCGTTCGTGATCGTGGTGCTGTTCCTGCGCGGCGGCGTGGTCGAAGCCTGGACGCGGTTCTGGACATGGCGATCCTCGAAACAGAAAGCCTGACCAAGTCGTTCGGCGCGCTGACCGCCGTGAGCGACGTGAGCCTCTCGATCGAGGCCGGCGCGCTGCATTCGATCATCGGACCGAACGGCGCCGGAAAGACCACGCTCTTCAATCTCCTCACCGGGACCTTTCCGCCGACCTCCGGCCGGATCCTCCTCGACGGGCGCGACATCACCGGCACGCCTGCTGAGCGGGTCGCCCATCTGGGGCTCGCCCGCTCCTACCAGAGGACGACCGTCTTTCCCGCCTTCTCCTTGCTCGACAATGTCTGGATGGCGGCCTTCGCCACCGGCAAGTCCTGGCGGGGCCTGCTCTGGCGCAAGGCCGAGCGCTATCCGGAGGTCACCGAACGCTCGCGCCAGGCGCTCGCCGACGTGGGACTGCTCGCCAAGGCGGACGTCCCCGCGCGCGAGATCTCGCACGGCGAGCAGCGCCAGCTCGAGCTCGCCATCGCGCTTGCCGCGGCGCCGCGCGTGCTCCTACTGGACGAGCCCGCCGCGGGCCTCTCGCCGGAGGAGACGCGGAAGATGGTGTCGCTGGTGCGCACGCTGAAGGGACGCTACACCATCGTTCTGATCGAGCACAAGATCGACATCATCATGAGCGTCTCCGACCGCATATCGGTGATGCACTTCGGCAGCCTGATCGCCGAGGGCACACCCGGCGAGATCCAGAAGAACCCCGAAGTGCGCCGCGCCTATTTGGGGGGAGTCGCGGCTTGATTCTCGAAATAAGCAGCATCGATACCTTCTACGGGCTGGGTCACATCCTTCACGGCCTGTCGCTGGGCGTGGCCGAGGGCGAAGTCGTGGCCCTCCTCGGCCGCAATGGCGCCGGCAAGACCACGACGCTGCGAAGCGTCACCGGACTCACCCCGCCGAAGAAGGGCGAGATCTTCTACAAGGGCGGCAGCATTGCCGGGCTGGACGCCCACAAGGTCAGCCGGATGGGAATTGCGATGGTCCCCGAGACACGCAATATCTTCAGCTACCTGACGGTGAAGGAAAACCTGTCCATCGCCCATCGAAAGAACTCGCGCTGGCAGATGGACACCGTGCTCGAGCGCTTTCCGAGCTTGAAAGAAAGGTTGAACAACAAAGGGCGCGAGCTGTCTGGCGGCGAACAGGAAATGCTCGCCATCGCCCGCGCGCTCATGAGCGGACCCGACCTCTTGCTGCTCGATGAGCCCTCTCAGGGCCTCGCGCCGATGGTGGTGAACGCCGTCATGGACACCATCCGCGAGCTAAAGCAGCAGCACGTGAGCATGCTGCTCGTCGAGCAGAACGCCGAGATGGCGCTGCAGCTCGCCGACCGCGTCTACGTCATCGACCACGGCAGCGTGGTCTTCGAGGGTTCGCCCGCGAGCCTGCGTGCCAATGCGAATGTCACCGCGACCTACCTGGGCGTTGGAGGAGAAGGCTGATGCAGAATCTCAATGAACTTACCGCGCGTGAAGCGGGGCGGCGCCTGGCGGCGCGCGAGATCACGGCCGAGCAAATGGCGCGCGCCTGCCTCGCGCACATCGAGGAGCGCGAAAACACGGTGGGGGCCTGGATCCATATAGACCCGGACGCCGTGCTGGCACAGGCGCAGCAGCTGGATGCGGGCCCGGTGCGCGGGCCGCTGCATGGGCTGCCGATCGGGGTCAAGGACATCATCGATACGATCGACATGCCGACCTGCTACGGCTCCGCGGTCTATCCCGGGCACCGACCGGCGGCCGACGCGGCCAGCGTGGCGCTGGCGCGCGCCGCCGGTGCGCTCATCCTTGGCAAGACGGTGAGCACCGAATTCGCCTGGTTCCATCCCGGCAAGACCGCCAATCCCCGCGATCCGCGCTGTACGCCCGGCGGCTCCTCGAGCGGCTCGGCCGCCGCGGTGGCTGATGCGATGGTGCCGCTCGCCTTCGGCACCCAGACGGCAGGCTCGATCGTGCGGCCCGCGAGCTATTGCGGCGTCGTCGGCTACAAGCCGACCTACGCGACGCTGCCGCGCGCGGGCATCAAGCCGCTCGCCGAGAGCCTCGACACCCTGGGCGTGATGGCCCGCACCCCCGGCGACGCGGCATTGCTCGTCGGGGTACTGAGCGGCCGCGAACTGCTCCCGGTAACCCGCGCACGAGCGCCGAGGATCGCGCTATGCCGCACGCACGAATGGCCCGCCGCCCAGCCAGAAACCGCGGCGGCGCTCGAGCACGCGGCGCAAGCAGCCGCGCGCGCCGGCGCGCAGATAAGGGAGCTGGCCCTGCCGCGGGAATTCGCAGGCCTCTTGCAAGCGCAGATCGACCTCATGAACTACGAGGCGTATCGGGCGCTCGCGAGCGATCGCGTGCATCACCTCGACGGGTTGAGCGATACGCTCAAGAAGCTGCTCGATGCCGCAGGCAAGGTCAATGCCGCCCGCTACGACGAAGCGCGCGCGCTCACGGCCACTTGCCGCGCGATGCTCGGCGACGTGTTTGCAGACGCGGACGTGATCCTCGCACCCAGCGCGCAAGGCGAGGCGCCGAGGGGATTGGCGGCGACCGGCGACCCGATTTTCTGCCGCATCTGGACCCTGCTCGGCGTACCGGCGATGAACATCCCCTGCAGCCAGGGCCCGAACGGCCTGCCCGTCGGTGTGCAGATCATCGGCCGCATCGGCGACGACGCCCGCGCCGTGGCGGTCGCGGAGTGGCTGCATGGTAATTTTTCCCGGATGTGAAAGCTGACTGCGGCTCGATTCGAAACCACCAGTATTGGCGCGGGTCTCCGAGGGGTTTCTTCCAAGATTCTTCAAAGTTTTCTGCGCGGCGGCGCGACCGGTTCCGGCTTCCTCAGGCAGATCGCCGTCGTTTTCGGATCGGTATGGTTCAGGTGGTCGCGAGTTACGAATTGCGCCGGAAATCCGGCACGGCGCAGCGCAATCCCGGGCGCGGCTAGGCCGCAGCGCCCGCCAGCGTGAGCACGCGACTGTGGGAGGAAACGTGCTGGACCAGAAATTCCATCTGGTCCGAAAGAATCTTGCGGTTGGTCAGGATCAGGTACTCCGCCTTGTTGGGGACATAGGGCGCGTACAGGAGTTCCAGCCCGGATTCCTCCGGCACGCGGTTGCGCTTGATGCCGTTGCACGCGCGGCACGCCGTGACCACGTTCATCCACGTGTCGGTGCCGCCGCGCGATACCGGCCGGATGTGATCCCGCGTCAGCCGCAGATAGCCGAATCCGCCTCCGCAGTAGGCGCAGACATGCCGGTAGCGGCGGAACAGCTCGCGGTTGTTGAGCGGCGGGACCTTGTTGAAGCCCTTCATCGCCATGGCCTTGCCCTTGATTGCGATGATCGAATGGGCGGTGATGCTCGAGCGCCTTCCCGTCGCCCGCGAGATGCCGCCGTGGAAAACGAACTCGCGCTCGCCCAGGGTCCAGGCGACGAGATTCTTCGCGTAGTAGAAACACGCCTGCTGCCAGGTGACCCATCGGTGCGGCACACCATGATTGTCGAGGGTCAAGATAAGCGGAATTTCGCCCGCCATGGATCTCTCCGACTTCTCCAGCGCTCCCGGTCGCGGGCCGGATTTCACAGCAGCCGAAATACCCGACCAAACAACCGACTACGGTCGATTGTGCCGGAAAACCCCCGCGCGCGCCATAGCTTCAGGCCACCACCGGCGGCGGAAGATCGGCCAATTCCGATTGGTAAGCCTCCT
>JBATEB010000202.1:0-2913 GCA_049663805.1 Burkholderiales bacterium | reverse complement strand
GTGATCGTCGCAGTTGCGCTGGCGTCCTCGCAGGTACAGGTGAGCGTAGCGACGCCGGGTTTGATCGCCGTGACGAGCCCGTCCTGCGTGACCCGTGCGACGTCGGTGTCGGTCGAGGCCCAGGTGATGCTGCGGCCGATGAGTGTGGCGCCGCTGGCCCGCTTGGGGTGGGCGGTGAGCTGCACTGCGCCGCCCATCGCCACCGTCACCGCCGCCGGGGTCAGCACCAGGCCGACCACACCGGTGGCCTGGCCGGAGCGGCTGCGGCCGATGGGAGTGGGGCTCTGGGGCGTGCGCAACCCGGCGAGTAGGTGCGACGCGCCGCCTTTGGTGGCGAGCGTCACCATTTGCGTGCGCACGGGATCGTCGAGGGCCATCGGCGCGGCGCCGAACGCCGCGACGGCCGCTTCGACGGTCGGCCAGCGTCTTTCGGGATCTTTCTCGAGCATCCGCATCACGGCGGCGGCAATCGCGGGCGGGCAGTCGGCGCGCGCTGTCAGAATCGGGGCCGGGGGCTCGTTGAAGTGCGCGTACATGATCGCCATGACGGACTGTTGCGCGAACGGCAGACGACCCGAGAGCATCTCGTAGGCGACGACGCCGAGCGAGTACTGGTCCGAGCTGGGGCCCAGCTCTTTCGTGGCCGCGCACTGCTCGGGACTCATGTAGGAGGGGGTGCCGACCGTCGTACCGGTCATCGTGAGCCCTTGCTTGTCGGCGACTTTCGCGATGCCGAAGTCCGTAACCACCGCCCAGCCATCGACGTCGAGCATGATGTTGGCGGGCTTGATGTCGCGGTGGATGATGCCGCGACGGTGGGCGGAGCCGAGGGCCGACCCGACCTGCTGCATGATCGACTGCACCATGGGGAAGGGCAGGGGTCCGACTTCGTGGATGATGCTGTCGAGGGAACGGCCCTCGACGAACTTCATCACGAAGAAAAGCAGGTCGCCGGCTTGTTTCACCGCGTAGATGGGGATGATGTGCGGGTGGCTGAGCGAGCCGGCGGTGCGGGCTTCGCGCTTGAAGCGTTCGGCCATGCCCTCGCCCGAGACCAGATGCGGGCTCATGACTTTGATCGCGACTTTGCGGTCGAGGGCGATGTCGTGGGCGAGGTAGACAGTGGCCATGCCGCCACGGCCGAGGAGGCCGAGGACTTCGTACTCGCCGATCGTGGCGCGGCGCAGGTCGTCGATGAGACCGGCGTCGCGTAGCTGTTGCGAGCGCGCCTCGGTCTTGGCGGTGGCGAACGCCGTCTGCTGACCGGAGACATCGGACCCGCAGCTCGGGCAGTAGCGAGCGCCGGCCTGCATCGGCTGACCGCAGTGAGCGCAGGTGGTTTGGGTCGTCACAGAGGGCCTAATATATCCGTCCCCAAGCAGTTACGCAGCCGTATGACGTACTCTGGTTTCCGTCGCGGGTCCGGCTACCAGGCAGGGATCTAGAAGGTGAGCCTCACCCCCAGGGCGAGGCCGCCGTCCGGCGCCGGGCGAACGGTCAGGCGTTCGAGATGCACCGGCGCCCAGGTGGCGGTTTTCGTCTCCGATCCGACGATCGTTCCCAGCAGGAGACCGGCGAAGCCGAGCACGGCGACGCGGGTATCGAGGTGCGGCGACACCTCGTAGGCGAGGCACGGGAGCGTCAGGCAGTTCCCATTCTCGTCCAGCCAATCCGGGGAGGCGACCAAGGCGAGGAGCGCGCCGCCGACCAGGCCCACGCCCGCGCCCTCCAGGGTCATCCGCCGCTGGCGGCGCACGTCGATGCGCCTGACCGAGTCGGCCGGCAGGATCAGGGCGAGTCCTTCGGCATCCCCGTCCACTCTCACCACCAGCGTGTCGGACTCCCAGGAGACCAGCGTACCCGTGAGTCGGCCGCCGAGGCTTGGGGCGTCGAACCGGATTCGCGTTCCAGGGTCGAGGCGGGGCATCTGCGCGCCAACCGCAGGAGTCGACACGGCGAGGAGAATCGGCCAGCATAGGAGCGCGAGCGGAGGGCGCATGGGGTCGCGTAGGGCACGACTCGTGCCGCACCGGGACAGCGGCAGGTTCGCCCGCGCGCTGTCTCAGGAGCGAGACACCCGTGTGCCGATGACTCGCGAGCGGGGGGCGAGGAAGGCTGAAACCACCTCGAACCGGTCCCCGTTGAAGACTCATGACCTCGGCCCCGACCAGCGAGCGCATCGAAGCACTGGATGTCCTGCGCGGCGTGGCTGTCGGCGGCATTCTCCTCGCCAACGTCCTCGTCTTCTTCGGCATCTTCGTCCTGCCGGCGGATCGTGCCGCCGCCCTGCCGACCGCGGCTCGCGACGCCGTGGCGCTATTTCTCGACAAGGTCTTCGTCGACGGCAAGTTCTACTCCATTTTCTCATTGCTCTTCGGTATCGGCTTCGGCCTGCAGCTCGCCCGCGGCGGCGACGCCGCATTGCCGAGGTTCAAGCGCCGGCTGCGCATCCTGCTGGCGATAGGCGCCATCCACGCGGTGCTGATCTGGGCCGGCGACATCCTGATGCTGTACGCGCTGCTCGGCTTCACGATGCCCTGGTTCGCCAGGAAATCGAACCGTGAGCTGGTGCGGTGGGTGGTGATCCTGCTGGCCGTGCCGACGGCGCTCTATCTCGTTGCGCTGGCCGCGTGGACGATGCTCGCGTCGGGCGCTCCTGCCACGCAGCCCGATGCGGGGATGCCGGCGACCATCCTGGCGTTCTTCGAAGCAATGGGGACGGGCGGCGTGAAGGATGCGTTCATTGGCAACCTGATCTTTCTCGCCGCTCGCTGGGGCGACCTGATTGTGACCATGCGGTTCCCGAAAGTGCTCGGCATGTTCGTGGTGGGGCTTTGGGCGGTGCGCGCCGGCCTGGCGCAGGCGCCGGCCAACCACCGCGGCACGCTGGTGCGGTGGGCGCTCCTCGGCTGG
>JBATEB010000201.1:0-2510 GCA_049663805.1 Burkholderiales bacterium | reverse complement strand
CCCTGGGCGTGATCGGCCGCGGCATGCCGCAGGAGAAACTGCTCGGAAACGACCAGGCCAAGTTCGAGTCCGACAAGTTCACCTGGATCGGCAGCGCCAACAACGAGGTGAGCGTCTGCGTGTCCTGGCACACGACCGGCATCAAGACCTTCCAGGAGCTGAGGACGCGCGGCATGATCGTCGGCGGCACCGGCGAAGGCGCCGACACGGACACCTTTCCCAAGGTGATGAACAACGTGCTCGGCACCAAGCTCAAGCTCGTGACCGGCTATCCGGGGGGCACCGACGTCCTGTTCGCCATGGAGAAGGGCGAGCTCGAAGGCCGCTGCGGCTACTCCTGGTCGAGCGCGGTCACGATGCACAGCGACTGGCTGCGCGACAAGAAGATGAACGTGCTCTTGCAGATCTCAACCGAGAAGCATCCCGACCTGCCCAACGTGCCCTTCGTCATGGATCTCGCCGACAACGACCAGGAGAGGCGGGTGCTCGAGTTCGTCTTCGCCCGTCAGGCCTGGGGCCGGCCGTTCCTCGCGCCCCCCGGGGTGCCGGCCGACCGGGCGAAGGCGCTCCAGGACAGCTTCATGGCGGTGGTCAAGGATCCCGCCTTCGTCGCCGAGGCCGAGAAGCAGAAGCTCGAGATCAATCCGCTCTCGGGGCAAAGGGTCGCGGCGTTGATAAACCGCATGACCCAGACCCCGGTCGGGATCGTGAACCTCGCCCGCGAGGCGACCGACAAGGAAGACCGGATCGTGATCACGAAAGCCGTGGTCAAGGAAATCAAGGTCAAGGGCAGGATCACCGACGTCAAGGAAGGCGGCCGCTCGGTGATGTTCGAGGGGGGCGGCAAGAAGGGAGAACTCGGCATCAGCGGCAGCCGCACCCAGCTCATGATCGGCGGGGCCAAGGGGAACCGCAAGCAGCTCAAGAAGGGCATGAGCTGCGAGTTCGTCTACCTCGGCGCGCAAGCGAAGGCGATTACCTGCAGCTGAAGCGGCTCGCCTGAAGGACCGGGGCCCGGGCTCCCGCGGGAGGAGGTGCCCGGGTCCGACGGTTGCGCGCGCTTCACGCCGGACACTCGACCGGGGGGGGGAACGATGGAATTCGAAATGCTGTCGTCGGCGGGGCGCGCCCTGCTCATCATGGCGGACCCGCTGCGGCTGATGTTCCTCGGGCTGGGCGTGCTGATCGGCCTGGCGCTGGGGGTGATTCCCGGGCTGGGGGGAATCGTCGGCATGGCGCTCTTGCTGCCGTTCACCTTTTCGATGGATCCCTACGCCGCATTCGGCATGCTCCTCGGCATGGGGTCGGTCACCACCACCTCCGACACCATTCCGGCGGTCCTGTTCGGCGTGCCGGGGACCGCCGGCGCCGCAGCGACGGTGCTCGACGGCCATCCGCTCGCCAAGCAGGGCCAGGCGGGGCGGGCGCTGGGCGCGGCCTACTCGGCCTCGCTGATCGGCGGCGTGTTCGGCGCGCTGCTGCTGGCGGTAAGCATCCCGATCCTGCGGCCGGTGATGCTGCACATCGGTTCGCCCGAGCTGCTCGCCTTCGCCGTGTTCGGGCTTTGCATGGTCTCCGCGCTCAGCGCGGGCACTCCGTTTCGCGGGTTGACGGTGGCGGGCTTCGGCATCCTGCTGGCGCTGATCGGCGCGGACCCGCAGACCGGCACGCTGCGCTGGACGCTCGACACCCTGTATTTGTGGAACGGTCTGCCGCTGGTGCCGCTGACGCTGGGCCTTTTCGCCATCCCGGAGCTGACCGACATGGCGATCGCGCGCCGCGCCATCGCCGCCGAATCGCGCGTCGATTCGCGCGCCGGGCAATGGCAGGGCGTGAAGGACACGCTCACGCACTGGTGGCTCGTCATCCGCGTCTCCTGGCTCGGCGCGGCGCTCGGCGCGGTCCCCGGAATCGGCGCGGCGGTGATCGACTGGATCGCCTACGGCCACGCGCTGCGCACCGAGAAGGGGGCGATGGAGACCTTCGGCAAGGGCGACATCCGCGGCGTGATCGCCCCGGAGGGTTCGAACAACGCCAAGGAGGGCGGGGCGCTGGTGCCGACCATCGCCTTCGGCGTGCCGGGCTCGGCGTCGATGGCGATCCTTTTGGGCGTGTTCCTGATCCACGGGCTGCAGCCCGGCCCGGAGATGCTGACCAAGCACCTCGACGTGACCTACTCGATGGTGTGGAGCGTGGCGCTCGCCAACATCCTGGGCGCGGGCATCTGCTTTGCTTTCTCCAATCAATTCGCCAAGATCGCGCTGATCCGCAGTCCGGTCATCCTCCCTCTGATCATCTCGGTACTGATGATCGGAGCGTTCCAGGGATCGCGAAACTGGGGCGACCTGATCGCGCTCATCGTCTTCGGCGTGCTGGGCTGGGCGATGAAGCGGCTCGGCTGGCCGCGGCCGCCGCTCATTCTGGGGTTCGTCCTGGGGGCGACGGTCGAGCGCTATCTGTTCATCTCGCACTCGCGCTACGGCTGGGAGTGGCTCGGCCACCCGATCGTG
>JBATEB010000200.1:0-14643 GCA_049663805.1 Burkholderiales bacterium | reverse complement strand
GGCCTGAAGCCGACCTACGGGCTGGTGTCGCGCTACGGGATGGTCGCCTTCGCCTCCAGCCTGGACCAGGGCGGGCCGATGGCGAAAAGCGCCGAAGACCTGGCCCTCCTTCTGAACGTCATGGCCGGGTATGACAAGCGCGATTCGACGTCGATTCAGCGCGATCCGGAAGACTACACTCGGGACCTCGAGAAGCCGCTATCCGGGCTGCGCGTCGGTGTGCCGCGAGAGCACTTCGGCGAGGGGCTTGCAACCGACGTCGGCGCGGCGGTGGAGGCGGCCCTCGCGCAATTCGAGAGACTCGGCGCGAGGCGCGTCCCGATCGAGCTGCCCAACAGCGGCCTTTCGGTCCCCGCCTACTACGTCATCGCTCCCGCCGAAGCTTCCTCGAACCTGTCGCGCTTCGACGGAGTGCGCTACGGCTACCGCGCGAGCGGCTATGGCGACCTCGCCGACATGTACCGCAAGACCCGCGCCCAGGGGTTCGGGGCGGAAGTCAGGCGCCGGATCCTGATCGGCACCTACGTGCTTTCGCACGGCTACTACGATGCCTACTACCTCAAGGCGCAGAAGATCCGGCGTCTGATCGCCGATGACTTCGTCGCGGCCTTCCGGCGGTGCGACCTCATCGCCGGCCCGACCGCGCCGACGGTGGCGTTCAGGATCGGAGCCAAGGCCGCCGACCCGGTGCAGATGTACCTGAACGACATCTACACCATTCCTGCCAACCTCGCGGGGTTGCCGGGAATGTCGATTCCCTGCGGGTTCGGCGGCGGCCTGCCGGTGGGCCTGCACCTCGTCGGAAACTACTTCTCCGAGGCGAAGATGCTGAACGTCGCCCACCAGTATCAGCTCGCCACCGACTGGCACCGGCGCCGGCCCCCCGGGATCTAGCGATGGAATGGGAAATCGTCATCGGCATCGAGACGCACGCGCAACTCTCCACCGCGTCGAAGATTTTCTCGGGAGCTTCGACGGCGTTCGGCGCGGCGCCCAACACGCAGGCGAGCGCGGTCGATATCGCCCTGCCGGGAGTGCTGCCGGTCGCGAACAAGGGCGCGGTGGAGCGGGCGATCCGCTTCGGACTTGCGGTCGGGGGGGAAAACGTGATCAATCGCCGCTCCGTTTTCGCGCGGAAAAACTATTTCTATCCGGATCTGCCCAAGGGCTACCAGATCAGCCAGTACGAGCTGCCCATCGTCAACGGAGGTGAAATCCGCATCCTGACCCGGAGCGGCGAAAAAACGATCCGCCTGACCCGCGCCCACCTCGAGGAAGACGCCGGGAAATCCCTGCACGAGGATTTTCAGGGCATGAGCGGAATCGACCTCAATCGCGCCGGCGTGCCGCTGCTCGAGATCGTCTCTGAACCCGACATGCGCTCGGCGGAGGAAGCGGTCGCGTACGCCAAGGCGCTGCACGCGCTGGTGCGCTGGATCGGCATCTGCGACGGCAACATGCAGGAAGGCTCGTTCCGCTGCGACGCCAACGTATCGGTGCGCCGGGCCGGAGCGCCGCTCGGCACGCGCGCCGAGATCAAGAACCTCAATTCGTTCCGGTTCCTCGAGCGCGCGATCGAGTTCGAGGCGAGACGCCAGATCGGAATCCTCGAGGACGGCGGCAAGATCGTGCAGGAGACGCGCCTGTACGATTCCGACCGCGATGAGACGCGCACGATGCGCACCAAGGAGGAGGCGCACGATTACCGATACTTCCCCGATCCGGATCTGCTGCCGCTGGAGGTTTCGGAGAAGTGGATAAGCGAGATCAAAGCAGCCTTGCCGGAGCTGCCGGGGACAAAGCGCGAGCGCTACGTTTCCGAATTCAAGGTTTCCCCGGCGACGGCGCTGCAGCTTACGACCGACCGAGACAAGGCGGAGTTCTTCGAGCGTTCGGTGGGCGCAGCAGACATCGTCATGTTCCCGGCCGCTCCTCAAGACATCGCTTTCACCATCGTCGGAGAAATGGCCGGTCTGCTGAACGAAGAGGGAATCGAGTTTTCTGGAAGTCGGGTCAAGGCGGAGCAGCTGGCGAAGCTGCGCATGCGGGTACTGGACGGCTCCATCTCCAGCAAGTCCGCCAAGGAAGTTCTGACTGAAATGGCGGCCGGCGGGAGCGATCCGGACGAAATCATCGCCGCCAAAGGACTGAAGCAGATCAGCGACGCCGGCGCAATCGAAAGAATCGTCGACGAAGTGCTCGCCGCGAACGCCAAACAGGTCGAGGACTACCGCGCCGGCAAGGAAAAGGCGTTCAACTCGCTGGTGGGCCAGGTGATGAAAGCGACCCAGGGCAAGGCCAATCCGGCGCAGGTGAACGAGATTCTCAGGCGCAAGCTGGCCGGCTAGCCTACTTTTTCGCGGAAGCCCCGGTCTTGCCGCTCGTCAGCTCGAGATAGCGGCGTTTGTCTTCGTCGTACTTGGCGTTGATCGTGCTGATCTCCTTTTTCTTCACTTCGAGCAGCCCGGTCTGGTTCTTGATTTCGACCTCGTTGTCGGCAATGGCCTGCCTGAGCTTCGCCGGGACGGGTTTCTTGAGGTAGAACTCCTTCTCGGTCTCGAGGTCCTTCTTGCGCTTGTGCGCGTTGAGGATGTGCTTCTCGGTTTCGGCGATCGCGGTTTTCGCCTCGCTCAGCGCGCGTGCACGGGCCTCCTCGATATCGGTTTCGCTCGGATAAGTATTGAGCAGCGCAAGATTCTTGCGGCGCTCCTCCTTGGCCTGCTCTTCTTCCTCGATCTTCTTCCTGCGTGTCTCCTCCTGCGCCCGCAATTGCTCGGGCGAGAGCACGCTGGGAGGCTTGTTCCTGCGAATCAGCATTCCGGACTTGTTGAGCTCCAGGGTTTCGCGCCCGAGACATTCGGCGGGCGGCACCTGGGTGTAGTAGACCTTGCCTTTGGCGTCGACGCACTTGTACATGCGTTGTTGCGCTGCTGCCGGCGCGGCCGCCAGCAGCCCCAGGCACAGGAGAGCGAGCGATGGCTTATGCATGGTGGGCGATCCCGTAAATTTGCCGGTATTCTCTGATTTCGTCCAGGTTCTGCCGGAGCTCGGTTCTGTCGCGCAGCCACAGCATCAGATCGTCGAGGCTGGCGATGGCGATGACCGGAATCCCGTGGCGCTGTTCGATTTCCTGAATCGCCGAAAGCTTCCCCTGGCCGCGCTCCATCCTGTCCAGCGAGATTACCACTCCGCACGGAACCGCGCCGTGCCGCGCGATGAGCTCGATCGATTCGCCCACCGCGGTGCCGGCGGTCAGCACGTCATCGACGATCAGCACCCGGCCGGCGAGCGGAGCCCCGATGAGTTCTCCGCCTTCGCCGTGGTCCTTGGCTTCCTTGCGATTGAACGCGAACGGCACGTTGCGGCCCTCCCGCGCGAGCGCCATCGCCGTGCTCGCGGCGAGGACGATGCCCTTGTAAGCCGGACCGAAAAGCATGTCGAAACGCACCTCGGAGGCGAGGATCGCTTTTGCGTAGAATTGCGCCAGTCGATCGAGCGCGGCGCCGTTGTTGAACAGGCCGGCGTTCAGGAAGTAGGGAGTCGTGCGTCCCGACCTGGTTACGAATCGACCGAACCTGAGAACCCCCTGCTCGAAACAAAAGGCGATGAAGGCCTTGCGATAATCGCTCACACCGGTCCCTCTGGAAAAATATCCTCAAAATGTTACGCATTATCACGCTCAACCTCAACGGCATCCGCGCGGCGCTCGCCAAGGGTTTCCCGCGATGGCTCGCGCGCCAGCGCGCCGATATCGTCTGCCTGCAGGAGATCAAGGCGCAGGAGGCGGACCTGGCGGACCTCGCGCTGGTGCCGAAGGGTTATCGCGGCCACTATCACTGCTGCTCGACCAAGAAGGGCTACAGCGGCGTCGCGCTCTACACCCGCACCGCGCCGGACCGGGTGTCCTGCGGTTTCGGCAGCCGGGAATTCGACCCCGAGGGCCGCTACCTGCGGGCGGACTTCGGGGGGCTTTCGGTCGTATCGGTGTATTTGCCCTCGGGCTCGAGCTCCGAGGAAAGACAGCAGGCCAAGTTCAGGTTCCTGGAGGAATTCGAGCCCGTACTGAGAAAACTCATGAAGAGCGGCCGTGAAATCGTCATCTGTGGCGACTGGAACATCGCCCACAAGGAAATCGACCTGAAGAACTGGCGCTCGAACCGGAAGAACTCCGGCTTTCTGCCCGAAGAGCGCGCCTGGCTCAGCGACGTGTTCGACAAGATCGGCTGGGTCGATGTCTTCCGCCGCGTCGACTCGAGGCCCGAGCAATACACCTGGTGGTCGAATCGCGGCCAGGCCTGGGCGAAGAACGTGGGCTGGCGCATCGACTATCAGATCGCCACCCCGGGGATCGCGGCAAAAGCGAAGAAAGCCGCGATCTGCAAGGACAGGCGCTTCTCGGACCACGCGCCGCTCACGATCGACTACGAGGCGAGCCTGTAGCGTCGGTACGGGAGGCGCCGACGGTTACAATCGCGCATGCCTTCGCCCTATCTGGAGGTCTTTCGCAGCCGGCGCCTGGCGGTCATTCTCGTTCTGGGTTTTTCGTCGGGCCTGCCGCTCGCCCTCACCGGCGGCACGCTGCAGGCATGGATGACGGTGGAGGGCGTGGACCTGTCCACCATCGGCATTTTCACGCTGGTGGGCCTTCCCTACACCTGGAAATTCCTCTGGGCGCCGGCGATGGATCGTTTTGTTCCGCCCTTTCTGGGACGGCGCCGCGGATGGCTGGTGGTGACGCAGATCGCACTCGTCGCCGGCATCGCCGCCATGGCCTTGCTTTCGCCGCGCACCGACATCGCGCTCCTCGCCGCGCTGGCCCTCTTCATCGCTTTCGCATCGGCCTCACAGGATATCGTCGTCGACGCCTATCGCACCGATGTGGTCAGCCGCGAACAGCGCGGGATGGCAGGTGCCCTGGGGGTCGTGGGCTACCGGCTGGCGATGCTCGCCTCCGGCGCCCTCGCGCTGGTCCTGGTCGGCGGATCCGCCTGGCTTCCCGCGATGGGATGGCACGGGACCTATCTGCTGATGGCTGCGCTGATGGCCGTCGGAATCCTCGCGACGCTCTGGGGTCCCGAACCGGCCGCGGCGCTGCCACCCCCGCGCACCCTGCGGGTCGCGATCGTCGATCCGCTGCGCGAATTTTTTTCCAGGCCGGGAGCGATCTGGATCCTGGTCCTGCTCGTGCTCTACAAACTCGGGGACGCGTTCGCGGGCTCGCTCACGACCGCGTTCCTGTTGCGCGGCGCCGGGTTTTCCCTCGGGGACGTCGGCTACGTGAACAAGGCGGTCGGGCTCGCGTCGACCATCGTCGGAGTCCTGTTCGGGGGCGCGCTGATGGTGCGGCTCGGGCTGTACCGCGCGCTGATGGCTTTCGGCATTCTCCAGGCCGCCTCCAACCTCGCTTTCATGTGGCTCGCCGCCGCGGGAAAGAGCTACCCCATCATGGTCTTCGCAGTGGGCTTCGAGAACCTCTCCGGGGGCATGGGCACGGCGGCGTTCGTGGCGCTGCTCATGGCGCTGTGCGACCATCGCTTCACCGCGACGCAGTACGCGCTGCTCTCCGCGCTGGCGGCATTCGGGCGGGTCTACGTCGGTCCCGTCGCGGGATTTGCCACCGACCCGAAGTACCTGGGGCTGGCGTGGGGGCCCTTCTTCCTCGCGACCTTCGCCGCGGCCTTGCCGGGGCTCGTCCTGGTCTGGTGGCTTCGCAGGGAGATCACCGCCGCCGAGACCGCGGGCCCGCGCCGAGCCTGACGCGCGCGGCAGACCCGATACGTTCACACCGGGAGGTGCAGATGAGTGAAACAGCGGATTCCCGGCGGCGGCGCCTGGTGCTTGCGCTCGCGCTCGCCTTCGCGCTCGCGCAGGGTTCCCTCGCCGAGGAAGAATACCGTCCCAGGGTGGGCCAGGCCGGAAAAGACGTGATCTGGGTGCCCACGCCCGACTTCCTCGTGGAACGGATGCTGCAGATGGCTCAGGCGGGACCGAGGGACTACGTGGTCGACCTCGGCTCGGGCGACGGGCGTACCGTGATCCTGGCCGCGAAGAAATTCCGCGCGCGCAGCCTCGGCGTCGAGTACAACCCGAAAATGGTGGAGCTGGCCCGCCGCAACGCCGAAAAGGAAGGCGTCGCGGGCGGCGCGAAATTCGTCGAAGGCGACATTTTCGCGTTCGACTTCGGCGAGGCGACGGTCGTGACCCTGTACCTGCTGGACGAGCTCAACCTGCGTCTGCGGCCCAGGCTTCTTGCCATGAAACCCGGAACGCGCATCGTGTCCCACGAATTCGACATGGGAGACTGGTCCCCCGACGAGACGACGACGGTGAACGACCATCCTGCCCGGCTGTGGGTCGTTCCCGCGAAGCTCGAAGGGGACTGGAAACTCGGGTACGAGATCGGCGCGCCCGCGGGCGCGGTCCTGCGGTTCAAGCAGTCGTTCCAGCACGTGGAAGGCACGATCGTCTCGAGCGTGGTCCGCCTGGGACTGCGCGAGCCGCGCTTGCGCGGCGATCGGATCGAGTTCGGCCTGGTCGATTTTCGCGGCGTGCTGCACGAATTCTCCGGCCGCGTCCGGCGAAACCTGATCTCGGGTTCGGTCAGCTCGGCCGGCGCGCCGGGCCGCCGCTTCCGCGCCGAGAGAATACGAACGGGGGAACCCTACGGTTCCCCTGTTACCCCCTCCCGCTGATAACGAACAGGGGAACCCTGCGGTTCCCCCGTTACCCCCTCTCGCTGATACGAACAGGGGAACCCTGCGGTTCCCCCGTTACCCCTTCCCTAGCCCAACCCGGTCAGCGTTTGCGGATGTCCCTGAGTATTTCACGGGCGGCGTTGTGCCCGGGCGCGCCCGTGACGCCGCCTCCGGGGTGCGCGCCCGCGCCGCACAGGTACAGTCCGCGCACGGGGGAACGGTAGTCGGCGTAGCCCAGCACCGGCCGCGCCGAGAACAGCTGATCCAGCGTGAGCGCGCCGTGGAAGATGTCGCCGCCGACCAGGCCGAACTCGCGCTCGAGGTCGAGCGGCGAGAGGATGCTGCGCGCGAGGATGCTCGATCGGAAGTTCGGGGCGTAGCGGCCGACCGTTTCGACGATCGCGTCGGCGGCGGACTCCTTGAGACCGTCCCAGCTCTGCCCCTCGGGCAGGACCGGATTGAAATGCTGGCAGAAGAGGCTCGCCACATGCCTGCCCGGCGGGGCAAGGCTTGAATCCACTGTGCTCGGAATCAGCATCTCGACGATGGGCTCGCGCGAGAATCCGCCGGTGCGCGCGTCGAAGTATGCGCGCTCCATGTAGCCGAGCGAAGGCGCGAGGATGATTCCCGAGCTGTGGTGGGGCTGGGCCCGTGTTCCCGGGACGCTGGAAAAATCGGGAAGCTCCGCCAGCGCGACGTTCATGCGGAAGGAGCCTGAGGCGCACCTCCAGCGCTCGATCCGGGAGCGGAAATCCGGGTCGAGCGCCTCGCGTTCCACCAGGCGCAGGTAGAGCAGCTTCGGGTTGACGCCGGCGGCGACCGCGCGCGCCGAGATTTCCTCTCCGCCCGCGAGCGCCACCCCGGATGCGCGACCCGCCTTCACCCTTACGGCCAGGACCTCGGCTCCGGTGGTGATCTCGACCCCGCGCGCGCGCGCCTCCTTCGCCATCGTCTCGCTGATCGCGCCCATCCCGCCCATAGCGTGTCCCCAGGTCCCCCGGCGGCCGTTGACCTCGCCGAACGCGTGGTGCAGCAGCACATAGGCCGAGCCGGCGGAATAGGGGCTCGCGAAATGCCCCACTTGCGAGTCGAAGCCGAAAACCGCCTTGACGGGATCGCTTTCGAACCAGTAATCCAGGACCTCTCCCGCGCTGCGCGTCGCGAGCTCCCACAGATCGCGCTGCGCGGCGCGATCCAGGCGCGCGAGACGCCCGCCGGCCTTGAGCGCGCGCAGCCAGTCGCGCCAGCCTCCGCCCAAGTTGGGAGGCGTCTCGAGCACGAGCGCGCGCAGGGTATCCGCGGCGCTTTCGATCGTGCGGTAGTACTCCGGCAGGCGCCCGGCGTCGCGCGCCGAGAAGCGCGCGAGCTCCCGCTGCGTGTCGGCCGGCGTCGGGCCGAGCCTGAAGGAGCGCCCGTCAGGCAGCGGGAGGAAATTCGCGAAGGGACGTTCGACGATACGCAACCCGTGATCGGCGAGCCTCAGGTCGCGGGAGATCTTCGGGTTGAGCAGACTCACCGTGTAGGCGGCCGTGGAATTTCGAAACCCGGGCGCAAACTCCTCCGTCACCGCCGCGCCGCCAACGACGGAGCGGCGCTCCAGGACCCGCACCTTGAGGCCGGCGCCGGCGAGATAGCAGGCGCAGACCAGACCGTTGTGGCCTCCGCCGATGATGATCGCGTCGTAGCGCACGCCGTTCACCCACGCTAGCGGAGTTTCTCGATCCGGTAGACCGCGGTGCTGCCGAGCAGGTTGGCCAGGACGCGCACCGGACGTCCGCCGTTCAGCGCAACGCGCTCCAGCACGCGGATTCCGTGCGCCGAGCAGAACGACTCGAAGTCCGCGATGGTGAACAAGTGCACGTTGGGGGTGTCGTACCACTCGTAGGGCAGCTCGGCCGAGAGCGGCATCCTTCCGAGGGCGAGCTGCAGCCGCAGGTCCCAGCGGCCGAAGTTCGGAAACGACACCACCGCCTCGCGCCCGACCCGCAGCATCTCGAGGACGATCTGCTCGGTATGGCGCACCGCCTGGAGCGTCTGCGACAGAATCACGCAATCGAAGGACCCCGCGTCGAAATCGGCCAGGCCCCGCTCGAGATCGCTTTGAATGACGTTCACGCCGTTCTTGACGCAGGCCAGCACGTTGGCGTCGGCGATGTCGATGCCGTAACCGCGCGCGTTGCGGGTCTGCTTCAGGTACTTGAGCAGGGTCCCGTCGCCGCAACCCAGGTCGAGCACCGTCGAATCGGGACGCACCCAGCCGGCGATCGCCTTGAAATCCGGGCGGGCGGAGAGAACGCTCTGCTCGCGCCCGTTCACAGGCTCTCGAATATGCCGTCGAAATAAGCGCGCACCAGCGCGTGGTAGCGCGCGTCGTCGAGCAGGAACGCGTCGTGTCCGTGGGGCGCGTCGATCTCCGCGTAGGAAACGTCAAGCCGGTTGTCGAGCAGCGCCTTGACGATTTCGCGCGAACGCTCGGGCGAAAAGCGCCAGTCCGAGGTGAACGACACCACCAGGAACCGCGCGCGCGCCGGGGCGAGAGCGACGGAGAGGTCGTCGCCGTGCGCGGCGGCGGGATCGAAGTAGTCGAGCGCGCGGGTGATCAGCAGGTAGGTATTCGCGTCGAAGTACTCGGTGAACTTGTCGCCCTGGTGTCGCAGGTAGGACTCGACCTCGAAATCGACGTCGAAGTGGAACTGGATCGCACCCGAGCGCAGGGCGCGTCCGAATCTCTCCATCATCGCGTCATCGGACAGGTAGGTGATGTGGCCGAGCATGCGCGCCAGGCGCAGGCCGCGGCGCGGCACCACGCCGTGCTGGTAGTAGTCGCCTCCGTGAAAATCCGGATCGGTGGTGATCGCCTGGCGCGCGACTTCGTTGAAGGCGATGTTCTGCGCGGACAGCTTCGGCGCCGCCGCCACCACGATCGAATTGCGAATGCGCTCCGGGTAGCCGATCGTCCAGTGCAGCGCCTGCATCGCGCCGAGGCTCCCTCCCATCACGGCGGCGAAGGAACCGATGCCCAGCCGGTCGGCGAGGCGCGCCTGCGCGTTGACCCAGTCCTCGACCGTCACCACGGGAAACGCGGAACCGTACGGTTTCCCGGTCCTGGGATCCGGGCTCTTCGGCCCGGTCGAGCCGAAACAGCCGCCGACGTTGTTCACGCCGATGACGAAAAATTTCCCGGTGTCGACCGGCTTGCCGGGGCCGATCATGTTGTCCCACCATCCGACGTCGGCCGGGTCCTCCGCGTACCAGCCGGCGACGTGATGGGCGGCGTTGAGCGCGTGACAGGCGAGAACGGCGTTCGTTCTGGCCGCGTTGAGCGTGCCGTAGGTTTCGTAGACCAGATCGTACGAGTCGAGCACGGCGCCGCTCCTGAAACGCAGCGGCTCGTCGAAGTGCAGCGTCTGCGGCCTGACCGCGCCGACCGAGCGCGGCTCGCCGTCGTCCTTCGGTGCCATCGGATGAAAAACCCGTTCAGCAGCCTGCCTGCTAAACGGGTCGCCCTCGCTTTAGCAATATTTGTTTTGCGCCGGGCCCTCCCGGCGGCGCCTGCAAGCTGAATGTTCAAATCGGCGCGATGGAGGAACTTACCCCAGCGGAGCGGCGGCGTCAATTCTCCCGGCGCCCGGGGGGTCGCTCAGGCGTTGAGGGTCGCCAGCAGCCGGCGCGCCTTTTCGGGGTCGTGCGAGCGGCTGATGCGGGCCGCCAGCTCCTGCACTTCCTTGAATCGCGTGCGCAATACCTGCTGCTTGATCGCGAGCAGCTGGGCCGGGTGCATCGAGAACTCGCGCAGGCCGAAGCCGAGCAGCAGCCGCGTCATGCTGAGGTCTCCCGCCATTTCCCCGCACACCGCGACCGGGGTCCCGGCGCGCTTGGCCGTCCGGATCGTTTGCGCGACCAGGTGCAGGACGGCGGGGTGCAGCGGGTCGTAGAGGTGCGCGACCGCATCGTCGGTGCGGTCGATCGCGAGCGTGTACTGGATCAGGTCGTTGGTGCCGATCGACAGGTAATCCAGCTTGCGGATGAAATATTTGAGCGACAGGGCCGCGGCCGGCACCTCGATCATGCCGCCGACGGCGACGCGCCGGTCGTAGCGAATCTTCTGGTCGTCGAGGGTTTCCTTGGCGTGGCGCAAGGCCGAGAGCGTCTGGTCCACCTCGTGGGCGTGGGCGAGCATCGGGAAGAGCACGCGTATCTTGCCGTAGCTCGAAGCGCGCAGGATCGCGCGCAGCTGGGTCAGGAACATCTGGGGCTCGGCCAGGCAGAAACGGATGGCGCGCAGGCCGAGCGCCGGGTTGGGGCCCGCCCGCCCGTCGCCGTTGATGCTCTTGTCGGCGCCGAGATCGAGCGTGCGTATGGTGACCGGCCAGCCGTCCATCGCTTCGGCAACCTGGCGATAGGCCTCGAACTGCTCGTCTTCGGAGGGCAGGTCGGCGCGGTTGAGGAAGAGAAACTCGCTGCGGAAAAGACCGATGCCCGCCGCCCCGGCTTCCTTCGCCTCTTTCACGTCCTGCGGCAGCTCGATATTGGCCTGAAGCTCGACCGTCACTCCGTCCAGGGTGGAGGCGCGCGCGCTGCGCAGGCGCTTGAGTTTCTGCCGCTCGATGCCGATTTCGCGGCGGCGCTTCCGGTATTCCTCGAGCACGCGCTCACCCGGGTTGACGATCAACACGCCTTCGCGACCGTCGACGATCAGGGATTCACCCTCCCGGATCATGCTGCGCGCGTGATGCAGGCCCACGATGGCGGGGATGTCGAGGCTGCGCGCAACGATGGCGGTGTGCGAAGTGACCCCGCCCAGGTCGGTGACGAAGCCCGCGTACTGGTGCTGCTTGAACAGAATCATGTCGGCGGGCGACAGGTCGTGCGCCACCACGACCAGCTCTTTCTCGCTCGACGGCGGGGCCGGCGCGTGCCCGGTGCCGAGCATGGCCCTGAGCACCCGCTCGACGACCTGCACGATGTCCTGCTTGCGCTCGCGCAGATACGGATCATCGACTTCCTCGAACTGGGAGACGAGGTAGTCCATCTGCAGGATCAGCGCCCACTCCGCGTTGCAGCGCCGGTTGCGGATGAGATCGCGCGGCACCGTGGAGAGGTTGGCGTCGTTGAGCAGCATCATGTGCAGATTGAGGATCGCCATGATCTCGGGCGGGGCACCGGCAGGAATTCCCCCCTCCAGGCCGGTGAGCTCGCTGCGAACCTGTTCAACCGCCCGCTCGAAGCGATGGACCTCCGCCTCGATCTTGGCTGGCACGACTTCGTAGTGGGCAACCTCCAGGCGCGCGGTGGAAACGAGGTGGGCGTGGCCGATGGCGATACCGCCGGAGACGCCGGCCCCGTGCAGGGTGAAGCTCGCTCCCAGGTTCGCCGGATTTTCCGCGGGTTTCACCGGCGCCTCACTCCGCTTCGCCGAAACGGTCCGCGATGAGCTGCGCGAGGGCGGCGAGCGCGCCTTCGGCGTCCGCGCCGTCGGCCTCGATGGTGATGCGGCTGCCCTTGCCCGCGGCCAGCATCATGACTCCCATGATGCTCTTGGCGTTCACGCGCCGGCCGTTGCGCGACAGCCAGACTTCCGAGGCGAAGCCGCCCGCGACCTGGGTGAGTCTGGCCGCGGCCCGCGCGTGCAGGCCGAGCTTGTTGACGATTTCAGCTTCGGTTTGCGGCATCGGGAACACCGGAATCCAGCCGGACCACGCCCTCGCAGCCGCCGCTCATCGCCTTCTTTACGACGGTGGCGAGCGGCTCGTCGCGATAAGTGAGCGCGCGTATGAGCATGGGAAGGCTCGCCCCGGAGAGGCCTTCGACCCGGCCCGGAGCGAGCAGGCGCGTCGCGATGTTGGAGGGCGTCGCACCCAGGATGTCGGTGAGCACCAGCACGCCGGCGCCGCCGTCGAGCTGGCGCACCAGTTCCTGCGCCTGCGGCAGGATCGCGGCGGGGTCGTCGTGGACGGTGACGCCCAGCTGCCGCACGTGGAGCGGCCGTTTGCCGAGCACGTGGCTCGCCCCGTGAATGAGTGCCTCGCCGAGCGCACCGTGCGAAACGATCAGAATCCCGATCATTGGAGCCTCTTGCGCGGGTCCAGGAGAAAGGCCCGCGCGCCGAAAGGCCTTATTTTGCAGCGGCGACGGAAACTTCGCTCGGGGCCGCCGGCGCCGGGCGCTTCACACCGCGGCTTCGAGCGCGTCGAGGAACATCCCGGTCACGTCGAAGCCGCTCTGATCCGAAATTTCCCTGAAACACGTGGGGCTGGTGACGTTGATTTCGGTGAGCCAGTCGCCGATCACGTCGAGGCCGACCAGAAGCAGGCCGGCGCGCGCGAGACCGGGCGCGAGCGCTTCGGCGATTTCCCGGTCGCGCCGCGTGAGAGGCCGCGCCACCCCGGTGCCGCCGGCGGCGAGATTGCCGCGCGTCTCCCCCGCCTTGGGGATGCGCGCGAGGCAATGCGGAACGACCTTGCCGCCGATGAGGAGGATGCGCTTGTCGCCGTCGCGGATCTCGGGGATGTAACGCTGCGCCATGACCGACTTGCCGCTCTCCCCGGCCAGGGTCTCGATGATGACGTTCCGGTTCGGGTCGCGGTCGGTGACGCGGAAAACCGACTGGCCGCCCATCCCGCCCAGAGGCTTGAGCACGACATCGGCGTTGGCGTCGATGAATTCCTGCAACTGCGCGGCCAGCCGCGTCACCAGCGTCGGTGGAGCGAACATGGAGTACTTCGCGATTGCGAGTTTTTCGCTATGGTCGCGGATCGCGCGCGGATCGTTGAACACTTTCGCGCCGTCGCGCTGGGCGAGCTCGAGCAGCCAGGTGCTCGCGACGTACTCGGTATCGAACGGCGGGTCCTTGCGCATCAGCACCGCGTCGAATGCCGCGAGGGCGGTTTCCGCCGGCGGCGAGAGGTGGTACCAGATGTCCTTCTTGCCCGTCAGCGCGAGCCGGCAGCATTCTCCCGTGACGCGCCCGCCTTTCCACATCAGGCCTTCCTGGAGAACGAAGTGCAGCTCGTGGCCGCGCCGCGCAGCCTCGACCATCATCGCGTAGGTCGAGTCCTTGTGGGTCTTGAACGAGGGCAGCGGATCGGTGATAAAAAGAATCTTCATGTCGCGATCGGAAGAGTCCGGACCAGGCGCACGGGCTCAAGGGGCTCGTTCGGAGATTTCAAGCAGATTTCCGTCCGGATCGCGCACGTAGACCGAGCGGATCGGCCACTGGGCGCCGGTCTTCATGACGGGTCCTTCGATAATCGGCACCAGCGCAGCGTTCAGCCGCGCGATCACCTCATCGAGCGGCACGCTCGCTATGAAGCAGAAGTCGAGCGTACCGGGCGCGGCCAGGCTTGCCTTCGGTTCGAATTCCCTGCCCTTTTCGTGAAGATTGATCTTCTGGGCGCCGAACTTGAGCGCCACGCGTCCCTCCCCGAAACGCTCGAGCTTCATCCCGAGCACCCCGGTGTAGAAATCGATGCACGGCCCGGTGCGCGCGGTCGTCAGGACGATGTGATCGAGATGGTCGATCATGACGGAGAAAACCGGGGACAGACCACGTTTACGTGCCTTGTGAGCCAAGCGGGCGCAGTGGAATTGGGAAAAACGTGGTCTGTCCCCGGTTTTACTTAGCGGCGCCGACCATGTAGTCCACCGCCGCCCGCACGTGGGCGTCGGAAAGCGTCAGGTTGCCACCCTTCGGCGGCATCGGGCCCTTGCCCTTCAGTGCGGTGTTGTACAACTCCCTCACTCCCAGAGCCAGGTGCGGCGCCCAGGCGGCTTTGTCGCCGAATTTCGGCGCGTTGGCCACCCCCGTGCCGTGGCAGGCCATGCAGTTCGTTTCGTACACCTTCTTTCCATCGACTTTGCCCGCGGCGGCCTTTGCCGTCTGCTGCGGTCCCGCTGCCTTCGACGCGCGCGCCGCCGGAGCCGGTGCCGCCGAAGGGGCGGCTGCGCT
>JBATEB010000199.1:0-3975 GCA_049663805.1 Burkholderiales bacterium | reverse complement strand
ATCGCGGCGACAGTACGGGAGCGCGCGTGGCCGAGGCATCCTTCCCGACGGGCGTAAGCCTGCAGGTCGGGAAATACGATATTCAGAAGGCGCTGGGAAAGGGGGCGACCGGGACCGTGTACCTCGCCAAAGACACCTTCACCGGTCGGGAGGTCGCGCTGAAGACGATCGAGCCGGAGGTCTTCAGGGATCCCGAATTCGGCACCGTCTACCGCTCGCAGTTCCAGGACGAAGCCTCGCTGGCGGGAAAGCTGCGTCACCCGCATATCGTCGCGATCCTCGACGCCGTCGTGCAGCAGGATTCCGGCTACATCGTGATGGAGTACATCAGGGGAGGCGATCTTTCGCGTCACGTCTCCGCGGACAGGCTGCTTCCGGTGGCCGATGTGCTGCAGATCGCATTCAAGTGCTGCGGCGCCCTCGACTTCGCCTCGAGAGAAGGCGTTATCCACCGCGACATCAAGCCGGCCAATCTCATGGTCGCCGAAGGCACCGACGTCAGGATCTCGGATTTCGGTGCCGCCCACCTGCGCAAGACCCAGGCGGTGCAGAGCGCCGCGATGGGCTCGCCGTACTACATGTCGCCCGAACAGATCGCGGGCAGGGATCTCACCTTCCATACCGACATGTACTCCCTCGGAGTCTCGATCTACGAGTTGCTCACCGGGAAGAAACCGTTCACGGCGGACAGCCTCGAGATGCTGATCCAGAAGATCCAGGGCCAGGAGCCGGCGCCGCCAAGCAGCGTGCGTTCTAACCTGCCGAAATCGGTGGATGCCGTGTTGCTGCGCGCGATGGCCAAGAAGCCCGAGCACCGCTATCCGAAATGGTCGGATTTCGCGTTCGAAATCTCGAAGGTGGTTCAGCAGATCCTTCCGCCCGGCGCGGTGCCGGACAGCGAGAAATACGTCGCACTGAAAAAGGTCGAAATGCTCGCCGGCCTCTCCGATACCGAATTCTGGGAGCTCGCGCGCGCCGGCGACTGGGTGCGCATTCCGCCCAACAAGACGATCGTGAGCGAGCATGCGAAGGGAAAGAGTTTCTACTTCATCGGCAGGGGCAATGCCAGGGTGACGCGCCGGGGACGCCTGCTCAACATGATCAACGAGGGCGAGTGTTTCGGCGAGATGGCGTATATCCGCGGGGGCGAGGTGCCGCGGCACGCGACGGTCGAATCCGCGACCGAGCTGCTGCTCGCCAAGTTCAGGCCCGAAGCGGTGTCCGGCATGAGCCTCGGCGCACAGTTGTACTTGACGCGCGCGCTGGTTCGAAATCTCGCCGACCGCCTGGAGCTGGCCAACACCCGGATCGAGCGATGAGCGCCCGCGAAGTCCGCGACGGCATGCGGATCGACCGGGAAATCGCGATCGCGATGGGCGCCGGTCCGGAACGGCGGGCGGGTGTGCCGCGGCAGGTCACTCCCGTCAGGTAGCCGGATGCGGGCCGAGCTCGTCTCCATTCCGACCGAAACGATCCCGCTCGACGGCCTGTATTACGAGCCGGCCGGGCGCGACGCGCTCGGGGCGGCGCTGCTGTTCCACGGCAACACCATGAACTTCTACACCGGGCCGATGCGCTTCCTCCCGCCGGCGCTGACGCGGATCGGGCTGGCGTGCCTCGCATTCAACCGCCGCGGGCACGATGTCCTCAGCACGCGTTCGAGCCGGGTCGCCGAGGGCGGTGCCTTCCAGCTCGCCTCCGAAGGCATCGAGGACAACCGGCTCGCCGCGCGCTGGCTTGCCGCGCGCGGATTCCCGGCACCGGTCGTGATGGGCCACAGCAACGGCGGGATGCTCGCGGTGTGCCACGTCTCCGATCATCCGCAGACCCCGGCCCTGGTGTTGCTTTCCGCCCACGGCGGGGGCAGGAGCATCGTCCAGACTGGAGGCAAGAGCGGCCTGATGGTCGGCGACCGGGTCGAGGAATTCGCCGAGCGCGCGCGCGCGCTGGTCGCCGCGGGACGGGGCCGGGAGCTGATGCTGATGCCGGGATGGTGGTATGCGATCAGCGCCGAGAGCTTCCTCGATCGCCTGACCGAGACGCCGGACACGCTCGAGCTTGCGCCCAGGATCAAGTGTCCGACGTTGTACGTGCGCGGGGACCGCGAGCCGCGCGAACCGTATCCGGCCGAGGCCTTCAGGGCCCGGGCGGGCGGTCCGTGCGCGGTCGAAATCGTCTCCGACTGCGATCATTTCTATAACGGGCGGGAAGAGGCGGTCGGGGAACTCGTGTCGTCGTGGCTCGCGCGAACTCTCGCCCCTGCGCGGGCGAAGCCGTAAAATGAACGGACCTTCAGGAGGATTGCGATGACGCAGGCTTCTCCGGCGGTCGGTGGGGCGGTAACACGTCACTGATACCCGCAATCCTCGCCGCACTGGTGGCGACATGGACGCCGGCGCAGGCCTTCGCCTGGGGGCCGGAAGGCCACCGCATGATCGGCGATATCGCGAGCCGGTATCTCGTTCCAAAGGCGAGGGCCGAAGTGCTCGAACTCCTCGTGTACGACCGCCTTGCCGACGGTCAGCCCTCGGGGCGGCGCAGCCTCGGCGAGGTGGCGAACTGGGCCGACGAGATCAAGGATTACAAGTGGGGGCAGCGGAGAGCTTCGTGGCATTACGACGACATCCCCCTGTGCGGCGGGGCACGGCAATCCACGCACTGCCGCAACGGCCGGTGCGCCTCCGTTCAGCTCCAGCGACAGCTCGAAATTCTCGGAGACGAGGGAGCGAGACGCGGGACGAGGAACGAGGCGCTCAAGTGGATCACGCATCTGCTCGGTGATATTCATCAGCCGCTGCACGCATCCAATCGCGCCGACCGGGGCGGCAACCGTGTGCAGGCGTCGTTTTTCGGAGAACGCGACAATCCGCCGTATGGCAGCATCAATCTCCACGCGATCTGGGATGTTCATATGGTGCGTCGCCTGCTTGCGGAGCGCGGCGGCGAGCGCGCCATCGTCTCGGCGCCCGTGACCGGCGAGGAGAGGAGGGACTGGGAGAAAGGTTCGATTTCCGACTGGATCGCCGAGAGTCACCGTGTCGCCGGAGACTTCGTCTATCCCCGGCTCCCGGTCGCTTCCTCGTGCCCGCGAAAAATCTCCGGCGTGGTGGAAATCGGGCAGACCTATTACGCGCAGGCCGCGCCCCTGATCGAGATCCAGATCAGGAGGGCGGGAATCCGCCTCGCGCGCGTGCTCAACGAGGTGCTGGGGCGGTGACGCGCCCGGGACGCCGGTCAACGGAGGGGAGGAGGCGAGGATGAACGAATCGACGCTGCTGGAGCAATACAAGGCACTGATCGGCGACGTGGGTAACATCGGTACGCGCTACACCACCGCGAATCGCTTCTATCTTTCCATCGTTTCGGCCGTGGTCGGCGTGGTCGCGTTTACCGAATCGGGCAAGCTGTTCGAGCAGGTCGACCTGGTGCTGATCGTGATCGTCTCGGCGTTCGCGATCGTCATCTGCCACATCTGGACCAAGACCCTCCAGTTCTACGAAGCCCTCTTCGGGGTGAAGCTGCAACTGCTGGGCGAGATGGAGAAAGAGCTCGCGTTCCCCGCTTATTCGCGCGAGTTCCAGCTCATGAAGGAACGGCGAATCCGGCCGCTGATCGAAAACGAGATATGGGTCCCGCGAATTCTCTGGGGATTCTTCGCGGCAATCGCCGCCGCAGCCGTCGTGCTCATGTTCGCCGAGAGCTGAGGTCCTCGTGAACGCCGACTGCAAGCCGCCTTTCAGGGCGGACCAGGTCGGCAGTCTCTTGCGGCCCGCCGAAATCAAGGAAGCGCGCGCCAGAGTCGAGCGCGGCGAAATCGACGCCGAGGCGCTGCGCGCGATCGAGGACCGGTGCATTCGCGAAGCGGTTGCGCGCCAGGAGGCGCTGGGGCTTCGGAGCATCACCGACGGCGAGTACCGCCGCGGCTGGTGGAACCACGATTTTCTGGGGAAGATCGACGGCGTCGAGATCGAGCTC
>JBATEB010000198.1:0-4312 GCA_049663805.1 Burkholderiales bacterium | reverse complement strand
AACCGGGGCAGCAAGTACGGCAAAGACCGGGGCATTATCGGGCAAGCTCGCCGCCGACGGCGACGCCCGCGCCGCGGCGCCGGCGCGCATTCATCCGGCCGAGCGCCGAAAGCTGATCGAGCGGACGGCGTACCTGCGCGCCGCAAGACGCAATTTCGCGCCGGGCGGCGAGCTGCAGGACTGGCTGGAGGCCGAGGCCGAGGTCGAGCGGCTACTCCAGTCTTCCTGACGCGTTGCGCGCCGCGCGGCTCAAGGGGACGCCGCCGGCGAAGCTGCCGGGGATTGCCTTCCGGCGAGCCGGTCGCGCGCCCTCGATTCGGGACTGAATGAAAGAAGCCGCCGCGCGCATCCATCGCATGCCTTTCGGCGCGGAGACGCTCGGCGAAGCCGGCACGCGTTTTCGGCTGTGGGCTCCCGCGGCGCGCACGGTCGAGTTGTGCCTGGAGCGCGGCGGCGGCGGGCAGGTCCTGCCGATGCCGGCAACGGGCGACGGCTGGCATGAGCTCCTGACCGGGGAAGCCGCCGGCTGCCGCTACCGCTATCGGATCGACGCCGGGATCGAGGTGCCCGACCCGGCCTCGCGCTTCCAGCCGCAGGACGTGCACGGCGCGAGCGAAGTGGTCGATCCCCGCGCCTTTTCGTGGAAGGACGGGGACTGGCGCGGGCGGCCGTGGGAGGAAGCGGTGATCTACGAGCTGCACGTCGGCAGCTTCACCCCCGAGGGTACTTACGCGGGAGTCCGCGGCCGGCTCGGGCACCTGCAGAACCTCGGCGCGACCGCGATCGAGCTGATGCCGATCGCGGATTTTCCGGGCGCGCGCAATTGGGGCTACGACGGGGTCCTGCCGTTCGCGCCCGAGAGCCGCTACGGACGCCCGGAAGCTCTCAAGGAGCTGGTTCAGGCGGCGCACGCCGCCGGCCTGATGATGTTCCTCGACGTCGTGTACAACCATTTCGGTCCGGAGGGCAACTATCTGCAGCGTTACGCGCCGGATTTTTTCACCGAGCGCCATCACACGCCCTGGGGCGCGGCGATCAATTTCGACGGGCCGGGAAGCCGGACGGTGCGCGATTACTTCATCCACAATGCGCTCTATTGGCTGGAAGAATACCGCTTCGACGGCCTGCGCCTGGACGCCGTGCACGCGATCCTGGACGACTCGACTCCCCATATCCTCGCCGAGCTTGCCGCCGCGGTTCGCGCCGGTCCCGGCCGGGACCGGCAGATCCACCTCGTCCTTGAGAACGACGCCAACCAGGCGCGTTACCTGGGCGCGGGCGGATACGCCGCGCAATGGAACGACGATCTGCACCACGCGCTTCACGCCCTGATAACGGGAGAAAAAGGCAGCTATTACGCGGACTACTCGGGCGAGCCGGCGCGCCACCTCGGCCGCTGCCTCGCCGAGGGCTTCGCCTATCAGGGCGAGCGCTCGGCGCATCGAGGGGGACGGCCGCGAGGCGAGTCCAGCGCGGCTCTGGCGCCGATCGCCTTCGTCGGTTTCCTGCAGAACCACGATCAGGTCGGCAACCGCGCGATGGGCGATCGGATCGCCCGGATCGCCCCGCCCGAGGCGGTCGCGGCGGCGACCGCCATCCTGCTGCTCGCGCCTTCGCCGCCCTTGCTCTTCATGGGCGAGGAGTGGGGATGCGAACAGCCGTTTCCGTTCTTTTGCGATTTCGGCGGCGAGCTCGCGCGCCGGGTCACCGAAGGCCGGCGGCGGGAGTTCGCCGCGTTTTCCGAATTCTCCGACCCCGCGGCGCTCGCGCGCATTCCCGATCCGAACGCGGGCGAGACATTCGCGCGCGCGGTGCTGCGCTGGGAGGAAATCCTCGACGGGAATCACGGCCGATGGCTCGAGTTTCACCGCGAGCTGCTCGCGCTGCGCCGGCGCGAAATCGTCCCGCGCCTGTCCGGAACCCTCGGAGGGCGGGCGCGCCGGCGTTCCCTCGGCGAGCGCGCGCTCTGGGTCGAATGGCCGATGGGAGACGCTTCCCGCGTGACGCTCACCGCCAATCTCGGCAGCGTGCCCGTTGCCGCCGCCCTCGAACGCGGCGGGCGGCTGATCCACTCCACCCCGGCGTCGGCCGCGGCCGAAGCGAGCGCCGGGACGCTCGCGCCGTGGTCGGTGCTGTGGCAGGTTCGCGAGGGACCGCCCGCATGAGCGAGCGTGCGCTCGACGCATTGGCCCGGGAATGCGGCATCGAGCCGGAGTACCGCGATGCGATGGGCGTGCTGCATGGGGTCGCCGACGGGACCCGGCGCGCGCTGCTGCGCGCGCTGGGGATCGCCGCGGAGGACGAAGAAAGCTGCAGGCGCGTGCGCGAGGAAAGGCGCGCGCGGGAATGGACGCGGATGCTCGCCCCGGTGCAGGTCGTGCGCGAGTCGCAGCGGCCCCTGAGGGTCGAGGTCCGCCGGCCGGCGGAGGAAGACGGGCCTCTGCCGTGGACGCTCGAGCTGGAGAACGGCGATCGCCGCAGCGGCGAGGCCGGCGCCGGCGAGCTCGAGCTGCGGGAGGAAGTCGAGATCGGCGGGCGGGGATTCCGCCGCTACGCGCTCGGCCTGCCGGCGATGCCGGGCCCGGGCTACCACTGGTTCGAGGTCGCCGCGCCGCGGCGGCCGGAGCGCGCCGAGCGCATGCGCCTCATCGTCGCCCCCGAAGCTTGTTACGTCCCGGACGCGATCGCGGGCGAGGCGCGCGCGTGGGGGTTCCAGGTGCAGCTCTACGCGCTGCGTTCGCGCCGCAACTGGGGCATCGGCGACATGACCGACCTGAAGACGCTGGTGGAGTTCTGCGCGAAAGCGGGTGCGGGCATCGTCGCGGTCAATCCGCTGCATGCGCTGTACGTCCACAACCCCGCGCATGCGAGTCCGTACAGTCCCTCGAGCCGCCTGTTCGGCAACCCGCTCTACGTGGACGCGGAAGCGATCCCCGAGTTCGCCGAATGCGAGGCCGCGCAAGCCGCCGTGCGCGAGCCCGCTTTCCGGGAAGCCCTGCAGGCGCTGCGCGCCGCCGAACTCGTCGATTACCCCGGCGTGGCGCAGAGGAAGTTGGCGGTGCTCGAGCTGCTTTATCGGCATTTTCGCGAGCGGCATCCGGACCCGGGCGCGCCGCGCGCGCAAGCGTTCCGCGCGTTCCGCGATCGCGGCGGGAAGGCGTTGCGCCTGCACTGCGTGTTCGAGGCGCTGCAGGAGTACCTGCATCGAGAGGACCCCGCGAGCGCCCACTGGGACGCGTGGCCGGAGAGCTTGCGCGCGCCGGATAGCCCCGCCGCCCGGGCGTTCGCGCAGGCCAACGCCGGGCGCGTGGAATTCTTCGAGTATCTGCAATGGCAGTTCGACGCCCAGCTCGCAGCGGTCCAGGCGCGCGCCGGAGAACTGGGCATGGGTGTCGGCCTCGATCTGGATCTTGCGGTGAGCGTCGACGGCGCGGGATCGGAATCCTGGGCCAACCAGGGTTGCTATGCGCGCTCGGCGAGCATCGGCGCGCCTCCCGATCCGCTCAACCTGCTCGGGCAGAACTGGGGGCTGCCGCCCCTCAACCCGGAGAATCTGAGGGAGTCCGCCTACGCTCCGTTCATCGCGACGCTGCGCGAGAACATGCGCAGGGGCGGCGCGCTGCGTATCGATCACGTCATGTGGCTCGAGCGGGTCTTCTGGATACCCGCGGGCGCGACGCTCGGGGAAGGCGCTTACCTGCGCTCGCCGTTCCGCGACCTGCTCGGAATCCTCGCGCTGGAGAGCGTGCGCAACCGCTGCCTCGTCATCGGCGAGGATCTCGGCACGGTGCCGGACCATTTCCGGGAGACGCTCAGGCGCGAGGGGGTGCTGTCGTTCCGCCCGATGTTCTTCGAGCGGCGGCCCGACGAGGAGTTCGAATCGCCCGGCAACTACCCCCAGTCCGCGGTGGCGACCGTGGGCACGCACGACCTGCCCACGCTCAAGGGCTTCTGGCAGGGCTTCGATCTCGAGCTGAGGACCCGGCTCGGACTGTTTCCGGACGAAGCGCGGCGCGGCGCGGAAGTCACCGCCCGGGCACGCGACCGGCTCCGGCTGCTCGCCGCGCTGGAGCGCGAGGGCCTGCTGCCGGAGGGCATGCGAGGCGCCGGTCCGGAGACGGAGTATTCCGATGAACTGTCCCTGGCCGTGCACCGCTTCCTCGCGCGCTCCCGCTCGAAGCTGTTGCTGGCGCAGCTGGAGGACGTGCTCGGCCAGCTCGAGCAGGTCAACCTGCCGGGAACCATCGATCAGCACCCCAACTGGCGCCGCAAGCTCTCCATCGAGCTCGAGGACCTGCCCTCGGATGGGCGC
>JBATEB010000197.1:0-3128 GCA_049663805.1 Burkholderiales bacterium | reverse complement strand
GCTGCTACATCGTCGACGACGACTTCATGCTGGTCACCCGCTGGCTGCTGAGCGACGTGCCCGCCGACGGCAACCCGCTGGAGGAGCTGTCGAAGGCCTTCCTCCACGACTCGGCCTCGACCGCCGCGAAGTACGACACCACGCGCGAGGAAAAGGGCGTCTTCCTGCTGAAGCAGATCAAGACCCGCGGCGCCGAGGGCGTGATCTTCGCCGCGCCGTCGTTCTGCGACCCGGCGCTGCTGGAGCGACCGATGCTGCAGGACGTGCTGACGAAACACAAGATCCCCCATACCGCCTTCAAGTACGCGGAGAACACCGGCCAGATGGCGCCGATCCGCGAGCAGGCCGGCACCTTCGCCGACTCGATCAAACTGTGGAGCGCCGCATGAGCCAGCCCATCCAGATGATGCCGCCGCAACCCTCGAAGAAGCCCGTCGCGCCGGTCCAGAAAGAGGACGCGATGCTGCTGCAGAAGGAGATGATCAACCGGAATTACCACGAGCTGGCGGTCGCTCATGATCAGGGAAGGAAGATCTGCGCGACCTTCGTGCCGGGCAACCTGAACGAGCTGGTGATGTGCTTCGATTTTGCCCGCAGCCTCCCGGAGACGAACCAGCTCCAGAACGGCATGCGGAAGAAATCCGGCAAGTTCATCATGGACGCCGAGCGCGACGGGCATTCCGAGGACGTGTGCACCTACGTCAAGTCCGACCTTGGCATGATGCTGGGCGGCGAGATCGGCCCGACCGGCGAGCCGTTGCCCAGGCCCGACCTGCTGCTGCTCTCCTACACCGGCTGTTTCACCTTCATGAAGTGGTTCGAGCTGATCCGGCAAAAGTACGGATCCGAGGCGACCATGCTGCACGTGCCCTACCAGGGCGACGGCAGGGTCTCGAAGAACATGCGCGACTACGTGGTGAAGCAGTTGAAGGAGACCGTGATTCCGGCGCTGGAGCGCGTGTCCGGAGTCAAGTTCGACATCGACCGCCTGCGTCAATACATGCGCGAGTCGGTCAAGGCCGAGGAAGACCTGGTCCACGTGCTGCAGTCGGCAAAGAACCGCCCCTCCCCCATCGACGGCTATTTCGGCGCGGTCTACTACATCGGTCCGATCTTCACCGCCTTCCGCGGCACGGCGGAGGCCACCGAGTTCTATCGCGTGCTCCGGGGTGAAATCGACGAGCGGGTGCGCGAGGGCAAGGGGCCGATCACGCCCGAGGGCGAGCTGGCCGAGGAGAAATACCGCCTCGTGGTCGAGGGTCCTCCCAACTGGACGAGCTTCCGCGAGTTCTGGAAGATGTTCTACGACGAGGGCGCGGTGGTGGTCGCCTCGACTTACGCCAAGGTCGGCGGCACCTACGACTTCGGTTTCCGCCACGACCCCGAGCACCCGCTCGAGTCGCTCGCCGAATATTGCCTGGGCTGCTACACCAACCTCAATTTCCCGCAGCGGATCGAAATGATCTGCAAGTACATCGACGAGTACCAGGCCGACGGCCTCCTGATCAACTCGATCAAGAGTTGCAACAGCTTTTCCGCGGGGCAGTTGCTGATCCTGCGCGAGGTCGAGAAGCGCACCGGCAAGCCCGCGGCGTTCATCGAGTCGGATCTGGTGGACCCGCGCTACTTCTCGGCGGCCAACATCAAGAACCGCCTCGAGAGTTACTTCCAGATGATCAAGGCGAAACGCGTCGCCCACGCGGCGGGCTCGCCATCGACGCCCCTGGCGACGCATTAGGAGAAGCGCATGCGCTGTTTTATCGGCATCGATCTGGGCTCGACCACGACCAAGGCGCTGGTGATCGACGAGCAACGCAACGTGCTCGGGCGCGGCATCACCAATTCGCGCTCGAATTACGACGCGGCGGCCGCCATCGCCAAGCAGGAGGCGCTGGTCAATGCGCGCTTTCACCTGTTCCGCCAGGAGCTGTCGGGCACGGGGGCGCTCAACGGACGGCTCGAGGCTTTCCTCGGACAGCTCGAGCGCGATTTCCGCCTCGAGCAGTTCCTCGAGCAGCTCGACGACCTCCAGGCCACCTGCCTGCGCAACGCGGCGGGACCGCGATTCGGCGACGCCGTGGCGAGCGTGGTCGCTGCGCTCGAGGAAGTTTTCCGCCGGCTGCAGGCGGAGGCGCCGGACTTGTTCGCGCCGGGGGCGAAGCGCAAGTCCGACTTCTTCCGCGATATCGCAGGGAGTCGCTACCTCGCGGTCAGCGAGGCGGTCGCCAAGGAGGCCGGAATCCGCTACGACATGCTGCTCAACGTCTTCGACCGCTCGATCATCGAGGTGGAGAACCGGGTGTACGGGGAGTCGATCAGGCCGCATCTGCTCGCGGCCCTCGACCGCACTTTCAAGGCGATGCCCGACACCGCCGCGCGCGGCGATGCGATCCGCGCTCCGATCCAGGGCATCCTCGACACCGAGCTCGAGGAAACCTACGTCGTCGGCACCGGCTACGGCCGCGCGCGCCTGCCCTTTTCGAAGGAACACATCCGCTCCGAGATCCTGTGCCACGGGCTGGGAGCGCACGTGATGTATCCGCGCACCGCCACGGTGCTCGACATCGGCGGCCAGGACACCAAGGCGATCCAGGTGGACCCGAACGGCATCGTCGAGAGCTTCCAGATGAACGACCGCTGCGCCGCCGGCTGCGGGCGTTACCTGGGCTACATCGCCGACGAGATGAACATGGGGCTGCACGAACTGGGGCCGCTCGCGATGAAGTCGACGAAGACCATCAAGATCAACTCGACCTGCACCGTGTTCGCGGGCGCCGAGCTGCGCGACCGGCTGTCCCTGGGCGACAAGCGCGAGGACATCATGGCCGGGCTGCATCGCGCGATCATCCTGCGCGCCATGTCGATCCTCGCGCGCTCGGGCGGCATCCGCGACGAATTCACCTTCACCGGCGGCGTCGCGAAGAACGAGGCCGCGGTGAAGGCGCTCAAGGCGCTGGTCCAGGAGAACTACGGCGACCTGACGCTCAACATCAATCCCGACTCGATCTACACCGGGGCGCTCGGCGGCGCGACTTTCGCCTGGCGCGCGATCGTCGAGGAAGGCAAGCAAGTGGAGGCGAGGACGTGAGCGCCGAGCAGGCGGCGCCGAAGCGTGGCGCCACGGAACG
>JBATEB010000196.1:0-3128 GCA_049663805.1 Burkholderiales bacterium | reverse complement strand
GCGCACGCGCGCCATGGCCAGCGTGGCCATGAAGCCCGCGAGCGCCTGCCAGCGCGCACGCGGCGCGGCCCCGTGGAATCCCTTCACGTAGAGCTCGCGGCTCGCCGCGCGGCGGATCTTGCCGCTCGAGGTCTTGAGCACCGACTGCGGCGGCGCGAGCACGATCTCGTCCGCGGGCGCGCCGATCAGCCGGACCGCGATCTCGTCGATGCGCTCGCGCAGCTGTTCGCGTTCCACGCCGCCGGTCGCGCGCGTTTCGGCGAGCACGATGACGCGCTCCGTCCCCGAGTGCGCGTCCTTCGCGCCGAACACCGCGACGCAGCCCTTGCGAATGCCCTCGAGCGCGCCCACCGCCTCCTCGAGCTCGTAGGGATAGATGTTGCGACCGGCGCGGATGATGGTGTCCTTGACGCGCCCGGTGACATAGACCTCGCCCTCGGCGACATAGCCGTAATCTCCGGTATCGATCCACTCGCCGTGCAGCAGTTCGCGCGTCGCTTCCGGATTGCGGTAGTAGCCGCTGGTGATCGAGGGACCGCTGAACTGAAGGTGTCCTTCCTCGCGCTCGGCGAGCTCCCGGTCCGATCCATCGACGATGCGCACCTGATGGCCCGGCAACGGCTGGCCGCAGGCGACGAACGCGAGCGCGCTCGCGCCGGGGTCGGACACGGGAATCGCGCGGCCGCCTCGGGTAAAGCTTTCCCGCTCGACTCGATCCACCCTGGGCCCGCGTCCGGGTTGGGTGAACGAGACGCCCAGCGTCGCTTCGGCGAGGCCGTAGCACGGGGTCATCGCTTCGGGCCTGAAGCCGTAGGGGGAAAGGCGCCTGCTGAATGCAGCCATGGTGTCGGGCGAGACCGGTTCGGCGCCGTTGAAGGCAAAGCGCCAGCTGCTCAGATCCAGGCCCTCGATATGCGCGTCCTCGACCTTGCGCAGCGCGAGCTCATAGCAGAAATTCGGCCCGCCCGAGAGCGTGCCGCGATGGCGGTGGATGGTCCACAGCCAGCGCTCCGGCCGCGCGAGGAAGGTGAGCGGAGACATCACCGGGTACTTGAACCCGTAGATCAGACTCCCCATCCACGCCCCGATCAACCCCATGTCGTGGTACAGCGGCAGCCAGCTCACGAACACATCGTCCGGCGTGACGCGCAGCGTGCGGCCCATCGCCCGTATGTTGGTGAGCAGGTTGGCGTGCGTCAGGATGACGCCCTTGGGATTTCCGGTGCTGCCCGAGGTGTATTGCAGCATCGCGACGTCCTGGGGCTTGACCCTGGGCGCGATCGCGACCGGTCCCGGGTTCGCGAGCTCCTCCGGCGTCGCCACGTTTTTCAGCGTTCGCACCTGCGGCTTGAGCAGCAGCGCGAGCGGTTTCGCCTGCGGCACGGTGATCAGTATTTCGACCAGCGCATTGGACAGGATGCCCGCGTGCCGGCGCAGGTGATCCTCGATCTGGGAAGCGCGTGCCGGCGGGTAGATCGGGACCGGGACGCCGCCGGCGAGGAGGACGCCGAAGAAGCTGTAGAAGTACTCGACGCCGGTCGGCAGCATGATCGCCACCGTTCCCCGGGGCTCGAGGTCCCGCGCGAGCAGGCCCGCCGCGACCGCGCGCGCGGCGCGATCCAGGGCCGCATAGGTGACGGTCTGCTCCTCGCCCGACTCTTCCTGGAGCACGATGTGGGGGCGCTCGGGATGCCGTGCGAGGTGCCATTGCAGCACTTCGATCAGCGTCGCCGCCCGGTCCGGCGTCGCCGACTCCTCTTCCAGCGGCGACACGCGCTCGTGGGACGGGGCCGGCAAGGCCGGGCTCGCCGCCTGGATGGCGCGCAACAGATCGCGGGGGGTCTCGGCGCCCGCCATCACGTTCTGCGGAAGGCTCACGCCGAAGCGGCGCTCGACGCGCAGGAACAGCTCGACCCGCGCGAGGCTGTCGAATCCGTAATCGAGATCGAGGCGCCCGTCGAGCGCGGCGGGCGGCGCCTGGCGCGAGGGATGCAGCTCGGCGGCGAGCTGCCGCGCGGTTTCAAGGAGCAGCTCGGCGCTGGCTGGAGCGCCGCCGCTCGGGTGTTTCCTGGCGACGGGAGTTTCCACGCACGGTTTGCCGGTGGAGGGCAGCGGAAATGTTAGCACGCTCCGCCGGGCGCGGGCGGCGGCGCGGCGGTCGCCGTCAGCGCCGCAGCTTTTCCCCCTTGTGGTTCCAGCCGGGGAGAGCGACGCGAGCCCGAACGTTCATGCGCCGCACCGATCCCCGCCGGCTATTCGGCAGGCGCCCTGACCGCCTCGATCTCGATGCCGTGCTCCGGATCGAATTGCACGTTGTAAGGATTGCCGCCGCGCACGAAACCCACCAGCAATTTATCGGTGTTGTTTCGCTGCTGGGAAAGGATCGACAGATCCTCGATGGTATTCACCGGGGCGCCGTTGACGGTGCGAATCGCATCACCCTCGCTCAGTCCCAGCCGCTCGTACAGACTTCCGGGAGCAATCTCGCTTAACTGCATTCCGCCATCGGGCGCGGGGACCACTGCGGCGTGTGCCGACGGCTCCGCGGATTCAAAGAGCTTGTTCGCAAAGTCGCGCCTGACGGAATAGGAAATGTCTTCCCGTTCACGGGCTGCTTCGGCATGGGCCGCGGGCGGGCTGATCGCGGGGGCGGCGGTCGCGTCGGGCGCGACGCCGGGGGTCGAACCGACACCCGCCGCCCTGCGCAATTGCAGCTTTTCGAGAACATCGTCGCGGCGAATGACCACAGCGTGCCGATGGACATCGGCCAGGAACACGCCGCGGGTAATCGCCTGACCGACGGTAAACAGCTCGTCCTGACCTCCCGCCACGCTGATCAGGGCGCCCCCCGGTGTTCCCACAATAGTGCCCGAGAGAACGAGCTTGAGACCGGAACTCGCAAGCCGCGCCGATCCCGAGGCGGATGCACCCGCTCGAGTGGGAAGTCCGGATCCGGATGAGGTCTGCGGCGGACCGCCCGCACCTGCGAAGTCCGAACCGGTGACACCGACGACGGCAGCCAGGGCGACGGCCGCCACAAGTGCGGGGTAGCGCCTGCCTGGCCTCCCCGGCCGCGTTCCCGGCTTGCGGATGGAGTCCATGGGAGAATGCGCTCCTTCACACACCTC
>JBATEB010000195.1:0-55356 GCA_049663805.1 Burkholderiales bacterium | reverse complement strand
ACCGCGCAGCGCTCCCGCTATTCGCGCAACTCGGGGCGATTCCTGAAGTTTTCCAGCGCTTCGGGGTTGGCGAGCGCCTCCAGGTTCCTCACGGGCTCGCCGTGCACCACGTTACGCACCGCCAGCTCGACGATCTTGTTCGACTTCGTTCGAGGTATGTCGGCGACCTGCAGGACTTTCGCCGGCACGTGCCGCGGCGTGGTATTGACGCGAATCCGGTCCTTGATCTTCGCGACGAGCGCGTCCTCCAGCACGAGACCGTCCCTGAGCTTCACGAACAGGACGACGCGCACGTCGCCGATTTCGCCCGGCGGCCAGCTCTGGCCGATGACCAGCGACTCCACGACTTCGTCCAATTGCTCCACCTGGCGATAGATCTCGGCGGTGCCGATGCGCACGCCGCCCGGATTGAGCACCGCATCCGATCTTCCGTAAATGATCATGCCCTCGTGCGGCGTGATCTCGCACCAGTCGCCGTGCGTCCAGACATTCGCGAACCGCTCGAAGTAGGCCGCGCGGTACCTGGAGCCGTCGGCGTCGTTCCAGAATCCCACCGGCATCGAAGGGAAGGGACGCGTGCACACGAGCTCGCCCTTCCGTCCCGTTACCGAACGGCCGCCCTCGTCGAAAACCTCGACACCCAACCCGAGCGCCTTGCACTGAATTTCTCCCCGCCATACCGGAAGGATCGGATTGCCGAGGACGAAGCAGCCGCAGATGTCGGTGCCGCCCGAGATCGAGGACAGGCACACGTCGCGCTTCACCGACCGGTAGACGTAGTCGAAACTCTCCGGAGCGAGCGGCGATCCGGTGGAAAGGATGGTGCGAACGTGCTTCAGCTCATGCGTCTCGGCGGGCTTGAGCCCCCGCTTGGCCATGGCGTCGATGAACTTCGCGGAAGTCCCGAGGTGCGTCATGCCCTCCGCGTCGGCGAAATCGAAGAGGATGTTGCCGCTTCCCGCGAACGGCGAGCCGTCGTAGAGCAGCAGCGTCGCGCCGGAAGCGAGCGCCGAAACGAGCCAATTCCACATCATCCATCCGAGCGTCGTGAAGTAGAACAGGCGATCGCCCGGCTTGATGTCGCAGTGCAGCTGGTGCTCGCACAGGTGCTTCAGCAGCGCCCCGCCGGCGCCGTGGACGATGCATTTCGGAACACCGGTCGTCCCCGAGGAAAACAGGATGTAAAGGGGATGATCGAAGGGCAGCGGCTCGAAACGAATGTCTCCGCCCGGCTGGTCCGAGACGAAATCCTCTAGGCGCTGCGCGTTCGGGATCGCGGCGACGCCCGGGCGCTCCGTCAAGTAAGGCACGACGACGACGCGCTTCAGGCTCGGCAGCTGCGCGGCGATCCCGCGGACCTTTTCGAGGCAGTCTATTTCCCTGTTGTTGTAGTAATAGCCGTCTGCCGCGAACAGCACCACCGGGTCGATCTGGCCGAAGCGGTCGAGCACGCCCTGCACGCCGAAGTCGGGCGAACAGGTGGAGACCGTCGCGCCGATGCTCGCTGCGGCGAGCATCACCATCACTGCTTCGGGCATGTTCGGAAGGATGGCGACGACCCGGTCGCCCGGGCTCACGCCGATGGTGCGCAAAGCCTGGACCAGCCGCGACACCTGCTCATGGAGCTCGGCGTGCGTGACGCGGCGCTTGACGCGATCCTCGCCCCAGAAAACCATGGCGTTCGAGGCGTCGCGGCACCGCAGCAGATTCTGCGCGAAGTTGAGCCGCGCCTCCGGGTACCAGCGCGCGCCGGGCATGCTGTCGCCGTCGACCAGCACGCGGTCGCCCCTGGCGCTCGCACGCACGTCGGCGAACGTCCACAGCGAATCCCAGAACTGCTCCGGATGCGCGACGGTCCAGCGGTAGAAATCAGGATAGTTGTTGATCCCGAGCTTCCAGTCGCGGACCGCCAGGCGCGCGAAGCGCGTCAGCTTCGCCGCCTCGATGCGCTGTGCGCTCGGCTCCCAGAGCGGTATTTCGGCCATGGACGTTCTCCCCCGGTTTCGGCCATTATAATTTGAGCTGGCTCGCCCTCGGAACCGGAACGGGAGAACATGGCACGGGAAACGATGCAGTACGACGTGGTCGTCGTCGGCGCCGGACCGGCGGGGCTCGCCGCCGCGATCCGCCTGAAACAGCTCGCCGCGGAAAAAGCCTTCGATCTGGGTGTCTGTGTCGTCGAAAAGGGATCGGAAGTCGGCGCGCATATTCTTTCCGGGGCGGTCATGGATCCGCGCGCGCTCGAGGAACTCTTCCCCAAATGGAAGGACCTGGACGCTCCGCTCAGAACGCCGGTGAGCGAGGACCGGTTCCTCTTTCTCACCGAGTCGGGCTCGTTCGGGGTGCCGCAATTCCTCCTTCCCGAATGCTTCAGGAATCACGGCAACTTCGTGATCAGCCTCGGAGGCCTGTGCCGCTGGCTCGGCGGACAGGCGGAAAGCCTGGGCGTCGAAATCTATCCCGGCTTCGCCGCAAGCGAGGTTCTTTACGACGAACGCGGCGCCGTCAGAGGCGTGGCCACCGGCGACATGGGAGTGGGACGCGACGGCAAGCCCAGCGCCCAGTACCAGCCCGGCATCGAGTTGCTGGGCAAGTACGTTTTCTTCGCCGAAGGTTGCCGCGGACACCTCGGCAGGCAGCTGATCGAGCGCTACCGGCTCGATGCCGACTCCGATCCCCAAGTGTACGGGATCGGCTTGAAGGAACTCTGGCAAATCGAGCCGGAAAGGCACCACCCGGGTCTGGTCGTCCATTCCGCCGGCTGGCCGCTGTCCCCCTCCACCTATGGCGGCTCCTTCCTCTATCACATGGAAGACAATCTGGTCTCGGTGGGCTTCGTCGTCGGGCTCGCCTACGCCAATCCCTATCTCAGTCCCTACGAGGAATTTCAGCGCTACAAGACGCACCCGCGCATCCGGGCCTTTCTCGAAGGCGGCAAACGCCTCGCCTACGGGGCTCGCGCCATCGCCGCCGGCGGCATGATGTCCCTGCCCAAGCTGGTTTTTGCCGGCGGGGCGCTGATCGGCGATGACGCAGGCTTCCTGAATGCCTCGCGCATCAAGGGGAGCCATGCGGCGATCAAGTCGGGCATGCTCGCCGCAGAGGCCGCTTTTCCCGCCCTGCGGGCGGGGCGATCGGGCGATGAGCTCGAGGCCTATCCGGCCGCATTCAGGAATTCCTGGCTGTTCGACGAGCTCTACCGCGCGCGCAACTTCAAGCAGTGGATGTCCAAGGGACTCTACCCCGGGACGATGATGGTCGGAATCGAGCAGACCCTGTTCGGCGGGAAAGTGCCCTGGACGCTTCACCACCGGCACGCCGATCACGAGTGCACGCGGCCGGCCTCCGAGTTCCGGCCGATCGAATACCCCAGGCCCGACGGCAGGCTCAGTTTCGACCGCCTGTCCTCGGTATTCCTCTCCAATACCAACCACGAGGAGAACCAGCCCTCGCACCTGACGCTGAAGGATGACTCCGTTCCCGTGAGAGTGAACCTCGCGAAGTACTCCGGTCCCGAGCAACGCTACTGTCCGGCGGGCGTGTACGAATTCGTCAAGGACCCGGAAGGCCGCGACCGGCTCCAGATCAACGCGCAGAACTGCGTTCACTGCAAGACCTGCGATATCAAGGACCCGCTCCAGAACATCGTCTGGGTCGCGCCTCAAGGAGGAGGCGGGCCGAACTATCCGAACATGTAGCAATTGAGCGGGCCGAACGTTCGCCTTATCATGTGCCGGTGCGCAAAGGCGAACAGACCCAGGCGCTGATCCTCAACGAAGCACTTAGCTTCGCGAGCCTGGTCGGGCTCGAGGGCCTCAGCATCGGTGCCCTTGCCGAAAGACTCGGACTCTCCAAGAGCGGCCTCTTCGCCCACTTCGGATCGAAAGAAGATCTCCAGCTCCAGACCCTGCGCCAGGCGCAGGCCCTGTTCCACGAACGGGTGTTCCGTCCGGCGCTCGAGCAAGACCCCGGCCTGCCCCGCCTCACAGCGCTTTTCTCGCGCTGGATCCAATGGCTGGACGGAACCCCGGAGACCCCGGGCGGCTGCTTGCTGCTTACCGCCTCGGTAGAGTACGACGACCGTCCGGGTCTGGTGCGCGACCTGCTGGTCTCCGGCCAGCGCGAGCTGCGAGGCGCCATCGCGAAGCTGATCCGGGGCGCCATCGAGGAGGGGCAGCTTCCTTCGGACACCGATCCCTGGCAGTTGACCTTCGAGATCTTCGGTGCCGTCCTCGCAGCGCATCACGACCACCGGTTGCTTCGGGATTCGCGGGCCTTCGAACGAGCTCGGGCGGCGTTCCATCGGCTGATCGCGGCCTGCCAGGATCCCTTGTGATGTCCCGAGGCGGCCTCCGCATCCGCATTCCCATTTCGGGGCAAAACTGACACAATTCCCACAACCAGGGGAGTCACAACCATGACAACAAACAAGCTTGGGGCGTGCGCGGTGCTTTCCGGCGTTGCCGGGATCTTTCTGGCCACCGCAGTGCAAGCCCAGAGCGGAGTATTCCGCGTATATGCCGGCCTGGCGCCGACAATCTACCGCATTTCCTTTGACAACAATGCCCCCTACGCCGACAAGACCGCGAAATCAAGCTACTTCGCTGCGAATCTCGGTCTAACCTGGGTATCGCCTCGCGGGATCTATGTGGACTTATCCGGGCAGAAAAGCCTGAGCGCCAAGCACGACCTGTGGGACGACACGGTGAGCGACAAGCAGAAGTTTACGCGCGACTCCTACACGCTGACCGGAGGCTACATTCATGTGCTTTCCGGGGGCGTAAGTATCTCCGGATTTGGCGGCTACACCCATGGGAAGACGACCCTTTCGGCACCTCAGGGTGTGTTTCTCTTTTCAAAGGATATTTTTGAGAGCAATGGGATCTTCCTGGGTGCGGGAGCAGGCGTTCCCGCGCTGGGTGGCCAGTTCAGCGGCAGCCTTGCCATCGCCGGCATGAAGGGTAACTGGAAAGACGACAACGTGTTCGACAACGACGCCGACACTACAATCGGCTTCAGCCTGGGCGGCGCCTATACCTACAAGATATCCGAGTCATTGGGAGTCACCGCGGACTTGCGATACCAGCAGTACAAGTTCGACTTCGGAGTCGCTGCCGCCACTCCCACCGCGCCGCCGTATACGGTCACCGAAAAGATCCTCAGCGGCGGGGTCAGGCTCGGCTATCAGTTCTGATCCGAGCTCACTCGACGCCCGAGCATCCTCTTTCTCAGAAGGTCGGTGGAACGATAGTCGACCGATTTTTTGCCGCCGCGTTTTTCCTCTTGGCTGCGTCGGCTTCTCGCGTCGCCGCCCGCGCCCGCTCTTCCTCGGTGCGCTTTTGCGTGTCTGCTTTGACCTTTTCGGCTTCGACACGCCTGGCTTCTTCCAGCCGCGCCTTCTCGAGGGCCGCAATTTGCTTGCGCGCCAGATCCGCATACCGGCCCCTGGGGTATTGATCCAGATACTTCTGGTAGTCCGCGGCGGTCTTGCTGTTCTTGATCGAATCCCAGAATGAGGATTCCGCGGCGAGTCTAGCCCTGGTCTCGGCCTGCGCCTTCGCCTCGGCTTCACGCTTCGCCTTCACCTCGGAATCACGCCTCGCCCTCACCTCGGCTTCACGCTTCGCAGTCGCTTCAGCCTCCCGTCTGGCTCGAAGGGCCGCCTCGCGCTTGGACGCTTCGGCCGCACTCCTGGTACGAGCTTCGGCTTCCCGTTGCGCCTGCAGTTCGGCCTCGGCCTTGGCCCGCAATTCGGCCTCACGTTGCGCCCTCTGCCCCGCTTCGCGCTCCGCTCTTGCCTGAGATTCCCGCTGTGTTCTTGCCTCGGCCTCGCGCCTGGCCTGAAGCTCGGCCTCGCTTCGCGCCTTCTCCGCCGCCTCCTGTTGAGTCCTGGCCTCGGCTTCGCGCTTCGCCCGGGCCTCGTCCTCCTTGATCTTCCCGGCCGCCTCGACGCCCGGCGCCGCCGCAACCGGGGGTTGCACCCCTGGCCTCGTCGCGAAGTAGGCGGCGACGCCTGCGGCTGCGAGCAAACCCAGCACGGCCGGAACGAGGATCGAGCTCCGCTTTCCGTGGGTCGCCGGTCTGGCTTCCGCTTCGCGCGCGGGAGCCGAAGCCTGCGTGCCGGCGAGCTTGAGGGTCCTTTCGACGACCGATCTCTCGGCGCCGAGCTTCACCGTGGGCGCGGTTTCGTCCCGCGCGAACCTGCCCTGACTTCCCGTCACCTCGGTCCTCGGCGGCTGGCGGGTGTCGCTCGCCTCGCCCCCGCCCTCGACCGGCAATCCGCGCAGCCTCGCAACCCTGCGTCCGGCGAGCGAGGCGTAGACCCCGTTGGGGAACTGCTTCAGGTAGAGCTCGAAGTCGTTCGGGTCGTCGCTGTCCTTGACGGAACGCCAGAACTCCAGTTCCATTTCCCCCGATCGCAGCGCCTGCGGCGTCTCGGCCTCGCGGGGCACGATCACGGTGGGCTCTGAGGACTGATCCACGGCCTTGCCCTCCGCCGCGCTCCGCAGCGCGCCCGCAAATTCGCGCGCGGTCGGATAGCGATCCTCGGGCTGCTTCGCCAGCGCCTTCGCCACGACCCGGTCGAGCTGAGGCGTCACCGAGACGTTGAGCGAGGAAGGCGTCGGCGGCTCGTCCTGGATGATCTTCTTCGCAACCGTCCACGCGCCGTCGCCCGTGAACGGCTTCTGACCGGTCAGGAACTGGTAGAGGATGATGCCGGCCGAGAAGATGTCGCTGCGCCGGTCGACGCGATGTCCCTGTATCTGCTCCGGCGACATGTAGGCGGGTGTGCCGACCATGGTGCCGGCCTGTGTGCGCTCGGCATTGGTGCGGTCCGCATCGGTCACGCGCGCCACGCCGAAATCGGTCAGCTTGACGCGCCCCTGGGTGTCGAGCATGACGTTGGCGGGCTTGATGTCCCGGTGAACCACGCCTTGCTCGTGCGCGAAATCGAGCGCATCGAGCAGCTCGCACATGATGCGCACGGATTCCGTCCGGTCGAAAGTCGAACTCGCGGCCAGAGCCGACTTCAGCTCGTTGCCGCGGATGAACTCCATCACGAGGTACGCGACTTCGCCTTCCTCGCCGAAATCGTAGACTTGGACGATGTTCGGGTGATTCAGCCGCGCCACGGCGTGCGCCTCGCGCACGAACCGCATCGAGAAATCCTTCGCGGTTTCCTCGTCGAGCTGGCTGATCAGAATGGTCTTGATCGCGACTTTGCGGTGAAGCTTGGGATCGAGCGCCTCGTAGACGACGCCCATCGCCCCCTTGCCGAGGACTCGCTCGATCTGGTAGCGACCTAGGGTTTGCGGGCCGGCCACGTTCTATCGGTCCCTAACGGGCGGGTGGCGTACCCCGGCGAAATCCTGCGCAGAATTCCTCGGGCCCCTGCCAGTTCTGCTCCACCACGCGCCCCTCCTTGAAAATCAGCGTGCGTTCGCAGCGCACGCTTTCCCCCCCTCCTGAAGCAAAAATCACGCCGGTACCGATCCCAACCCCCCCGCTGCCGCCCGAGATGCCGATCGACGGGTAGACGCTCCCCCGGGTGGCGGCCCCTTCGGACACCCAGGTGTACACGTCGCGACCATCGGTGAGCTTGGTGCTGCGAACCGGCGTGCCCCAGCGCAACACCACCTCGTCGTACGCGGCACCGTTCCAGCTGTCTCTCGCCCCGGCAAGATCGGCTCCCGGAGTGACGCAACCGGAGAGCAAGAGCACAGCCAGCGCCGCTATTCTCGTGGTTTCGGTCATCGCATCCCCCGCGTTCCTCAGAACTGCTCCTCCGTCAACGCCATGACTCCGGCCGCTCCATGCACGATGGCGTTACGCAGGGCCGGCGCCTGTGTGAGCACGTGATCCGCGTAGAAACGCGCGGTCTTGATCTTCGCCGCATGGAAGGACTTGTCTCCCTGGGCTTGCACCAGTCGCTCGCGCGCAACCGACGCCGCACGCGCCATCTGCCAGCCGCCGCAAACGACGCCCATGAGCTTGAGGAAAGGCACGGCCGAGGCGTGGGCCGCCTTGATGTCGTCGCCGTAGGCGATGACGACCCAGGAGATGCACTCTTCCGCCGCGGTCAACGCCGACGAGAAGGCTTCGCCGATCGACGCAAAGTCCTCGCCCCCGATCGCGGCGAGCTGCGCTTCGACCCTGCGCATGGACTTGAGCACCTGTTTCGCGGTCGCGCCGCCGTCGCGCGCTACCTTGCGGCCGATCAGATCGTTCGCCTGGATGCCGGTCGTGCCCTCGTAGATCGTCGTGATGCGCGCATCGCGCAGGTGCTGGGCGGCGCCGGTCTCTTCGATGAAACCCATGCCGCCGTGAACCTGGATGCCGGTGGAGGCGACCTCGATCCCCGTCTCCGTGCTCCAGCCCTTGACGATGGGGATCGCAAAATCGACGAACGCCTGGCTTCGAGCACGCTCTTCCTTGTCCGGATGGCGATGCGCCTTGTCCATCGCCGCGGCGACGACGTAGGCAAAAGCGCGCATCGCCTCGGTCTGGGCCTTCATGCTCATCAGCATCCTGCGGACGTCGGGGTGGCGAATGATGGGCACGGCCGCTGCAGCCCCCTCGCCCGAAAGATCCCGGCTCTGGATGCGCTCCTTCGCGTACGCGAGCGCCTGCTGGTAGGCGCGCTCGGCGATCGCCACTCCTTCCAGCCCGACGGCGAATCGCGCCGCATTCATCATGATGAACATATACTCGAGGCCGCGGTTCTCCTCGCCGACGAGGTAGCCCACCGCGCCTTCCTTCTCGCCGTAGATCATCACCGCCGTGGGACTCGCATGGATGCCGAGCTTGTGCTCGATCGAGGCGCACTTCAGGTCGTTGCGCGCACCGAGCGAACCGTCCTTCTTCACCAGGAACTTGGGGACGACGAAGAGCGAGATGCCGCGCACCCCCTCGGGTGCGCTCGGCGTGCGCGCGAGCACCATGTGGACGATATTTTCGGCCAGATCGTGCTCGCCATACGTTATGAAAATCTTCTGCCCGTGGAGGCGGTAGTGCTCGCCATTCCCCTCGTCGCGCGCCGGCACCGCGCGGGTCTTGACCAGCGCCAGGTCCGAGCCCGCCTGAGGCTCGGTGAGGTTCATGGTGCCGGTCCAGGCGCCGTCCACCATCTTCTTGACGTAGATGCCCTTCAGGGTGTCGGAGCCGCGCAGGAGCAGCGCTTCCACCGCCCCGGCCGTGAGCATCGGGCACAGCGAAAAGGAAAGGTTCGCCGATTTCCACATCTCGAACACCGGGGTCGAAACGATCTTCGGCAATCCCTGCCCACCGTACTCGGCGGGCGCCTGCAGCGCATTCCAGCCCCCCTTGACGAATTGCCGGTAGGCTTCCTTGAAGCCCTTGGGCGTGCGCACCTCGCCGCCCTCCCACGTCGAGCCTTCGCTGTCGGCGGTCTTGTTGAGGGGAGAGAGCACCCCGGTCGCGAATTTCGCGGCTTCCTCGAGGATCTGGTCGACCAGTTCCGCGTTCACTTCCTCGCAGCCGGGGAGTTTCGCGATTTCGTCCAGCCCGGCGAGCTCCTTGAGCACGAACCGCATGTCGCGCAGTGGCGCCTTGTAATCATTCATATGCCGCTCCACGGAAGATCACCGAACTTCGCCGCCCTGGTCAGGGGGTCGTCCTACCCCAGTTCCTTCACCAGATCCGGAACCACCTGAAACAGGTCGCCGACGATTCCGTAATCCGCAACCTGAAAGATCGGCGCCTCCTCGTCCTTGTTGATGGCGACGATGACGCGGCTGTCCTTCATTCCGGCCAGGTGCTGGATTGCACCGGAGATGCCCACCGCGATATAGAGCTCAGGCGCCACGATCTTGCCCGTCTGTCCGACCTGCCAGTCGTTCGGCACGAATCCCGCATCCACCGCCGCGCGCGAAGCGCCCATCGCCGCGCCCAGCCTGTCCGCCAGCGGCTCGAGCACCTTGAAATTGTCCCCCGAGCCCATTCCGCGCCCCCCCGAAACCACCACGCGGGCCGCGGTCAGCTCGGGGCGCTCGGATTGGGTCAGCTCGCGGCCGACCAGCGCGGAGAGCCCGGATTGGGCTCCCGGTTTCAGATTCTCCCGGGCAGCCGAGCCGCCGCTCGCCGCCGCGGCATCGAAACCGGTCGCCCGAACCGTAATCACCTTGATCCTGTCTTTCGATTGAACGGTCGCGAGCACGCTACCCGCATAGATCGGACGCACGAACGTGTCCGGGCTCACGACCGCGACGATGTCCGAGACCTGCGCGACATCCAGCAGCGCCGCGACGCGCGGGGCGAGGTTCTTGCCGAACGAATTCGCCGGCGCGAGAACGTGGGTATGGCTTGCGGCCAGGCCGGCGACCAGCGACGCAAGGTCCTCTGCGAGCTGCGCCTGGTAATGCGGAGCGTCAGCCACCAGCACTTTCCCGACGCCGGCGATCGCCGCAGCCGCTTTCGCGGCCCCGTCGCAGCCCGAGCCCGCGACGAGAACGGCGAGATCGCCGCCGATCTTCGCCGCCGCGGCAACGGTGGTGAGCGTCGCCGGCTTGATCGACTGGTGATCGTGTTCGGCGATGACCAGAATACTCATGCAATCACCTTGGCTTCCTTGCGCAACTTCTCGACCAGGGTCTTCGCATCGGGCAGTTTCACGCCCGCCTTGCGTCGGGGCGGCTCCTCGACCTTCAGCGTCTTCAGCCTCGGGGCGACATCCACGCCGAGCGCATCCGGTTTCAACACCTCGAGGGGTTTCTTTTTTGCTTTCATGATATTGGGGAGAGTCACGTAGCGCGGCTCGTTCAGCCGCAGATCGGTCGTCACGATTGCGGGGAGCTTTACCGCTATCGTCTCCAGCCCGCCGTCCACTTCGCGCGTAACCTCGGCCCGGCCGTCGGAGATCTTGAGCTTGGAAGCGAATGTCGCCTGCGCCCAGCCGAGCAGCGCCGCGAGCATCTGGCCGGTCTGGCTGCAATCGTCGTCGATGGCCTGCTTTCCGAGAATCACGAGTTGCGGGCCCTCCTTCCGGGCGATCGCCGCGAGAAGCTTCGCGACCGCGAGCGGCTCCAGCTCCACATCGGTCTCGACCAGGATCGCCCGGTCGGCGCCGAGCGCGAGCGCCGTGCGCAGCGTTTCCTGGCAGGCCTGCACGCCGCAGGACACCGCGAGGATTTCGGTGGCGATCCCGGCTTCCCTGAGCCGCAGCGCTTCCTCCACCGCGATTTCATCGAACGGGTTCATCGACATCTTGACGTTGGCCGTCTCCACGGCGGAACCGTCCGCCTTGACGCGCACCTTGACGTTGAAATCGACCACGCGCTTCACCGAAACCAGTATCTTCATGTACTCGCTCTTGCGACGAAAGCCGTCGAATTATAAGCCATCGCGCGCACCACTCCCGGCTGCCGATATAATCCGCCCGGCCCTTTCCCCGCCCAATGCAGCGCCCCCTATCTCACATCCGGGTCCTCGACCTGTCCCGCGTTCTCGCCGGGCCATGGGCCTCGCAGAACCTCGCCGACCTGGGCGCCGAGGTCCTCAAGATCGAGCGCCCCGGCACCGGCGACGATACGCGCAGCTGGGGCCCACCGTTCCTCAAGGACCGTGCCGGTCGGGACACACGGGAAGCCGCCTACTTTCTCTCGGTCAATCGCGGCAAGAAATCGGTGACGCTCGACATATCGACCGGGGACGGCCAGAGCATCGCGCACAAGCTCGCGGCGAAGTGCGACGTGCTCATCGAGAACTACAAGGTCGGAGGACTCGCAAAGTACGGGCTCGCCTACGAGGACGTGAGGAAGATCAATCCACGCATCGTCTACTGCTCGATCACCGGTTTCGGCCAGTCGGGCCCGAGCGCGCACCGGCCCGGCTATGACTTCATCTTCCAGGGCATGGGCGGCCTCATGAGCATCACCGGCGAGCGCGACGGCGAGCCCGGCGGCGGTCCGCAGAAGGTCGGCATTGCCGTCACCGACGTCCTCGCCGGGATGTACGCGAGCCTCGCGATCACCGCGGCGATCGCGCATCGCGAGCGCACCGGGGTGGGCCAGCACATCGACCTGGCGCTGTTCGACTCGATTGTGGCCTTTGGAGCGAACCAGATCCTCAACTATTTCACCTCCGGCAAGATCCCCGGGCGCTGGGGCAACGCGCACGCGAACGTCGTGCCCTACGAAGCCTTCGCCACCGCCGACGGCCACGTCATCCTGGCGGTGGGCAACGACAGCCAGTTTGCGAGTTTCTGCAAGGTCGCCGGCCGGCCGGAGCTGGCTGCCGATTCGCGCTACGCCACCATGCCGGGGCGCATCCGGAATCGCGGCGAGCTGATCCCGCTCCTGCGCAAAGTGATGAAGGAACGAGCGAGCAAAGACTGGCTCGGGCGCCTCGAAGCCGCCGGCGTGCCCTGCGGACCGATCAACGACTACCGGGAAGTGTTCGAAGACCCGCAGGTCGGGCACCGGGGACTGAAACTCGAGATTCCGCACGCGTCGGGTGTTCCCTGCCCGACGGTGGCCAGTCCGATGCGCTTTTCCGGGACCCCGGTCGAATACCCGTTGCCACCGCCGCTGCTCGGACAACACACGCGGGAAGTGCTCGGCGATCTGCTCGGGATGCGCGCCGACGAACTCGATCGGCTTGCGGCGATGAAAATCATCTGACCGGCGGAAAGAACGCGCAAGGTATCATTCACGTGCTTGAACGCGTCCGGGACGGTGCATAATCGGCCCTGCGTTCATGCTCGGTCGGGGTTTCCCGGGCAGAGCCGCGATCCGGGCGGAATTTGATTGTTTGTTATTGCTCTTCAATCGCCAACCGTTAGGAGGAACGACCGTGAAAACCACAACGCGTCTGTGCGCCGCCCTGGCAGCGCTGGTCGCCGCGGCGGCGGGAGGATCCGCGCTCGCGCAAACATCGGCGGTACGCATCGGAACCTCGAGCTCCGGCAGCGTCTTTTACACCCTCGCGGTCGGCCTGAGCACCATGCTCACCCGCCACGCCGGCATCGCCGCCACCGCCGAGCCGGTCGGCGGTTCGACTGCCAACGTGTTCGCTATCGGCGCGGACAAGGTCGATCTTGCGTTCGTCAATGCGGGTGCCGCCTTCGACGGCGCCCACGGCAACGCACCGTTCAAGCAGAAGATCGGCGTCGGACTGATCGCTCAAGGGGCGCCGAATCTCCGGCAGATCCTCGTGCGCGTGGGCTCCGGCATCGAAAAGCCCGAGGATCTTGCCGGCAAGACGCTGATCGGCAGGCGTCCGGCGCTGCCGGAACTGGCTCTGATCACCGATGCCCTGCTCAAGGCCTACGGGATCGACCCGGGCAAGGTGCGCATCGTCTCGACCACCAATACCGGCGAGGCGGTGAACGCGATCAGGAGCGACACGGTCGACGCGGTCGTCATGCCGGGCAGCGCGGGCGCGAGCTACCTGCAGTCGCTGGGACGCGACGGAAAGATCAAGTTTCTGGACATTCCCGACGACAAGATGCAGGCCATGATGGCGATGCTGCCGAAATCGATGTCGAGGACCCGGTTGCCGGCAAATACCTATCCGGGGCAGGACAAGGCGGTGAACATCTTCGCCTTCGCCAGCTATATCGTCGCCGCCTCGCGCCTGTCCGAGGACACGGTGTACAAGGTGACCCAAACCCTGTTCGACAATCTCAAGGAGTTCCACACCTTCCACGGCACTGCCAACGAGTGGACCCTGCAGGAATCCCTGGAGGACCCGAAGATTCCCTACCATCCCGGCGCGATCCGCTACTTCAAGGAAAAGCGGCTCTGGACTCCGGCGCTGGAAAAAGCCCAGGACGAACTCAAGGGCTGATGCGGCGGCGAGGCTGTGGCCCGCCGCCATTCAGACCTTCCATCGATCACCATGGAGCAGCAGGCCGAGCCTTCGGACCGGGTGTCGGCGTTCGGCTGGATTGCCACCGCCCTGGTCCTCTATCACCTGCTCATCATCGGGAACCTGGTCGCGATGGCGGGCTTTTTCATGCCCGAGCAGGTGCACGGGGCGATCAGCCTCGCGGCGGCGCTGACGATCATCTTCCTCACCGTGCCCGCCCTCGGCGGGCACGGCGTGTCGCGCAACGACGGCGCGCCCCTGCGCCGTCCGACGTCCTACGACCTCGCCCTGATCGCCTGCGCGTGGGTAAGCCTCGGTTACGTCCTCCTGTTCCATCAGAAAGTGCTCGACTACAGCATGTTCGGCTTCCTCGACACCCGGGGGCTGGTGCTGGCGCTCTTGCTGTGCCTGCCGCTGATCGAGGCGGTGCGGCGGGCGACCGGGGTGACCCTGCCGATCCTGGTGACCACGCTCGCGCTCGCCACGGTGTTTCAGAACCTGCTGCCGGGAGTTCTCTACGGCCGCGGCTATGCGCCGGACCGGTTGCTCTACAGCGCGTATGTCGGCGAATCCGGCATATTCGGGCTGCCGCTCAACGTGGCCGCCAACATCATCATCGTCTTCGTGGTGTTCGGCGCGCTGATGGAAGCGGGCGGCGCCGGAAAATGGTTCCTGCGACTCGCGCTCGCGCTCACCGGGGCGTCGCGCGGCGGACCGGCCAAGGCCGCGGTGGTGTCGAGCGCCCTGTTCGGCTCGATCTCCGGCTCGCCCTCGGCCAATGTCGCCACCACCGGGGTGTTCACCATTCCCCTGATGAAACAGATCGGCTACCGCGCGTCCTTCGCCGGCGCCGTCGAAGCGGTCGCCTCGACCGGCGGCCAGATCCTGCCGCCGGTGATGGGTGCGATCGCGTTCGTGATGGCCGAGTGGATCCGCGTACCGTACTCGCAGATCGCGCTCGCCGCCTTGGCGCCGGCGCTGCTGTATTTCGTGATCGTGTTCGTCTCCGTGGATCTGCAGGCGCGTCGCGACGGTATCGAACCCATTGCCAGAGCCGATCTGCCGAGGTTGTGGCCGGTGTGCAGAGAGGGCTGGTTCTATTTCATTCCGATGGCCGCGCTGATGGTCCTGCTGTTCGTCAAGGCCTACCCCCCCGGCATGGCCGGCGTGCTCGCCATCCCCTTCGTCATCGGCGCAAGCTTCCTGTCCGGGGATCGCGCCCACTGGCTGACCCCGAGGAACATCGCCCGCGCCTGCGAGCGCGCGGTGCGCGGGTGGGTCGCCATCGCGGCGATCACCGCGTTCGTGGGCATCCTGATCGGCGCGGTCGAACTAAGCGGCGTCGGGGTCAAGATCTCGACCTTTATTCTCGATCTGTCCGGCGGCCATCTTCTGCTCACGCTGCTGCTGGTCGGGTTGGCGAGCTTCATCCTCGGGATGGGACTGGACTCGATTCCGGTGTACGTCACGCTCGCCACGCTGATGGCACCCGCGCTGATCCAGCTCGGCGTATCCGACCTGGCGGCCCATCTGTTCGTCGTCTACTGGGGCCTCGCCTCGTTCTTCACGCCGCCGCTGTGCATCGCGGTGTACGTGGCGATCGCGATTTCGGGCGACCGGATGTGGCGAACCGGCTGGGAGGCGATGCGGCTTGGCATCGCCGCCTTCATCATTCCTTTCGCCTTCGTCCTCAATCCCGGCCTGCTTCTGAAGGGTTCGGCGGGCACGATCGCCTGGGCGATCGCGACCGCGCTCATCGGCGCGGTGCTGGTCGCATGCGGCATCCGCGGATTCGCGCTGGGGCCCCTCGGGCCGCTGCGCCGGATCAGCGTCGCTCTGGCCGGCCTGCTGCTGATCGGACCCGGCGTGTATCCTCCGCTCGCCGGCATCACCCTCGCAGCGGCGACCATCGTGCCCTGGCCGGGCGGCATGCGGACTCGCCCCGCGAGACGGGAAAACTGATCTCCCGCCGCTTCCCGGCGAAGGACGACCGTCTTCCCGGCGAAATCGAAACCGCCGATTACTTTTCTTTCCAGTCCGGTTTGCGCTTGCCGATGAACGCGTCGATACCCTCGGCCGCGTCCTCGAGCGCCATATTGCAGGCCATGCCCTCGGCGGCAAGCGCGTAAGCCTCCACAAGCCCCTTCTCCACCTGCTCGTAGAAGAAGCGCTTGCCCAGGCGGACGACCGCTCCGCTGTGCGCGAGTATCTTGCGCGCGAGACCGTCCACCTCGGCGTCGAGATCACCAGCCGGCGCCACGCAGTTCACCAGGCCCCAGGCGAGCGCGGTCCTCGCGTCGATCGCATCCCCGGTGAAGAGCATTTCCAGCGCGTGCTTGCGCGACAGGTTTCGCGCGACCCCGACCCCGGGCGTGGTGCAGAAGATTCCGCTCTTGATCCCGGGGAGCGCAAAGCGGGCGTCCTCGCTCGCCACCGCGAGGTCGCACATCGACACCAGCTGGCAGCCGGCGGCGACCGCGACGCCCTGGACGCGGGCGATCACCGGCTGGGGCAGTCGAACCAGCGCGAGCATCACCTCGCTGCATCGCTCGAACAGGCCCTTCTGCCAGCTCTTGTCGGGATGCGAGCGCATCTCGCGCAAGTCGTGGCCCGCGCAGAAATGCTTGCCGGCCCCCGCGAGGACCACGACCCGGATGTTGGGGTCCTTCGAAAGTCGGTCGAGCTCTCCCTGCAGCGCGGCGAGCATCCCCGTCGACAGGGGATTCATGCGCTCGCCGCGGTTGAGCATGAGGGTGGCGACGCCCTCCCTGTCCTCGCGCAGAACGTAGGGCGCTTCGACTTCGTTCCTCGGTGGAGCGTTCATGGTCCGTCCCCCGTAGCATCCCCTCCATGCTCGAGGAGGGAAATCCCCGCGTTGATTCCCGTTATTCGATCGCTTCCGCCGACTTCGCCTGCTGACGCAGCACGAACTTCTGTATTTTCCCCGTCGAAGTCTTCGGCAGCGGGCCGAACACCACGTGGCGCGGCACCTTGAAGTGCGCGAGATTCGCGCGGCAGTGGTCGATGATCTCCTTTTCCGTGACTTTTGCGCCCGCCTTCACTTCGACAAAGGCGCAGGGCGTCTCGCCCCACCGGGGGTCGGGCCTCGCGACCACCGCCGCGGCGAGCACCGCGGGATGCCGGTAGATCACGTCCTCGACTTCGAGCGAGGATATGTTCTCGCCCCCGGAGATGATGATGTCCTTCGCGCGGTCCTTGATCTTGACGTAGCCGTCGGACTGCGTCACCGCCAGATCGCCGGAGTGAAACCACCCTCCGGAGAACGCTTCTTCGGTCGCCTTGCGGTTCTTCAGGTAACCCTTCATGGTGATGTTTCCGCGGAACATGATCTCGCCCATGGTCTCGCCGTCCGCGGGCACCGGCTCCATGGTGCGCGGGTCCATCACCGAGAGGCCCTCCTCCATCAGGTAACGCACGCCCTGCCGGCCGTTCTTCTCGGTGCGCCGCCCGATATCGAGTCGGTTCCATTCCTCGTGCTTGGCACAGACCGTCGCCGGGCCGTAGACCTCGGTCAGCCCGTAGACATGGGTCAGCTCCCAGCCCATGCGCTCCATGCTTTCGATCATGGCCGCGGGCGGCGCCGCCGCGGCCACCATCGCGTTGACCTTGTGGCGGATGCCCTGGCGCAGCGCGGGGTCCGCGTTGACCAGGGTCGAATGCACGATCGGCGCTCCGCAGTAGTGGGTCACGCCGTGTTCGCGGATCGCGTCGAAAACGAGCTTGGCCTCGACCTTTCGCAGGCACACGTTCGTTCCCGCGTTGGCGGCCATCGTCCAGGGGAAGCACCAGCCGTTGCAGTGAAACATCGGCAGTGTCCAGAGATACACGGCATGGTGCGGCATCCCCCAGGTGACGATATTGCAGATTGCGTTCAGGTACGCGCCGCGGTGGTGGTACACGACCCCCTTCGGGTTGCCGGTCGTGCCCGAGGTGTAGTTGAGCGAGATCGCGTTCCATTCGTCCTCGGGCGGCTCCCAGACGTAGCCGGGGTCGCCCTCGGCGATGAAGCCCTCGTACTCCTGCGCGCCGATGCGCTCGCCGGGCCCAGAATACTCGCGGTCGTCCACATCGATCACCAGGGGTTTAGTCCCCAGCGCCGCCAGCGCTTTTGCGACGGTCCCGGAAAACTCGCGGTCGGCAAACAGGACCCTGGCTCCGCCGTGCTCGAGCATGAAGGCGATCGCCTCGGGGTCGAGCCGCGTGTTCAGGGTGTTGAGGACGGCGCCCGTCATCGGCACGCCGAAATGGCATTCGTACATTTCCGGCGTGTTCGCGAGCATCGCGGCGACGGTGTCGCCGCGCCCGATCCCTCTCCGAGCGAGCGCCGAAGCGAGCCGCCGGCAGCGCGCGTAAGTCTGCGCCCAGGTGGCGCGACGCGCGCCATGGATCAGCGCGGTGCGCTCCGGGTAGACCTGGGCGGCACGCTCGATGAAGCCGAGCGGCGTCAGCGGCGCGTAGTTGGCCGGGTTCTTGTCGAGATCGATCTCGTAAGGGTCGGCCTTTGCGTCTGGCATCGAAGATCGTTCCCTTGGCGGGCGGCGGCCCATTTTCGCACACCCGGTTAGAACGGCGCCCCCGCGGTTTCCGCCCGGAGCCAGACGCACCCGGTCCTCGCCTCGGCCTCGATGTCGGCAAGCAGCCGCGCGTGCTCCGCCAGTTCGTCGGCGCTGGGGCGGATCACGATGAGCGGCGGCCGCTCGCCCCGCTCGGTCTGCGTTGCCACCGAGACCGGCCGTGGACGGTCGAACTCCATCGCGAGGCTGTCCTGACCCCGGGTCATGGCCAGGTAGACCTCGGCGAGCAAAGAGGCATCGAGGAGCGCGCCGTGGAGCGTCCGGCGAGTGTGGTCGATCCCGTAGCGCTCGCACAGGGCGTCGAGCGAGTTCTTCTTCCCCGGGTGCAGATCGCGCGCGAACTTCAGCGTATCCATGATCGCGCCACAGTGCTGGGCGACCGGTGGCAGCCCGAGGCGGCCGAGCTCGAGATCGAGGAATTCGGTGTCGAAGGCTGCGTTATGGATGACCAGCTCCGCGCCCTGGATATAGTCCAGGAACTCGGCGGCGATCTCGCGAAACTTGGGCTTGTCCTGGAGAAAATCGCTGGTGATGCCGTGCACCTTGAGCGCGCCGGTCTCGCTGTCGCGTTCGGGGTTGACGTAACGGTGAAATTGATTCCCGGTGAGGCGCCGGTTCAGGATCTCGATGCAGCCAAGCTCGATGATGCGGTCGCCGAGAGCGGCGTTGAGGCCGGTCGTTTCGGTGTCCAGGACGACGCTCCGCATGGGCCCTACCCCAGCGATTCCACGCCGCGGTTGGCGAGCGCGTCGGCGCGCTCGTTTTCCGGGTGCCCGGCGTGTCCCTTGACCCAATGCCAGGCGATGCGGTGGACCCGGGCCAGTCGATCCAGCTCCTGCCAGAGGTCCTGGTTTTTCACCGGCTTCCTGTCTGCGGTGCGCCAGCCGCGGCGCTTCCAGTCGCTCAGCCACTCGCTGATTCCCTTCTGAACATACTGCGAGTCGGTGTAGACCGCCACCTCGCACGGTGGTTCGAGCGCCTCGAGGGCGCGAATCACCGCGGTGAGCTCCATGCGGTTGTTGGTCGTCTGCGTTTCACCGCCGAACAGCTCGGTCTCGCCCCTCGCGGTCTTGAGCAACGCCCCCCAGCCTCCCGGACCTGGATTGCCCTTGCAGGCGCCGTCGGTGTAGATCCGCACCACGTCGTTTCTACCGGCGCCCGCGTTTCTGGACATGCAACCCGTTTTCCCTCTGCGTCACCGGGGCCAGGGATTTCTTCGCGGCGCGCTTGTCGCGCCAGCTCGGGACGACCAGCCGCATCCCGATATTGCGCTTGATCGCGCGAACGACGTACACGGCGCCGCAGATCGGCCACCAGCGGTCGCCCGCTTTTTCCACGAACGCGAAGCGCTCGATCCAGCGCGTCTGGGAGAACGGCGGCGCGTAGCAGCCGAAACGTCCGCCGGTCAGCTCGAAGCCGAGCAGCGCGAGCCAGTCCTTGAGTCGCAGCAACCCGATGAACCTTCCGCAGGAGGGAACCTGTCGCCGCTCCCAGCCGAGAGTGCGTGCCGCCCCCCACAGCGACACGGGGTTGAACCCGGAGAGGACGATGCTGCCTTCGGGCATGAGCACCCGCTCGGCCTCGCGCAAGATCGCGTGCGGCTGGGCGCTGAACTCCAGCACATGCGGCAGAGCGATCAGGTCGACGCTCTGCGAGGCGAGCGGCAGCTGCATCGGCTCGGAGCGCAGGCCGCACCCCGGATCGAGCCCGGCGCGGACCCGCAGGGGAATGCGGGATTCACGCAGGAAGTCGAGACCGGGAAGTCCGATCTGCACCGCATTGAAACCGAAGATGTCCTCGACCGCCGCGTCGAATTGCACCCGCTCCCAGGCGAGCACGTAGCTGCCCTTCGGCGTCTCGAACCACTCGGCGAGCATCGGCTTTTGCGCCGGCCACGACTTCATAGCAAAATGAATCCCGAGCGCATTTTAATCCGACCTGGAATCCGCGTGACCGAGAAAATCGAAGTCATCCCCCTGCGGGCGTTCAAGGACAACTACATCTGGACGATACGCGACACGCGTAGCGCGGTGGTGGTCGATCCGGGCGAGGCCCGGCCGGTGCTCGACTATCTCGCGGACCAGCACCTCCGGCTCGCCGCCATCCTGGCCACGCATCACCACCAGGATCACGTCGGAGGTATCGCGGAGTTGTGCCGGGTTCACCCGGCCCCCGTATACGGACCCCGTGGCGAACCGATCCCGACGCTCACGCACCCGGTCGGCGGCGGAGATCGCGTCGCCATCGAACCCGTGAACGTGTCTTTCGAGGTGCTGGACATCCCCGGTCACACGCGCGCGCACGTCGCGTATTATGGGGCAGGCATGCTGTTCTGTGGTGACACACTCTTCGCCTGCGGCTGCGGGCGAGCGTTCGAAGGCACGCCGCGGCAGCTGTACGCGTCGCTCCAGAAGCTGATGGCGCTTCCCGACGAAACCCTGGTCTATTGCGGACACGAGTACACCCTGGCGAACATCGGCTTTGCCAAGGCGGTCGAGCCGGAGAATGCCGCGCTGCTCGAGCGCGAAGCGGATGACGCTCGACTGCGGCGCCAAGACCGGCCGACGCTGCCCACGACCATCGCCCGCGAGAAGGCGACCAATCCCTTCTTGCGCGTGACGCGACCGGCGGTCATCGAATCGGCGAACAAGTATCTGGGAAAGCGCGCCGGCGACCCGGCGGCGGTCTTTGCCGCGCTCAGGCAGTGGAAGAACGAATTCTGAGCGCCCGCGGTCATAGCTCTGGTTCGCCGGGACTCCTCTCCGCCCGGTGAAAAACAGCACGAATCGGGCACGATTCTTGAGTGTTCTGGTTCTGTCGAGCGCGATGGACGCGGGAGAAGGCGCTCTGGAATCCGAGGTGCCCAATGACTCGTTCTTGTCGAAAAAGTCCTTCTAAATCGACAGCTTGCTTGACGTATTTGACAAGTCTCGCTAACATCACGGGTCACGTAGTCAGAGTGGTCAAGAGGGCGGTGCACTTGGGAGACGGTGTGAAAAAGCTGTTCGCGCTGGCGGCGGTTTGCCTCCTGCCCGCCTGCTCCCAGATTCCCTGGAGCACCGAACCGGAACACCCCGAGAGCGCGTTCGGCCGGGCGCAGACGGCTCAGGGGTCGCCTTTCGCCTCGGATGCGGAGGCCATCGCCCCTGCTCCTCCCCCGATCCCCGCCCCTGCGCCCGAACCCGTCCTCGCCGCCACGGTGACTCCCGCGGCCGTTGCGAAGGCCGCAGCCGTTGCGCCCGCTACGCCTGTTCAGAACGCGATCGAGGGCGCCAGGAACAGCGCCGAAACGACCCTCCCCAAGGCGGCGGCCGCCGACTCCCCGCGCGAAATCGACGTCGCCCGCCCTGCGGACGATCTGTGGGAGCGGATTCGGGCCGGTTTTGCCATACCCGATCTCGAGGGCCCGCTGGTGCGCCAGCGCGAGCGCTGGTACGCGAGCCAGCAGGACTACCTCGCCCGCATGGTCGAGCGCAGCAAGCTCTATCTTTTCTACATCGTCGAGGAAATCGAAAAGAGGGGCATCCCGACCGAGATCGCCCTGCTCCCCATGGTCGAGAGCGCCTTCAATCCCATGGCGTACTCGCGCTCCCACGCCTCGGGCCTGTGGCAGTTCATCCCTTCCACCGGCAGGAACTACAAGTTGAGCCAGAACTGGTGGGCGGATTCGCGCCGCGACGTCATCGCTTCGACCGACGCCGCTCTCGATTATCTGCAGATGCTCTACGAGATGCACGGGGACTGGCACCTCGCGCTCGCGTCCTACAACTTCGGCGAAAACGGGATCGGTCGGGCAATCCGGAGGAACAAGGCGAGAGGGCTGCCGACCGACTATCAGAGCTTGAAGGTGCCGCGGGAGACGCGCGGCTATGTGCCCAAGCTGCAGGCGCTCAAGAACATCATCTCTAACCCGGAGGCGTTCGGGATCACCCTCGAGCCGATACCCAACGAGCCTTACTTTTCCACCATCCCGGCCGAAAAAGACATTGACATCGTCATCGCCGCCAAGCTCGCGGAGATGTCGGCCGACGAATTGATCGCGCTCAACCCGGCGCTGAACCGGCCGGTGATCTCCGGTCCGCACACCCAGTCACTCGTCCTGCCCGCGGACCGCGTCGATACGTTTCGCCGCAACCTCGAAACCTACGACCAGCCGCTGACCTCGTGGCAGCCGTATACCATGAAGAAGGGCGACAGTCTCGACAGGCTCGCGGCCAGGCATGGTGTCGCCGTCTCGAAGCTGCGACTGGCGAACGGCATCACCTCCCGCACCAAGGTCGGGCCGGGCTCGCAATTGCTCCTTCCGATCAAGGGCTCCGATGCCGCGGCCGAACCCCTGCCCGCCGTGTTCCGCCAGCCGACGGCGCCCGCGCGCCGCGGCGGACTGCTGCACATCGTGAGAAAGGGCGAAACGCTTTACGGGATCGCGCGGCGCTACCGCGTCAGCACCGACAGCCTGCGCCGCTGGAACCACATCGGCGTGCTGACGACCGGCCAGCGGCTCTACATCTATCGCGGCGCAGCCCGTCCCCGCAAGATTTCCACCGCTCCGCTGCCGCAGGACCTCGCCATGACGATTCTGCCGGTGGCGCAGCGATAGCTTCAGCGCCCCTTCGGGAACGGCCGGTACGCGACAATCGCCGTGACATGGTAGCCGGTCGAATCGCGGGATTACTTCCCGTATAACCAGCACGCTACGCTGCGCGTCCCGGACAACTCGAAATTCTCCGGATAGCGCCCGCGGCATTCGGGCAGGGCTTTCGGGCAGCGCGGATGGAAATGGCATCCCGAGGGCGGATTCGCGGGCGACGGCAGTTCGCCCTCCAAACGGATGATCTCGCGCTCGCCCCCCGCCTCGATCTTCGGCACCGCTTCCAGGAGCGCCCGGGTATAAGGATGCTTGGGGGAGCGCAGCACTTCGTCCACGGTGCCGCGCTCGACGATGCGTCCCAGATACATCACGGCGACCTCGTGCGCGAGGTAATCGACCACCGCGATGTTGTGGGTGATGAAGAGGTAGGAGAGCCCGAGTTCGCGCTGCAGCGATTTGAGCAGGTTCAGAATCTGCGCTTGCACCGAAACGTCGAGCGCGCTGGTGGGTTCGTCGCAGATGATGAGCCGCGGGCGCACCGCGAGGGCGCGCGCGATCGCGATCCGCTGCCGCTGCCCGCCGGAGAATTCGTGGGGATAGCGATCGACCGCATCGCGCGCGAGCCCGACCTGGTCGAGGATCTCCGCAACGCGCCGGACCCTCGCCGCGGCGTCGGGCTCCACACCCAGCGCCGCCATTCCCTCGGAGAGAATCTCGGCGACGCGCATGCGTGGATTGAGCGAGGCGTACGGGTCCTGGAAAATGATCTGGAACCCGCGGCGGCGAGCGCGCAGCTCCGCCCCCCGGATCCGCGTCAGCTCGACGCCGTCAAAACGCACCTCGCCCGCGCTCGGGCGGATGAGCTGCAGGATCGCCTTGCCGACGGTCGTCTTGCCACAACCCGACTCGCCGACCAGGCCGAGCGTGCGCCCGGCGCCGATCTCGAGCGAGGTACCGTCCACCGCCTTGACCTGCCCGACGGTATGCCTGAATAAACCCTTGCGAATCGGGAAATGCACCTTCAGTCCGCGTACGGAAAGAAGGGGCGCAGCTTGCGCCACCCGGGCGGGTCCCGCCGCCGCGGCCGCGCCCGCATCCGGCTCGACCGCTCCGGCGCGCTCTTTTTCCCTGAGGAAACACCGGACCTCGTGACTGTCTCCGATCCGAGTCCAGCCGGGCGCTTCGGCCGCGCAGCGGTCGAAAGCAAAATCGCAGCGTTCGACGAAGCGGCAGCGGCGGAAATCCTCGGTGAGCGGCGGCACCTGGCCCCGGATCACCGCAAGTTCCGCGCCGCGCTTGCCGGTCGTCGGCAGCGCGGCGAACAGCTTGCGAGAATAGGGATGCTGGGGCGCGGCGAAGAATCGCTCGCGTGCGGCCACCTCGATGATCTGGCCCGCGTACATGACCGCGACCCGGTGCGCCATCTGCGCGACGATCCCCAGGTCGTGCGTGATCAGCAGGATCGCCATGCCGTTCTTCCTTTGCAGATCGCGCAGCAACTCGAGCACCTGCGACTGGATAGTGACGTCCAGGGCGGTGGTCGGCTAGTCGGCGATGAGCAGATCCGGATCGGCGGCGAGCGCCATGGCGATCATCGCGCGCTGTTTGAGACCCCCGGAAAGCTGGAAGGGATATTCCCCCGCCCTGCGGGCGGCATCCGGAATGCCTACCGCATCGAGCAGCGAAAGGATGCGCGCGCCCAGGGCTGCGCCGCGCAATTCGGTATGGCGTTCGAGCACCTCTGCGATCTGGGTACCGACGGTGAGCACGGGGTTCAGGCTGGTGGCGGGCTCCTGGAAGATCATCCCGATCCGCCGGCCGCGCACCGCGCGCATCGCCACCTCCGGCAGCGCGAGCAGGTCGACCCCCGCAAGCTCAACGCTTCCTCCCGCAATGCGGCCGGTCTCCGGCAGCAGTCGCATGAGCGACAAGGCGGTCATGCTCTTGCCGCAGCCCGATTCCCCGACGATGGCGAAGGTTTCGCCGCGGCGGATGTCCATCTCCACGCCGTCCACCGCGCGCACCGCCGCTCCCGAGCCCTCGAGCACGGTTCTGAGATTCCTGACGCGAAGCAGCGCTTCAGCCATGTCGAAACCGCGCGGCGACCGGGGCGGGCGAGGCTTTCCCTGCACCGCTCCCGAGCCCGTCGCCTCGTCCTTCGACGAACGGCGCGGCGCCAAGGGAACCCTTGCCCTGCCCGCGCCGGTCACCGATTTTCGTCGCGCTCATGCCGCCGCCAGCGTCCCGACCCGCACGCGCGGGTCGAAAGCGTCGCGCACGGCGTCAGCGAACAGGTTGGCAGCCAGCACCAACGCGAACATGAAGACGAAGGCCGCCGCGAGCGCCCACCAGACGATCGGCTCGCGCGACATCTCCAGGCGCGCCGCGTTGATCATGGTGCCGAAACTGATCATCGAAGGATCGACGCCGACGCCCACGTAGGAGAGCACGGCCTCGGCGAGCACCAAACCCGAAAAATCCATCACCAGGCTGATCAACACGATGTGCATGACGTTGGGGAGGATGTGGCGCGTGATGATGCGCGCGTCCCGCACGCCGAAGGCCTGAGCGGCCTGGATGTACTCGAGCTCGCGCAGCTTGAGGGATTCTCCGCGAAGCAGTCGCGCGAGACCGGTCCAGCTGGTCAGTCCCAGGATGAAGCACAGGAACAGCAGCCGCAGATCGGCGCGTTCCGCCGAGGTCGGGAAAAGTTCCGGATGCCGGTCGATGTAGACCTGCATCAGGAGGACGGCGGCGGCGATCAGCAGCACCCCCGGGATCGAATTGACGGTGGTGTACAGATACTGGATGACGTCGTCGATCCAGCCGCGGAAGTAACCCGCCATGATGCCGAGCAGCACCGCGAAAGGCATCAGCATCAGTGTCGTCAAAGTACCGATCACGAGACCGGTGCGTATGCCCTTGAGAGCGAGGTACAGGACATCGCGACCGACCTTGTCCGTGCCGAGAACATGGTAGTGGGCGCATAGCGTCATCGCCGGACCGGTCAGTGCCAGCAGCGCGCCCGCAGTGATCAGAACCGCGCGCCAGGGGGTACCGGTCTGTCCCCGCCAGATCGCGCGCCACGCCTCGCCCACGCGATTCTCCGAGGCGCGGGCGTGCCGCCAGGCGACGGCTGCGGCGAGCGCCAGCCACAGGACGGCCGCCAGCGCCATTCCCGATACGGCCCGCAGGAAGATGTCCCGGCTCCGCTCCCTTTCGTCCTTCAGATGCGCACCCCCCCAGGTCAGCCGGGGAAACTCCCTGACCTGCCGCAGCGTGCCGTCCGAACCCCGGACTTCGAGCGTCTCGCGCGCATAGGCACGCGTCGCAAGGGGGGCGGAGTAAGTGCGCTCCCTGCGCTCGCGCAGCGGGCCCGCCGCTGCGTCGAGGAGCGAAAGCACCTCGGCCGAATACGCCTCGCCCTGGCCCGCCCGGCGCTCGAGCGCGGGCCGGTAGTGCAGCGAGTCGAGGAGGCCGATGAAGACGAATGCCGCGAGCACGACCAGCGCGGACATTCCGAGGGCGCTCCGGGTGACGCGCCTCCAGGGTGCGAGCAGATGAGGCTGGCGGCGGACGTAAATGGAATACGCCACGATCGCCGCGACGAGCAGCCAGACCAGGACGTCCGTCCAGAGACGAACGAGCATCATTCGAACCGAACCCGCGGATCGACCAGCGTGTAGGAGATGTCGGTCAGTATCAGCCCTGCGATGTACAGGACCGAGCCGAGAAATACCATCGAACGCACCACCGAAAAATCCTGGGCCTGGATCGCATCGATGGTGTAGCTCCCGAGGCCCGGAATCCCGAAGAAGGACTCGGTGATCAGCGCGCCCATGAACAAGGTCGGGATCACGACCACCGCGCCGGTGAGGATGGGGATCATGCCGTTCTTGAGAACATGTCTGAACATCACCGATGATTCCGCCAGGCCCTTGGCGCGCGCGGTGCGCACGTAGTCCTTTCCCATCTCTTCCAGAAAAATCGTGCGATACCACCTTGAACTGGAGCCGACGCCGCTCACCACGCCCACGGCAACCGGCAGTGCAAGGAACTTGAGGGCGTCGAACCCGCCCGCGTAGCCCGATATGGGCACGAGATTCCACACTTTCGAGAACAGGTACTGGCCGCCGATGATGTAGAACAGGCCTGAAATGGACATCATCGCAATGCACAGAACCACGCCCCAGAAGTCCAGATAGGTTGCGCGGAAAAAGGCCATCAGCAGCGCGAAGGTGACGTACACGGCGATGCCGACGAGAAACACCGGCAACTGCAGCGCCAGACTGGGCCACATGCGGCTGAGGATCTCGTGGCGGATCGAACGCCCGTCGTCGGCGTTGCCGAAATCGAAAACGAACAGCCGCACCGATTTCTCGTAGAAAACCGTGTCCGCGAGACGCCCGAGTCCGGTGGCGCGGCCGTTGTACAGCATCGGCTTGTCGTATCCGCGCTCCGCCTTCCACTTCTCGATGGCTTCGGATGTGACGCGCCTGACCCCCAGCTGCATCCTCGCCATGTCTTCCGGGGTATTCACGACGAAAAACAGCAGGAAGGTGATGAGATTCACCCCGATCAGAATCGGGATCGCATAAAGCGCCCGGCGTATGATGTAGGCGATCACGCCGCGGACCCGATGTTCCTTGCCGCACTGCCCTCCCGCCGGCGGTAGCTCGCGTACGCGGGAAGGCTTCCCAGGAGCAGCAGCGCGAGGACCGCCGCCAGGGGCCAGGCCATGGGCCGGTTCCACTCCTCGCGCAGGCGATCTCGCAGCTCAGGGTCGACACGAACGTACTTCAGCGTGTTGCGCGCCATCTTGTTGGGCTTGCCGATTCCCACCCAGGCATGCGAGAGCGCGTAGTCCCTGGGGTGGAAGCCCCAAACCCAGGGCGCATCCTCGCGGGCGATTTTCACCATCTGGTCGACCAGCGCCTGGCGGCGCGGACCGTTCTCCATGTTCTTCATCTGCTCGAACAGCCGGTCGAATGCCGGGCTCTCGTAGCGCGCCTTGTTCTCCCCGTCCTGGGAACCGTTCGGCCCGTAGAGCAGAAACATGAAATTCTCGGGGTCCGGGTAGTCGGCATTCCAGCCCAGAAAGAACATCTGAGTATTGCCCGAACGCACTTTTTCCTGAAACCGGTTCCAGTCGGTCGAGCGAATCTCGAGTTGCACGTCGAGCTTGCCGAACTGCCTGCGATACCAGTTGAGACGAGCCGCGTCATCGGGTCCGCGATCCGTAGTATCGAGATAGAGCACCAGCGGACGCCCGGTGTTCGCCTCGCGGCCCTCGGGGTAGCCGGCCTCTGCGAGGAGCTTGCGCGCAGCCGCAATCGGCTTGCGCTTCGGCTGTCCGTCCACCCAGTCGTAGACCACGGGATTGTAGCCCTGCGCGTCTCCCCGATAGCCGAAAATTCCGGGCGGCAGAGGGCCCATGCCGGGAATGCCGCGGCCGTTCGCGAAGATCGAAATGTATTCCTCCCAGTCGATCGCGATCGACACCGCCTGCCGCAGCTTCCTCGCGCGTTCCCGGGATTCCTCGTCCCTGCCGCCCACGACGGGGTCGTTGTAGTTGAACGCCATGTAGAACGTGCTCGGAGCGACCGAAGTGCGCAGGCGGATCCCGCGATTTTCCATCTCGGGCGTCAGCGCCGCCCCGCCCTCGACGTTGATTCGCACAGCCTGGTCGAAGTTGTCCGAGCCGATCCCCGCGCTATCGTAGTAGCCCTGCAGGAACTTGTTCCACAAGGGCACGCTTTCCTTCTCGCGGGTCAGCACGATGCGCTCCACGAAGGGCACGCGCCTGCCCGCGTTCGCGAGCAGCCCGGAAGCCAGATCGCCGGGCTCGCCCTCGGACGGGAAAACCTCGCCGCGAAAGTTCGGATTGGCCCGAAGCACCATGCGCGCATTCGGGTCGTTTTCGGCGAGCAGGTACGGGCCGGTGCCGACCGGATACCAGTCAAGCGTGAGATTGCGGCCCTCGTTCATGCCGCGCTGCGCGTAGAAGCGGTCGGCTTCCCACGGGACCGGAGCGAAGAAGGGCATCGCGAGCCAATAGACGAACTGGGGATACTTCCCCTTGATGCGCACGCGATAGGTATGGCGATCCAGCACCTTCACCCCGGAGAGATCGTAGTGTCTCAGATCCATCCAGGGATAGGCGCGGTCCGACGCTCCATGGCGCTTCTGATGCTCGGCGATCAGGACCCGGTTGTCCCGCTTCAGGCGCTCGCCCAGGTCCCTCAGGCCGACGATGTACTCGCTCATGTGACCGTAGATCGGCGAGACCAGCCGCGGATGGGCGAGGCGCTTGATTTCGTAGACGTAGTCCTCGGCGGTGAGCTCGCGCGTGCCGGTCCAGGAAAAATCGGCCAGCGTATATTTCGACCGGATCTCGCTCTCGGGCAGCGCCAGGTACAGCGGCTCGCCCTTCTCGTCCCTGGCGAATGCGGGATGGGGCTGGTACAGGATCCCCGGCCGGATGCGGATGTCGTACTCGCTGAAGGCGACGCGCTTCGCGTCCGCAGGAAGTACGCGGCCGCGCTCGTCGAGGAACCGGGCCCTGGGGACCTCGGCCGCGGAGGCCGGAATCAGCTCGTAAGGCCGCTTGAGGTAGTGGTACTGCAGCGGCGGCTCGTAGATTTGCTGGATGATGTCGTACTCGTCCGAGGTATACGACTGGGCCGGGTCGAGGTGTTTGGGCCGTTCGGAGAAAAAACTGTAGAGAATGTTCTTGCCGCGGTCCTCCGCGGGATACGGATCATTCCACACCTGCCCGCAGCCGGTGATACCGAACGCGAGGAGCGCAAACAATGGAATTCGCCGCATGGCGGCCAAGTGTAGCCTAAGCTCCGCGCAGCGTCATTCGGCGGCTCGAGGTCATCGGCTATAATCGCCCGGGCAATCGGGGGGAATTCGCATGGGTTTTCTCGCGGGCAAGCGCATCCTGATCACCGGCCTGCTTTCCAACCGTTCTATCGCCTATGGCGTCGCCAAGGCCGCGCGGCGCGAGGGAGCGGAGCTCGCGTTTACCTATCAGAGCGAGCGCTTCAGGGAACGGGTGGAACAAACGGCGGCCGAGCTCGGGAGCAGCCTTTCGTTTTGCTGCGACGTCGCGAACGACTCCGAGATCGCCGCCCTCTTCACCGACATCCGGAAAAGCTGGAGCGCGCTCGACGGATTGGTCCACGCGATCGCGTTCGCGCCGCGCGAGGCCATTGCGGGCGATTTCCTCGAGGGCCTGTCCCGCGAAGGGTTCCGCATCGCGCACGACGTCAGCAGCTACAGCTTCGCGGCGCTCGCCAAGGCGGCCCTGCCCCTCATGCAGCGGCCGCGCGAAGGGAAAAGCGCGGCACTCGTCACGCTCACCTACCTCGGCGCCGAACGGGTGGTGCCCAACTACAACACCATGGGGCTTGCCAAAGCGAGCCTCGAGGCGAGCGTGCGCTATCTGGCCGCCAGCCTCGGACCGAAGGGCATTCGCGTCAACGCCGTCTCGGCAGGACCGATCAGGACGGTGGCAGCGAGCGGCATATCCGGTTTCGGGAAAATCCTCAGGTACGTCGAGGAAAACGCGCCCCTTCAGCGCAACGTCACCACCGAGGAGGTCGGCAACGTGGCGGCGTTCCTCCTGTCCGATCTGGCAGCCGCAGTGACCGGGGAGATCGTCTACGCGGACGCCGGCTTCAACACCGTGATGGGGGGGATCCCGGCGGGTGGTACCGGGGACTGACCCGCGGGAGCGCCGCGGCGCCGTTCTTCGGCCTCCGCGGGGCTATTGCTGCTTCTTCTCCAGATATTCCTTGTTGATATCGACGCTGGCATCGGCGCGAAGTCCGTCGAGGAACGCCTTGAATTCCAGGGAGCCGTTCGCTCGCCCGAGCTCGCTTTGCACGCTGCGCTGGCGCGCTTCGTCCGGCTCCGGATCGACGACCCGGCTGATGCGGTAGATCGTGTAGCCCTCACGCGTCTCCACGCCCGCGTACGACGGCAATTTCGAACCGTCGGCCCCGAAGATCCGCGACAGGGCCTCTGCGCTCAAGTCCTGGGGATTGTCCCTGCTGACAAGCCTGGCCGGTCCGAAGCGGACTGAGCCTGCATCGCCCTTTTTCAACTCTTCGAGACGCTCGCTGCCCTGCTTCCTCGCCAGGGCAAGCGCTTCCTGCTGCGCCAGCTGCCTCGCTATGCCTTCCTGCACCTGATCGAACGGGCGTTGGACCGGCAGTCGGTGATTCACGATCCGCGCCGACACCAGGACGCCCGGTGCCGTTTCAACGGCGTCCGTATTGCGCCGGTTCTTGATCGCATCCTCGCCGAACAGCGCGGCCAGCACCTTGGGCTTATTGAGCGCCGGAACCGGCGCGGTCTCACGGGTGAGGCCCGCGGCGCGCTGAATCGTCAGGCCGAATTTCTCAGCCGCGGGCTTGAGCGAATCGGCTTGCTCATATACGAGGTTGCTGAACGTCTCGGCGGCCTCCGCAAAGCGTCTTCCCGCCCGCTGCTTTTTCAGCTCGCTCTCGATTTCAGGTCGCGCCTCGGCGAGACTCTTCATCTTTCCCGGTTTGATCCCCGTGATCCTGATGATATGGAAACCGAAATCCGACTCGACCAGGTCACTGACCTCGTTCAGCTTGAGGCGAAACGCCGCCTCCTCGAAGGCTTGCACCATCATGCCCCGGGAAAAGTACCCGAGATCCCCGCCCCTGGAGGCGGACCCAGCATCGGAGGAATTCTGCTTTGCCAGTTCGGCAAACCTGCCCGGCGACTTGCGGACCTCCGCGAGGATCCCCGCCGCTCGGTTCCTCGCTTTCGTCTTGTCCGCGTCGCTCGCCCCGCTCCTGACTCCTATCAGGATATGGCTGGCGCGGCGCTGCTCCGGTTCCCCGAACCGGGCGGCGTTCGCCTCGTAGAATCCCCTGACTTCCTCGGCATTCACGCGTTCGGAAGAAAGCAGGGCATCCGCGTTCAGCACGAGGTAATCGACGTCCACCTCTTCCGGCACCTGGAAGCGCGAAGGGTTGCCGTCGTAGAACGCACGAATCGCTTCGGCCCCGATCCCCGACTTTGCGGTCCGGGTAGCGGCGCGAAATTGATACTCCGCGATTTCCCGCTGCTGGGCGCGGATCCGCGCGAGCTGGCGCGAAGCGGCCCTCGATGCGAGTCCCGATTCGGCCAACGCTCCGGACAGCTGCTGCACCAGCAAATCCCGGCGCAGCGCCGCGTCGAACGCCTCCGGAGTCATCCTCTCGTTCCGAAGCAGGTCGTCGTAGCGTTGCCGCGAAAACCTTCCGTCCACCTGAAAGGCCGGAATCGCCCTGGTCGTCTCGACGAGCGACTCATTGGAAACGGCCATGTGCCTGCGCACGGCGAACTGCATGAGCAGGCGCTGCGAAATCATGCCCTCGATCAGCTCCAGTCGCATCCTGGGCGAATCGAGCAGCGCCGGATCGAAATTCTGCCCGAGCATGCCGCGCAGCCTGTCCTGCTGCTGGCGGAGGGCTTCTGAAAACTCCTGCTCCGAGACTTTCTGACCGCCGACGCTGGCGACATCGCGCTGGTTCGCCACGTCGCGCTGAGTCCACTGTATCCCCCAGAACGCAAACGGCGGGACGATCATCAGCGCGAGGACCACCTGGAGAAGCCGCTTGTGCTTGGTGACGAAATTGAACATGTTTATCTCAAGAAAACGGGCGCACCAGGCGCCCTGGACCTTCGATGCTGGCGGAGCGGACGGGACTCGAACCCGCGACCCCCGGCGTGACAGGCCGGTATTCTAACCAGCTGAACTACCGCTCCACGTATGACCTTTCCACTTCCGTCTCAGCGTTCCGGCGCGCGCGCCTGGCACGACTGGACGCTCTGGTGGGTGCTGACGGGATCGAACCGCCGACATTCGCCTTGTAAGGGCGACGCTCTACCAGCTGAGCTAAGCACCCCTTCTTCGCCACCCGTCGGAGGCGGATAAGCTGGTTCGGGAAGGGCCGCTAGTTTACTGCATCCTTCAGTGCCTTGCCAGCGCGGAACTTGGGGACTCTCGCCGCTTTGATGCTGATTTCGACTCCGGTGCGCGGATTGCGCCCTGTGCGCGCCGCACGTCTGCCGACGTAAAACGTGCCGAATCCCACCAGCGTGACCATACCGCCCTTTTTCATCGCCGTCTTTATCGCGGAGACGGCGGCATCGAGCGAACGACCGGCGGCGGCCTTGGAAATATCGGCGGATTTTGCGATGTGATCGATGATTTCCAGCTTGTTCATGAGGCCCCCTTGAGGATCGGTTGGTGACGGAATTTATGATCGACAGGCGCACCCCGCCTCCCGGCCGGGCCACGACCGTGGACTCAGCAAAACCCGGTCTGCCGCGACTCCAGCGGATGCGGCTTCGATGAAACCGGGCTTTGCTTATTCCGCGGTTGACTTTCTTTCTTGAGAACGGAAGCGGTAGCGCGCACGCTCCGTGCGCAATTTATAGCAACCGCGAACTCGTCGTGTCAAGCGCTAACGGCGCTTGCGAGGAGATTTTCTCGAAGACAAGAAAGGCTGTCGCGCGGCGGGTGGAACCGGGACGCCACTCTCGGGATCGGGTGGCCGCCATTGCCCCGCGTCGCAGCAACTCAGTGAGTGATCACCGTAGAAGATGTCTGGCCGTCGGCGACCGGGGGAATCGGAGCAACGTCGGACGCGGGCTTGCGCGGCTCCGGCTGCCGCTCGAGAGCCAGTTCGAGCACCTGGTCCATCCATTTCACCGGAACAATGTCCAGTCGATTCTTGATGTTGTCGGGGATTTCTGCCAGATCCTTCACGTTTTCCTCCGGAATGAGCACGGTCTTGATGCCACCGCGATGGGCGGCGAGCAGCTTCTCTTTCAGCCCGCCGATCACCAGCACTTCCCCTCGGAGAGTGATTTCTCCGGTCATGGCCATGTCGGCCCGGACCGGGATTCCGGTCAGCACCGACACCATTGCGGTGCAGATTCCGATACCCGCGCTCGGACCATCCTTGGGCGTCGCGCCCTCGGGAAGATGGATATGAATATCGTTCTTCTGATAGAAGTCTTCCGCGACCCCGAGCTTGGACGAACGATTCCGAACGACGCTCAGCGCCGCCTGGATCGATTCCTGCATCACCTCTCCCAGCTTTCCCGTCGTAATGGTCTTGCCCTTGCCGGGCATGGTCACCGCTTCGATGGTGAGAAGCTCGCCTCCCACCTCGGTCCACGCGAGGCCGGTGACTTGTCCCACCTGATTCGTCTTCTCCGCGATCCCGTAGGTAAAGCGGCGCACGCCGAGAAACTTGTCCAGATTCTTCGGGGTCACCAGGACTTTCTTCTCCTTGTCCTTGGTCACCAGAAGCTTCACCACCTTGCGGCAGATCTTGGAGATCTCGCGCTCGAGGCTGCGCACGCCGGCCTCACGCGTGTAGTAGCGAATAATGTCGCGGAGGGCGGCTTCCGACACCGACACCTCTTCCTTCTTGAGTCCATTGTTCTTGAGCTGCTTGGGCAGGAGGTAGCGCGAGGCGATATTCACCTTCTCGTCCTCGGTATACCCGGAGATCCTTATGACCTCCATCCGGTCGAGCAGCGCGGGCGGAATGTTCAGAGTGTTCGCCGTCGCAACGAACATGATCTCGGAAAGATCGTACTCGACCTCGACATAGTGGTCGGTGAAGGTATGGTTCTGCTCCGGATCCAGCACCTCGAGAAGCGCCGATGACGGGTCGCCTCTGAAATCCATCCCCATCTTGTCGACCTCGTCCAGCAGGAACAGGGGATTGCGCACGCCCACGCGCGCCATATTCTGGAGGATTTTCCCGGGCATCGACCCGATATAGGTGCGACGGTGTCCGCGGATCTCGGCTTCGTCGCGCACTCCTCCGAGCGACATGCGAACGAATTTTCGATTGGTGGCACGGGCCAACGACTGCCCGAGCGAGGTCTTGCCGACGCCCGGAGCGCCTACGAGGCAGAGAATCGGCGCCTTGACCTTGTCCACCCGGCTTTGCACCGCGAGGTACTCGACGATGCGTTCCTTGACCTTCTCCAGTCCGTAGTGGTCGGCGTCCAGGACCTTCTCCGCGGCGGCGATATCGCGCGAGATCTTGCTGCGTTTTCTCCAAGGCAGATTCACCAGCGTCTCGATGTAGTTCCGGACGACGGTCGCCTCAGCGGACATCGGGGACATCAGGCGAAGCTTCTTCAACTCGGCTTCGGCCTTCTTGCGCGCCTCTTTGGGCATTCGCGCGGCCTTGACGCGTTTCTCCATTTCCTCCAGATCGGCGCCGTCTTCGCCTTCGCCGAGCTCTTTCTGGATCGCTTTCACCTGCTCATTCAGGTAGTACTCCCGCTGACTCTTCTCCATCTGCCGCTTCACGCGGCCCCGGATGCGCTTCTCAACCTGAAGAATGTCGATCTCGGCTTCGAGCTGGGAGAGCAGGTGTTCGAGCCGCGCCTTGACCTCGAACATCTCGAGCACCTGCTGTTTCTGTTCCAGCTTGAGGGGCAGGTGCGCCGCGATCGTATCGGCCAGCCGGCCCGCCTCCTCGATGCCGGCGAGGGAGGTGAGGATCTCCGGCGGAATCTTCTTGTTCAGCTTGACATACTGGTCGAACTGCGCGATCAGGGCCCGGCGCATCGCCTCGATCTCGGTGACATCCCCTGCGTCGGCCGGCACCGCCACGGCGTCGGCCGCGTAGTGGGTCTTCAGGTCGTCGATACGGTGTATGCGAGCGCGCTGGCTGCCCTCGACCAGCACCTTGACCGTCCCGTCGGGCAGCTTCAGCATCTGAAGAATGCTGGAAATGCACCCGATCTTGTAGAGATCCTCCGCGCCCGGCTCGTCCTTGGCCGCCGACCTTTGCGCGACCAGCAGGATGCTCTTGCCGGCCTCCATTGCCATTTCCATCGCCTTGATCGACTTCGGCCGACCGACGAACAGGGGTATCACCATGTGCGGGAACACGACCACGTCCCGCAGTGGAAGCAGCGGATACTGGCTGGTTGCGGCTACGGAGTCGTCTGCCATGGCGTTCCCGGAAAAGAAAGATCAGCAACTACCTTGGGGCGATACGCCCCGCTTCAAGCCGCGCCCTCGCCCGAGGACGCGGACCTTCTCACGCCGTTCCCGCCACCTTCGGCGGCTCGGTGTAGATAAGCAGCGGCTTGCCTTCGCTGACGATGGTGTTTTCGTCCACCACGACCTTGCTCACGTTCTCCAGTGTCGGCAGCTCGAACATGATGTCCAGCAGCACCTGCTCCAGGATCGAGCGCAGACCGCGCGCGCCCGTCTTTCGCGCCAAGGCCTTCTTCGCGATCGCGTGCAGTGCCTGAGGCCGCACCTCGAGATCCACGCCTTCCATGCCGAACAGCTTCTGGTACTGCTTGATCAGGGCGTTCTTCGGCTCGGTCAGGATCTGGATCAGCGCGTGCTCGTCGAGTTCCTCCAGCGTCGCCACGACGGGGAGTCTGCCGACGAACTCCGGGATCAAGCCGTACTTGATGAGGTCCTCCGGCTCGACCGTGCGCAGTACCTCGCTGATATCCTTGCCGTTCTTGAGACTGCGCACGTCCGCGCCAAAACCGATGCCGCTCTTCTCGGAGCGGCCCCGAATGATCTTCTCCAGTCCGTCGAATGCTCCGCCGCAAATGAAGAGAATGTTCGTCGTGTCGACTTGCACGAAATCCTGATTCGGATGCTTGCGACCACCCTGCGGGGGAACCGAAGCGATCGTGCCTTCAATCAGCTTGAGCAGGGCCTGCTGCACGCCCTCGCCCGACACGTCCCGCGTAATCGAAGGGTTGTCGGACTTGCGCGAGATCTTGTCGATCTCGTCGATGTATACGATGCCGCGCTTGGCCTTGTCGACGTCGTAATCGCAATTCTGAAGGAGCTTCTGGATGATGTTCTCGACATCCTCGCCGACATAACCCGCTTCGGTCAGAGTCGTCGCGTCGGCGATCACGAACGGCACGTTGAGCAAACGGGCCATCGTCTGCGCGAGCAGGGTCTTGCCCGATCCCGTCGGGCCGACGAGCAGGATGTTGGATTTCGCGAGCTCGATTTCGTCGTTCTTCGACAGGTGCTTGAGCCGCTTGTAATGGTTGTACACCGCGACCGAGAGAATCTTCTTCGCGAGTTCCTGGCCGATCACGTACTCGTCGAGTATCCCGCAGATCTCGCGCGGAGTCGGCAGATCGGACTTCGTCGGCTTGCCGCCCTTGTCCGTCGCGCTTTCCTCGCGGATGATGTCGTTGCAGAGTTCGATGCATTCATCGCAAATGAACACCGACGGGCCGGCGATGAGCTTCCTCACCTCATGCTGGCTCTTGCCGCAGAAGGAGCAGTAGAGGAGTTTCTCGCCACCGGTCTTTTCGCTCATCGTCTTCTCCGCGCTCACGCCGTCGCAGCCGCTTCAACCCGTGTAGTCAGCACCTTGTCGACCAGTCCGTACTTCACCGCTTCCTCCGCCGACAGGAAATTGTCCCGGTCGGTATCGCGAGAGATCCGCTCGACGCTCTGATTCGTGTGCTTCGCCATGATTTCGTTCAGGCGCTGGCGGAGATACAGGATCTCCTTTGCATGGATCTCGACGTCCGATGCCTGCCCCTGAAACCCTCCCATCGGCTGGTGAATCATGACCCGCGAGTTCGGGAGGCAGAAACGCTTGTCCTTGTCGCCGGCGGCGAGCAGCAGCGCGCCCATGCTGGCGGCCTGTCCGACGCAGAGCGTGGAAACGTCCGGCTTGACGAACTGCATCGTGTCGTAGATGGCGAGTCCGGCCGACACCGACCCGCCCGGCGAGTTGATGTAGAAGAAAATGTCCTTGTCGGGGTTTTCCGAATCGAGGAACAGGAGCTGCGCGACGATCAGGTTGGCGGAGATCTCGTTGACGGGCCCGACCAGAAAAACCACCCGTTCTTTCAGCAGGCGCGAGTAGATGTCGTAGGCGCGCTCGCCGCGCCCGCTCTGCTCGATCACCATGGGTATCAACCCCAGGCCCTGCGTATCCTGACGGGATGCCAGCCTTTGCGGCGAGCCGTCGTGCCACATCGTATCGCTCATTCCGCCGCCCCCATCAGTTCATCGAAGCCGATCGCCCTCTCCTCCACTTTGGCCCGATCGAGGACCCAGTTGACCACGTTCGATTCGACCGCCAGACCCTCGAATTCGCTCAATCGCTGCGGCTCCGAATAGACCCATTTTACCACTTCGAAGGGCTGCTCATAGGTCTGGGCGTATTCCGTGACCAGCGCGCGCACCTGCTCGGGTTTGGCACCGAGACCGTGCGTCTTTACCAGCTCGCCCAGGATGAGTCCGAGGGTCACGCGCCGCCGCGCCTGCGCCTCGATCGCTTCCGGATTCACCGGCAGCTTTTCCAGCTTGACGCCGCGACTTTCGAGGTCCGCTCGCGCCTGGTGCACCATCCGCTGGATTTCCGCTTCGACCAGCGATCTGGGCAGATCGAGCACCGATGTCTCGATCAGAGCTTCCATGGCTTTCTGCTTGACCTCGCTCTCGACGCGCTTGCGGATTTCACGCTCGACGTTTGCCCTGACTTCCTCGCGCATCTTCCCGATATCGCCGTCCGCCACCCCCAGGGACCTGGCGAAATCCGCATCGACCTCGGGCAACTTCGGCGCTTCCACCCGGGACACGCCGACCTCGAAATTCGCGGTCTTTCCCGCGACGTCCTTCCCGGGGTAATCGGGGGGGAAAACGACCGGGAAGCTCTTCCGATCCCCGGTGCAGACGCCGGAAAGGCCGGCCTCGAAATCGGGCAGCATCCGACCCTCGCCGATCACCACGGCCGCTCCGCCGGCTTTGCCTCCGGGAAATTCCTCGCCATCGATACGGCCGGTGTAATCCACGGTCACGCGGTCGCCCGGCTGCGAGGCGCGCGTCACGGTTTCCCAGGTCACACGCTGTTTTCGCAGGATTTCGAGCGTGCGGTCGACGTCGCTCTCATCGACTCCATGAGCCGGACGCCGAATCGTCGCTTGGGTCAAGTCGCCCAGCTTGATCTCCGGGTAGATCTCGAAAGTCGCGCTGAAGGCAAGCTGCTTTTCGTCGGCGCCTTCCTTGCGCTCGATGCGGGGATAGCCCGCCACTCTCAGGTTCTGCTCCCTTACCACTTCGGCGAACGCCCGCTGCACGGCATCGGAGATCACTTCCGAGCGCACCTGAGGTCCGTATTGCCGTGCCAGGATCTTGAGCGGGACCTTTCCGGGGCGGAAGCCGTCCATGCGTACGGTGCGCGACAGTTTGCGCAGCCGCTGCTCGACCTCCCGGTCGATCTGCTCGGCGGATACCGCCATGTTCAGTCTCCGTTCCAGCTTGCCTAACGTTTCTACGCTCGTTTGCATTCCTCTGACCCTGATCTGGTGCGAAGGAAGGGACTCGAACCCCCAAGCCTTGCGGCGCTGGAACCTAAATCCAGTGCGTCTACCCATTCCGCCACCTTCGCGGCGCGGCCCTCCGTTACCCCCCGGCGAGCACCTCCACGCCGAACGCGCAACGTGCCCACGCCGAACGTGCAACGTGCGTGCCATTCTACCGCAACGCCCCTATACTGTCAGCCTAAGAGCCTGAAACCCCTTAAAAAAATAGGGCAATGTCGGTCAGCCATTACGAGAATTTTCCGGTCGCTTCGGTGCTGCTTCCCGAAGGCCTCAGACATCCGGTTTCGGTCATCTACCGATTCGCGCGCACGGCCGACGACTTCGCCGACGAAGGCGATCTCCCCCCGTCCGAGCGGCTCGCGCGCCTTGAAGGCTACCGTGCGGAACTGCGCCGCCTGGAAGCCGGCCAGTCGACGCCCTCTCCGCTGTTCCAGGAACTGCGCGAGGTTGTCGCAGCCTATCGTCTCCCGCTGGAGCCGTTCCACGAACTGCTCGATGCTTTCACGCAGGATGTGACGAAACATCGCTATGCGAACTTCCGTGAGCTCATGGACTATTGCCACCGTTCGGCGAACCCGGTCGGCCGGCTGATGCTGCACTTGTATGGCCGGTCCGACGATACCAGCCACGCCTGGTCGGACGCGATCTGCTCGGCGCTTCAACTCACCAATTTCTGGCAGGACGTGGATTCCGACTTTCACCGGCGCCGCGTCTACCTGCCCCAGGACGACATGGCGCGGTTCGGCGTCACCGAGGCGCAAATCGCCGCACGCGATGCGTCCGGGGGCTGGTGGAATCTGATGCGATTTCAGATCGACCGGTCGCGCTGGATGATGCTGCGCGGCGCCCCGCTCGCCCGACGGCTGTCGGGGCGCGCCGGCCTCGAACTCCGCGCGGTCGTGCAAGGGGGCCTCATGATCCTCGATAAGCTCGAACGCGCGCGTGGCGACGTATTCCGGCGCCGCCCGGCCCTGCGAGCCTGGGACTGGCCGCTCCTGCTCGCGCGCGCGATTGCGATGTAGCGGACCCGCCTGATGGTGTCCTCTCTCCGCCATTTCCGAGTCGGACGCGTCAATCCCGGGGGTATCGCGGCGTCAGCATGACACCCGACGAATATTGCCGGCAGAAAGCGGCCCAAAGCGGCTCGAGCTTCTACTATTCCTTCCTGTTCCTGCCGATCGAGAAGCGGAACGCGATCATCGCTCTCTATGCTTTTTGCAGAGAAGTGGACGACGCCGTGGACGAATCGCGGGAACCGGCAGTCGCCGCGGCGAAGCTCGCGTGGTGGCGCACCGAGGTCGCGCAACTTTTCGCCGGCGGGCCGCAGCATCCGGTGACACGCGCGCTCGCCGGTGCGATCGGGCGGTTCGGGATCACCCAGGCGCACCTCGACGAAATCATGGACGGCATGGAGATGGACCTCAGCCAGAGCCGCTACCCGGATTTCGCGGGTCTGCAGCGTTACTGCCACCGGGTGGCGGGCGTGGTGGGCGCTCTCGCGGCGGCGATCTTCGGCTATCGCAATCCGGCGACGCTCGACTATGCCGAGAGGCTCGGTCTCGCATTCCAGCTCACCAATATCATTCGGGACGTCGGCGAGGATGCGCGCAACGACCGGATCTACCTGCCCATGGACGAACTGGCGCGATTTGGCGTCACCGCCGCGGACATCCTCAATGCCCGCCATACCGAGAACTTCGCCCGCCTGATGCGATTCCATACCGAGCGCGCCCTGCGCTGCTACGACGAGGCGTTCGCGCTCCTGCCTGCGGAGGACCGTCGCGCCCAACGGCCGGGCCTGGTGATGGCGGCGATCTACAGGACGCTGCTCGAGGAAATTGCCGCGGACGGCTACCAGGTGCTCAGGCAGCGCGTTGCCCTGACGCCCGTGCGCAAACTCTGGATCGCATGGCGGACGTGGGTCACGGCGTAGGCGCGGAGCAGCCTCCGCGCTTGCCGCTGGAGCCTCATTGAGAGCCGAACGCCTCGCCCCCCGGGGCTGCATCGCCGTCATCGGGGCGGGCTGGGCCGGCATGGCCGCCGCGGTGTCGCTCGCCGAGCGGGAGATTCCCGTCACGGTGTTCGAGGCCTCGCGCACGCTCGGCGGGCGCGCCCGCAGGGTGACCCTCGACGGAATCGACCTCGACAACGGGCAGCACGTGCTGCTCGGCGCCTACCGGGAGACGCTCCGCCTGATGCGCAAAGTCGGCGCCGATCCCGAGCGGCTGCTTCTGCGCCTGCCGCTCGAATTGCGTTTCGCCGACGGCTTCCATCTCCGCGCGCCGCGACTCCCCTACCCCGTCAACCTGCTGGCCGCGATCTTCGGCACGAGGAGTCTGGGGCTCGCCCAATCCTTCGGCGCAGCGCGTTTCGTCGCGGGACTGCGGATGAAGAATTTTCGAATCGAACCCGATCGCAGCGTCGCCCGGCTTCTGGACGAATGGAACCAGGCGGGGATCCTCCGCTCCCACCTGTGGGAGCCTCTGTGCGTTTCTGCGCTGAACACGCCGGTCGGACGGGCCTCCGCCCAGGTATTCGCCAACGTCCTCCGCGACGGCCTCGCCGATTCCAGCCGGTCCAGCGACCTTCTGATCGGGCTCGCCGATCTGAGTCGCCTGTTCCCGGACCCGGCCGCGGCCTACCTCCGGACGCGAGGTGGAACCGTCTGCACCGGCTCACCCATAAAGATCGTGACAAGAGACAGCCAGGGTTTTCAACTCGACGATCGGCCCGAGCGCTACGCCGGAGTCATCGTCGCCTGCGCCCCGCAGCACGCCTCGCCCCTGCTCGCCGCCTTCCCCGAGCTGGCCACCGCGCGCGCGCTGATCGAGCGGCTCGACTACGAGCCGATCGTCACTTGCTACCTGCGTTACGCGGGACACCTGTCCCTGCCCTCACCGATGCTCGGTTTCGCCGGAGGAATCCTCCAGTGGCTATTCGACCGACAGCGACCGGGCAGCGAGGACCATGCGGGCCTCGTGGCGGCGGTGACCAGCGGTTCCGGCGCGCACGAAGAGCTGGACAGGGAGACGCTGGCCTCGAGAATCGACTCCGAGCTGAGGGCGGCTCTGCCGGGACTGCCTTCCCTGCGGTCTTCTCAGGTTATTGTCGAGAAACGAGCCACGTTCTCCTGCCGGCCCGCACTCAGGCGCCCCGAAGGCGCCACTCCCGTGCCCGGACTGATGCTCGCCGGCGACTATATCGCCGGCCCCCATCCCGCGACGCTGGAAGCCGCGGTGCGCAGCGGAGTGCAGGCCGCCCGCTGCACCTCCGACGGGAACCTGGCCCACGTTCCGGGGGAAAAAGAAAAGGGCCCGTCGCTTTGACAGGCCCCGGAGACATCGACCTACGAAGTTATCAGCAGCCGGATACGCACTTGCCGCCGCCGTTGAATTCCATGGTCTTGCCGCTCAACGGAACGTGCACGGGCACTTTGACCAGCTTCTTGAATGCCGCCGTCTTCGAGCCAGGCAACAGCTTGCCGCCCTTGGTCGCCACCTCGTTGGCATGCGAAGCGATTACCGATTTCGGCTTGACCAGCGTATTGATGACGTGCGCCGCTTCAGCGGGTCCCGTCGTGAACGTGCCCCCGATGTTCATCACCGCGAAATTGGCCTTGTAATACCGGCGAACGACCAGATCCTGCTCGGCCGTTATCCCCGTATCGCCCGACAAGTAGGCAACGAGCCCGTTGCTGAATTGCAGTACGTAGCCTGCCGGCGGGCCGATATAGGCGGTGAGTCCGTTGGCCTTGAGCGACTCGCCGAGCTCTTTTTCGAGAAACTCCGGGGGCAAGCCGTTGGTGTGCACCGCCGGCACCGTGGTGATTCTGACGCCGCCCACCTTGCTTTCCGAACCGAAGCGCGCGATCTTGACTTGAGAAGGATCGCCTCCCGCGGCTTTGACCTTGAGCGGGAAAAACGAATTCTGCTCGCCGCCCACCAGAAACTGGGCTTTTTTCCCGACGACGATGTTGACGGTGTTGGAGTTGGGCGTGTCGTTGACCGAAAAATCGGGCTTGCCGCATTCCCCGGCGTTCGCCGCCGGTTGATGGGCGGGCCCCAGATGGTCCCCGTGGACGTGGCTCAGCAGCACGGCATCGATTTTCCCGAGCCGGGGGTCGTCGGCTCCCCGAACCGTGAACCCCGCGTCGTAGAGAATGCGCGTGCCGTCCGGATCCTCGAATATCAGGGCGCGGTCGCGCGGACAGAACTCCCCGTCATGGCTGCCCAAGGGCGTGATCTTGACGTTGGCCGCGTGGGCGGTCTGCGCCGCGGTGCCGGCCATTCCCATGGCGAGCATCCCCAATAGCATGAACATCCTTCTCATATTTTCTCCTTCGTGTATTGATGGGTAACGCAAAACCTGCTGCTTCCCGCGTGGGAAGCCCTTATCCGAGAATCTTCAGAATCAGGGTGACCTGACACCCGAACCCGACGGCAAACGCGAGGGTACGTACCCAGGGGATGCCGAAGGTGTAGGCGATGACGTGGACCAGACGAGTCCAGAAATAGATGATGCACGCCATCGCCGTCGCCTCGCCCCGGACGTTCAGCGCGTGCGCGACCAGGACCAGCGCGGCAAAGACGACCAGATTTTCCACCGCGTTGTAATGCGCCGCCTTCATCCGGGTCGCCCAGGGCGCGAGGGGCTTGGGGTTTTCGGGATAACCCACGGCATCGACCAGGCCGCGCACCATGATCGTATTGAGTATGTAGGGAATCCAGAATATCGCGGTCAGGGCCGTAACCAACGTCAGGTACTTGAGTTCAACGGTCATGCGCTCCTCCTTTGCGTGTGCGGAAATCGGGCTTTGGTTTCTTCTTGCAGCCGTGGACAACGCCAAGAAGCGGCCATGCTAGAACCATACGCAGACATTTGCAACGCCCGCGACTCCGCCACCGATAGCGAATTGCCGGGGCCGTGAAAGCTGCTTGGCGTGTGGAATTCTCGCTACTCGCGAAACCGCGCGATCGCGTCGGCCACACGCTCGACCGCAATGACATCGAGGCCGTCGATTTTCTGCTTCGGCAGATTGGCCTTGGGAATGATGGCGCGGGTGAAGCCCAGCCTCGCGGCTTCCTTGAGGCGATCCTGGCCGCGCGGCGCGGGGCGTACCTCGCCGGCGAGCCCCACTTCGCCGAAGACGGCGAGCTTCTCGGGGAGCGGCCGGTCGGTCAGCGAGGAAACGATCGCCAGGAGCACGGCAAGGTCGGCCGCCGGCTCGCTGATGCGCACGCCGCCGACCGCGTTCACGAAAACATCCTGGTCATGGCACGCAATACCCGCGTGGCGGTGCAGAACGGCGAGCAGCATCGCAAGCCGATTCTGCTCCAGCCCGACCGACAGCCGTCTCGGGTTGGGCGCGTGCGCCGCATCGACCAGCGCTTGCACCTCGACCAGCATCGGGCGCGTGCCTTCCTGCGTGACCAGAATGCACGAGCCGGCCACCTCCCCCGAATGCCGTGACAGGAAGATCGCCGACGGATTCGAGACGCCACGCAGGCCCTTGTCGGTCATCGCGAATACACCCAGCTCGTTCACCGCACCGAAGCGGTTCTTGAGCGCCCGGATGAGGCGGAAGCTCTGGTGCGTATCGCCTTCGAAGTACAAAACCGAATCGACGATGTGCTCGACGACGCGCGGCCCTGCGATTGCACCGTCCTTGGTGACGTGGCCGACGAGCACGATGACGGCGCCGCTCGCCTTCGCGTAGCGCGCGAGATGCGCCACGCACTCGCGCACCTGGGCGACCGAGCCCGGGGCCGAGGTCAGCTGCTCGGAATACAGCGTCTGGATCGAGTCGACGACGGCAATTTCGGGCCTTGCCTTCTCCAGCGTAGCCAGGATGCGCTCGAGCTGGATCTCGGCGAGGAGCTCGAGCTTCCCGGCATCGAGCGCCAGCCGGTGCGCCCGCAGCGCGATCTGCTCGGATGATTCCTCACCACTCACGTAGAGGGCCTTGTGCGAGGCGCTCATCAGGGCGAGCGCCTGCAGCAGAAGCGTGGACTTTCCCACGCCGGGATCCCCCCCGATCAGTACCACCTCCCCGGCGACGAATCCGCCGCCCAGCACCCGGTCGAGCTCGCCGATGCCGCTGCCGGTGCGACTCGCCTCGCGCGCGCTCACCTCAGAGAGGCGCTTCAGTCCCGAACCCTTCGCGACGCCGGAGAAGCGGTGCTTGGCGCCCGACTCGGCGACGCCTTCGATCAGCGTATTCCATGCGCCGCACTGCGGGCACTGCCCCTGCCATTTCGGCGATTCACCCCCGCACTCGCTGCAGGCGTAGCTCGTTCTCGCCTTTGCCATCAGGCCGTCTCCGTGACCGGAATGCGGGGCGAAAGCGCGCACAGCAACTCGTAGCTCACCGTGCCCGCGCTCGTCGCGACCTCGTCCGCCGAAAGCCCCTCGCCCCACAGCGTCACGGGCGAGCCGACGCGCGCCTCGGGAATTCCGCTCAGGTCGGCGAACAACATGTCCATCGCGACGCGGCCCAGGGTGCGGGTACGCTTGCCGCATACCAGGATCGGCGTTCCCGTGGGCGCGTGACGCGGATAGCCGTCCGCATAACCGCAGGCGACCACGCCGATCCGCATCGGCCGGTCCGCGGTGAAAGTGCAACCGTACCCCACGCAGTCGCCCGCGCCCAGGCTCTGTACCGCGATCACAGCGCTCGACAGCGTCATCGCCGGTTTGAGGTCCAGGTTCTCGGCGGTTTCGTCGGCAAACGGCGAGCACCCGTAGAGCATGATTCCCGGCCTGACCCAGTCGGCGTGAGATTCGGGGTAGCGGAGGATCGCCGCCGAGTTCGCGAGGCTGCGCGCGAACGACTCTCCGGCCGTTGCCGCAGCGAAGCGGTCGACTTGCCACCGGATCCCACGCTTTCCATCGGCATCGGCGAAATGGGTCATCAGGGTGATCTCCCCCGCGCATTGCCGCAGGCGCTGCAGCACCGCGCGAAACTCGCTTTCCGCGAAGCCGAGGCGGTTCATGCCCGTGTTGAGCTTCGCGTACACCTGGAGCTTGGCCGGGATCCTGGCCGTCTCCAGCATCACCAGCTGCTCCCGGTCGCGCACCACCACGGAAAGCCGGTTTTCGACGACCGGCACGAGTTCCTGCGGCGAGAAAAAACCTTCCAGCAGCAGGATCGGCCTCGTTTCGCCCGACTGGCGCAGCCGGATGGCCGCGTCGAGCTCGACCAGCGCCAGCCCGTCGGCCCCGGCGAATCCACCGGCCGCCCGCTCCAGCCCGTGACCGTAGGCGTTCGCCTTCACCACCGCCCAGATGCGCGAGCTCCGGGCGCGACGCCTCACCGTCCCCAGGTTATGCCGGAGCGCAGCAAGATCGATACGGGCCGTGATCGGGCGCATGGGTCGCCATTCGACCATAAAACGAGCGAGACTGTCCGGTGCGCAGACGGGAACTCCGGCAGCACACAAATGAGTCGTGGTATAAGACGAGCGGTCAAGACGTTTGCCCTCTGTCGACGCGGCGCCCATACAAGGAATCGATGAGCCGGGGTTTCTACACGATCATGGCGGCGCAGTTTTTCTCGTCGCTCGCCGACAACGCGCTGCTGATTGCCGCCATCGCCCAGCTCCTCGAGCTCGACGGCCCGGCATGGATGGTGCCGCTGTTGAAGTTCTTCTTTACGGTTTCCTACGTCGCGCTCGCCGCCTTCGTCGGTGCATTCGCCGATGCGATCCCGAAGGGCCAGGTGATGTTCATCACGAACCTGATCAAGATCGTCGGCTGCATCATGATGTTCTTCGTGGACTACGTGGAGTTCGCGGGGATCCCGGCCTATGCCCTGGTGCTGGTAGCGTACGCCGTCGTCGGTTTTGGAGCGGCGGCGTATTCCCCCGCGAAATACGGGATACTCACCGAGCTCCTTCCGCCCGCCAAACTGGTCGCCGCAAACGGCTGGATCGAGGGCCTGACGGTCGCTTCGATCATCCTGGGGACGGTGCTGGGCGGGGCGCTCATCAGCCCGCACGTCGCCTCGACACTCCTCGCCATCGATGTCCCGCGCATCGACACCGGCGTCGAGACGCCGGCGGAAGCCGCGATCCTCGTCATCTCGACGCTGTACGTCGTCGCCGCGATATTCAATCTCTTCATCCCGGAGACCGGCGTGCGCTACGGCAAGCAACAAACCGACCCGGTGTTGCTGATGCGCGATTTCTATACCTGCTTCACCACGCTGTGGAAGGACAAGCTCGGACAGATCTCGCTGGGCGTGACCACCCTCTTTTGGGGGGCGGGCGCGACCCTGCAGTTCCTCGTGCTCCAGTGGGCCGCCGTCCATCTCGGGCTGGCGCTGGACAAGGGCGCGATCCTTCAGGGCGTCACGGCCGTGGGCGTTGCCGTCGGGGCGGTGGTTGCCGGTCGCTTCATTCCCCTGAAGCGTTCGCTCAGCGTGCTGCCCGCGGGCGTGCTCATGGGTGCGGTCGTCATGACCATGATTTTCGTTTCGAGCATGCCCCTGGTCTACGCGCTGCTGATACTCATCGGGAGCATGGCGGGCTTCTTCGTCGTGCCGATGAATGCCCTGCTCCAGCACCGCGGCTACGTGCTTCTCTCCGCGGGACATTCGATCGCGGTTCAAAACTTCAACGAGAACATCTCGATCCTGGTGATGCTCGCGATCTATTCGGCCATGATCAAGGCCGATTTTCACATCAATACCATCATCGTCGCCTTCGGCGCGTTCGTCGTCGTCACGATGCTCATGGTGATCCAGCGCCACCGGTACAACCAGAACCGGGGCGATTCCCTGCATCTGATCGGCATGGAAAAGCCGCGCTCGCGGTTCGCCGCGAAGGAGCACCCGCGGAAGCCCTGACCCTGGTCGATGACAGGCCGGCCGGTTTGGCGGCTCGTCGGCCAGGCGCGGCGCCGGATTACAGGGTAGCGACGGTCCGCCGCGCGAAGCACAGATCCTCCCATGCCTTGGCCTTGTCGGGAAGGCTGCGCAGCAGGTACGCCGGATGATACGTGACGACGAGCGGCACGCCCTGGTAGCGGTGCAACCGGCCGCGCAGGCTCGCGATGCTCGCCTCGGTGCCGAGCAGCGTCTGCACCGCGAAGCGCCCCATCGCGAGAATCAGCTTCGGCTTGATCAGCGCGAGCTGCCGCGCGAGGTGCGGCGAGCACTGGGCGACCTCGAAAGGCTCGGGGTTGCGGTTGCCCGGGGGCCGGCACTTGAGGACATTGCAGATGTAGACGTTCTCGCCGCGTCTGAGTCCGATCGCGGCGAGCATGTTGTCGAGCAGGCGCCCCGCCTGCCCCACGAAGGGTTCGCCGCGCGCGTCCTCCTCCGCGCCCGGCGCCTCGCCGACCAGCATCCAGTCGGCGTGCTCGTCGCCGACGCCGAACACCGTCTGGGTGCAGCCCTTGCGCAAACCGCAGGCGCGGCAGCCGGCGACCGCCGCCCTGAGCTCCGCCCAATCCATGCGCAGGATCCGGGCCGCGCGATCGACGGCGATTTCCGGTTTTGCGGCTCCCTCGAGTCCGCGCGCGGGCGCGGAGACGCCCGGACCGGAAACGGGCGACGGCTGCGCCATCCCGGCGAGCGTGCCCGGCGCATGCTCCTCCTTGATTCCCGACGCGCCCTCCCTGCCGCGCAGCCGCCAGACCGGGCCCAGCCCCATTTCCTCCAGGTAGCGCTCGCGCCGCCCGCTCACAGGTCCAACGAGAGGACGAGCGCGTCCTCCCGGCCCCGATGCGCCGGATAGTAGGCGCGCCGCACGCCGACCCGCCTGAAACCGTGCGCGGCGTAGAGGCGCCGCCCCGCGTCGTTCGAAGGGCGAACCTCGAGGAACAGCAGCTTCGCGCCGCGATCGCGCGCGAGGCCGATCACGTTGCCGAGCAGCCTGCCTCCGTGGCCGCGGCCCTGCGCGTGGGCGGCGACGCTCAGATTGAGCAGATGCGCCTCGCCGGCGGCGAGCACGAGCACCGCATAACCGATCAGCTCCCTGCCGTCGCGATAGACCCAGCAGCCGTATCCCGCGCGCAGCGAGTCCCGGAAATTCCCCAGCGTCCAGGGGAAAGCGTAGATGCTCGCTTCGATCTCGAGCACGCGGCGAAGATCGCCCTCGGCCATCGGCTCGAATCGGAACTCGGGTCTGAGCACCGCGCTCATCGGCGTTCGCCCGTCTTGAGCGCGACCCGGTCGCGCAGGTACACCGGCACCGCGGCGGCGGCGTCGGCGGCTTCGCCCGCCGCGAAGCGCGGCATCGCGAGCCTGAGCACGGAGCGCGCGGTCGGAGACGCCCCGGGCCTGACCGCCGAAACGCAATCGGCCAGGCGGGCCGAGAGTCGATCTCCATGAACGGCAAAACCGCTGCCGCACCCCGTCCAGGCCCCGCCGGACACGACCGGCACCCCGTCCGGATCGTAAAGGCCGGGTGCGCTCACTTCCTCCCATTCGCCGCCGACCTTGCGGTAGGCGGCGTGATAGACCTCACCCCTATGCGCATCGAGACAGGCGACGATCCGATCGTCCCCGCTTTCTTCGGCGACGGAGTCCGCCAGTGCGAACAGGGTTCCGACCCCGACGACTCCCAGGCCGCGCGCGAGCGCGAGGCCTTGCGCCACGCCGGCGGCGATGCGCAGGCCCGTGAAGGAACCCGGCCCGGCGCCGAAGGCGATGCCGTCGATCCGGGCGAATTCGAGCCCCGCTTCCGCGAGCACCGCGTCGATCATGCCGAGGATCATTTCCGCCTGGCGCTGCGCGGCCGGCTCGTGGCGGGAAAACAGCTCGCGACCGCGGCTGGCCGCGACCGAGCAGAAATCCGTGGAGGTATCGATCGCGAGCAGGTTCATGGCGGGAAACGCGCCCCGAAATTCTAGCCGATCGCGGCGCATCGGGTCCGCTTGACCCGGACCGCGACTCCGCCGATGATTCGCCTGCAAAATGAGCCGCGACCGATAATGGCAGCCGCACAGGGCAAGGTCATCATCACCTGCGCCGTCACCGGCGCGATTCACACCCCGACGATGTCGCAATACCTTCCGGTGACCCCGGAAGAAATCGCCGCGGCCGCGATCGGAGCGGCCCAGGCGGGCGCGGCGATCGTGCACCTTCACGCGCGCGAGCCCGCCGACGGGCGCCCGACGCAGGATCCGGCGATGTTCATGCGCTTCCTGCCGCAGATCAGGGCCGCTTCGAATGTCGTGATCAACCTCACCACCGGCGGCGCGCCCACCATGTCGGTGGAGGAGCGCCTGCAGCCGGCGCTCCGGCTCAAGCCCGAGGTCGCCTCGCTCAACATGGGCTCGATGAATTTCGGGCTGTACGAAATGCTCGGGCGCCACAAGGACTGGAAATACGACTGGGAGCAGCCTTACCTTGCGGGCAGCGACGAACGCATCTTCAAGAATACCTTCCGCGACATCGCACATATTCTCGAGTCCTGCAGCGGCAACGACACGCGCTTCGAGATCGAGTGCTACGACATCGGGCACTTGTATACGGCGGCGCATTTCCTCGACCGCGGGCTGGTCAAGCCGCCGCTTTTCATACAGTCGGTATTCGGCATCCGCGGCGGGATCGGCCCGCATCCCGAGGACGTGCTGCACATGAAACGCACCGCCGACCGCCTGTTCGGCGACGCCTACCTGTGGTCGGTGCTCGGCGCCGGACGAAACCAGATGTTCGTCGCGACGATGTCGGCGGTGATGGGCGGCAACGTGCGCGTCGGGCTGGAGGACAGCCTGTGGCTCGGCCGCGGCACCCTCGCCAGGACCAACGCCGAGCAGGTCGCGAAGGTCCGCCGTATCCTCGAGGAACTCGGCCTGCAGGTCGCCACGCCGGACGAGGCGCGCGAGATGCTGAAGCTCAAGGGTCCCCGCAACGTCGCCTTTTAGGGAAAATACGATGGCAAAAAAATATCGGATCGCCGTCATTCCCGGCGACGGCATCGGAAGAGAGGTCATGCCCGAGGGATTGCGCGTGCTCGAGGCCGCGGGACGCAAGTTCGGCATCGAATTCAGATGGGACGAGTTTCCCTGGAGCTGCGAATACCGCCTCAAGCACGGGCGCATGATGCCCGAGGACGGTCTCGCGACGATCCGCGGCCACGACGCAGTATTCTTCGGCGCCTGCGGCTTTCCCGGGGTGCCCGATCACGTGTCGCTGTGGGAGCTGCTGATCCCGATGCGCCGCGGCTTCGATCTCTACGTCAACCTGCGCCCGGTCAGGCTGATGCCGGGCATCCAGTCCCCGCTCGCCGGGCGCAAGCAGGGCGACATCGATTTCTGGGTAGTGCGCGAGAACACCGAAGGCGAATACTCGTCGATCGGCGGGCGCATTTTCGAAGGGACCGAGCGCGAGACCGTGGTGCAGCAGAGCACCTTCACGCGCCAGGGTATCGACCGCGTGCTCAGGTACGCCTTCGAACTCGCGCGCGCGCGTCCGAAAAAACACCTGACTTCGGCCACCAAGTCGAACGGCATCTCGATCACCATGCCCTACTGGGACGAGCGCGTCCGCGCCATGGCCTCGAACTATCCCGAGGTCAAGACCGACCAGTATCACATCGACATCCTCACCGCCCACTTCGTGCAACATCCGGACTGGTTCGACGTGGTGGTCGGTTCGAATCTATTCGGGGACATCCTCTCGGACCTCGGTCCGGCCTGCACCGGCACCATCGGCATCGCCCCCTCGGGCAACATCAATCCGGAGCGCAAATTCCCGTCGGTGTTCGAACCGGTGCACGGCTCGGCGCCGGATATCGCGGGAAAGAACATCGCCAATCCGATCGGCCAGATCTGGTCCGGCGCGATGATGCTCGAGCACCTCGGGCACAAGAACGCCGGCGCGGCCATCGTCGCCGCCATCGAGCGCGTCCTCACCGAAGGCCCGCGCACGCGCGATATCGGCGGCAAGGCCTCGACCGGCGAGGTCGGCAAGGCGATCGCCGCCGCGCTGTGAAATTCCTGGGGAAACCGCGGAACCGGATCAGCGACGCCGGCCGGCGTCGCCGCGGTCGCGGTAGATGTCGCGGCCGTGGTCGTGAATATCCCGCCGCAATTGCTGCCGCTGCTCCGGGGTCATGCGCACATCGCGGCTGGCCTTGCGATTTTCGCCCGTCGCATCGCGCGCCGGGACGCGCTGCGGCGGCGGCTGGCGCACCGGGCTTCCCTGGCCGAACCGCCGGTCGCCCGGGCCGTTCTGAGCGGCTGCCGGAAAGCTAACCAGCAGCAGCGTCGCAATACTGCACAAGACCACCACGCGTTTCACGATTTGCTCCGTTGACCTGCCGTCCCGGCCGCGCGGTCGATCGCGCAGCCGCTCGAGTGCGCCCAGACTAGGCCGGCTTTGTAAGTCATTTGCGACGCCTGGCCCGGGCATTGTAACAACTTGTTTCCGGCCCCCGGGTGGCAACGCGCCGTTACCCCCGCCTTCGCCATCGCCGCGCCCCTCGGGGTACGATACCGCCCGATGGCCGATCTGAAAACAAGAATTCTCGTCGTTGACGACGATCTGCGGCTGCGCGACCTGCTGCAGCGCTATCTTACCGAGCAGGGGTTCACCGTGCACACGGTCGCGGACGCCCCCGCCATGGACAAGCTGCTCGCGCGGGAGCGTGTCGAGCTTCTGGTGCTCGACCTGATGCTGCCGGGCGAAGACGGCCTGTCGATCTGCCGGCGGCTGCGCGGCGGCAAGGACCCCTTGCCCATCATCATGCTCACCGCCAAGGGCGAGGACGTGGACCGCATCGTCGGCCTGGAGATGGGCGCGGACGACTACCTTCCCAAACCCTTCAATCCGCGGGAGCTGGTCGCGCGCATCCACGCGGTGCTGCGCCGCCGCGCCGCGCCCCTGCCGCCGGGCGCGCCCTCGGCCGAGCCCGAGCGGGTGAGTTTCGGGAACATGACGGTCAATCTTGCCACGCGCGCGCTCGAGCGCGAGGGCCAGTCGATCTCCCTCACCACCGGGGAGTTCGCCCTGCTCAAGGTGCTGGTCACCCACCCGAGAACGCCCTTGTCGCGCGACAAGCTGATGGAGCTGGCGCGCGGTCGCGAGTACGAGGTGTTCGACCGCTCGATCGACGTTCAGGTTTCGCGCCTGCGCAAGCTGGTCGAGCGCGACCCCGCGCATCCCTCCTATATACAGACCGTCTGGGGCTTCGGATACGTTTTCGTGCCCGACGGCCAGTCGCAGTGAAGGCCGGTCGCGGCGCGTGAGAATCTGGCCGCGCTCGCTCCTGTGGCGGACCTTCGTCCTGCTCGCGGCACTGGTCCTGGCGACGACCGTCGGCTGGTTCGAGATCTTCCGCGCCTACGAGATCGAGCCCCGTGCGCGCCAGATCGCGCAGAACTTCGTCAGCATCGTCAACCTGACCCGCACCGCGTTGATCACGTCTCAGCCCGAGCGGCGCCACGAACTGCTCGCCGAGCTCGCCGCGCGCGAGGGTATCCAGATCTACCCCGCGGAGCCCGGCGAGCGCATTCTCCTCCCGGGCGACCGGCCGCTCGTTCGCTTGGTGAGCGAGATCGTGCGGCGCGAGCTCGGGCAGGACACGCGCATCGCGCTCGAGCGCGACGGCAAGACCGGGTTCTGGCTGAGCTTCCACATCGATGACGACGAGTATTGGGTGCGCGTGCCGCGCGAACGCATCGAACGCCAGATCGCATTGCGCTGGCTCGGCTGGGGCGCGCTCGCCCTCGCGCTGTCGCTGCTCGCGGCCTACGTCCTCGTATCGCGCCTCAGCCGGCCGCTGCGGGCCTTGTCCTCCGCCGCGGGCGCGATCGGCAAGGGCAACATTCCCGATCCCGTTCCGGAAGCCGGGCCCGCGGAAATGCGCACGCTGTCGCGCGCCTTCAACCAGATGTCCCGGGATCTCGCCCGGCTCGACGCCGATCGCGCGCTCATCCTCGCCGGCGTCTCGCACGACCTGCGCACGCCGCTCTCCCGATTGCGCCTCGGCCTGGAGATGAGCGGGGCCGATGTGCAGCTGAAGGACGGGATGACCGCCGACCTCGAGGAGATCGACCGCATCATCGGCCAGTTTCTCGATTTCGCCCGCAGCGACGGCGGCGAGCCGATGCAGCAGGCCGACCTGGTCGCGATCGCCGCCGAAGTCGCCGGGAACTACCGCCGGCACGGCAGGTCCGTCACGACCGATTTCTCCACGACCCCCAGGCTGCCGCTGCAGGTCCTGTCGATGCGGCGGGTGGTGTCGAACCTCATCGACAACGCGCTGCGCTACGGAGAAAAGGAAGTCAACGTCGCGGTGCGCGCCGAAGGCGGCGCCGTGGTGCTCGACGTCGCCGATCGCGGCCCCGGGATTCCGCCCTCGGAGGTGGAGCGCCTCAAGCATCCCTTCACGCGGCTGGAACTCGCGCGCAGCGACAAGGGAGGCGCGGGCCTCGGGCTCGCCATCGTCGAGCGCGTGGTGCGCGCGCACCGGGGCGTATTCGAACTGCTCGCGCGCGAGGGCGGTGGCCTCGTCGCGCGCATCCGGCTTCCGCTCGAGGGCCCGGGTGGCGTGACCCTGTCGCCGGCCTCGATGCGCCGGATCGGCAGGGGGGTGACTTCAGCCTAGGAATCCCACACGTCGCGCCGCGCGGGATACCACTTGGCGTGGTAGTAATCCTTGAGCGTGCCCAGTTCCATGAGGATGGGGAGCGCAAACCCTTTGCGGCTCCCCCGGGTGCCGAAACAGGACAAAGTGCGCAGATTCGTCCAGGCCGTCGACGCGGCCGGTTCAGTCCTTCCAGGACCTGCGAATTTCGTAGCGGCTGCCTTGAGGCAGCGTTACGGAATGCACCAGCGCGAAGCCGTGGAGACGCCATTCGATCGGCGCGAGCGCCGGCATCGCCCTGGGCTCGTGCGCCTCGCGCAACAGCGTTACGTGCGACACGAAGGACTTCGAGTCGAAGGCGATCTTCGATTTCACCAGCGCCCCGCGCAGCTCCGAAACAAGCGCATCGAGC
>JBATEB010000194.1:0-24054 GCA_049663805.1 Burkholderiales bacterium | reverse complement strand
GATGAACGCCGGCCGCGAGAAAATGCGCTCGGCGTACTTCGCGAGCGGCGCGGCGGGCTTGGTAAGGCGGATGCCATAGTGATCGAGCCGCCACAGCAGCGGCGCAATCGCCACGTCGAGCATCGTGAAGTCGTCGCCGAGCATGTACTTGGTCTTGGTGAACACCGGCGCCAGCTCGATCAGCCGGTCGGTTACGTGCGCACGCGAACGCTCGACCTGCTTTTCCTTGCCCGATTCGATCGACTCGATCTGCGAGAAAAGCTCGACTTCCATGTTGAAGAGAATCAGCCGGGCGCGCGCCCGCATCACCGGGTCGGCCGGCATCAACTGCGGATGCGGAAAGCGTTCGTCGATGTACTCGTTGATGATGTTCGACTCGTAGAGAATCAGGTCGCGCTCGACGAGCACCGGCAGCCGGTTGTACGGATTCATCACCGCGATGTCCTCGGGCTTGTTGTACATGTCGACATCGATGATCTGGAAGTCCATCCCCTTCTCGTAGAGCACGATGCGGCAGCGCTGCGAAAATGGACACGTCGTCCCGGAGTAGAGGTTCATCATTTGGGCTTACCTTCCTGCGGAATTCGGAAAACCTGCGGGAGAAACGGGGCACCGACGGCGCACACCCGCGTCCCCCCGTAGACTGCGTTGCCTCAGTGCACGTCCTTCCAGAATTCCTTGTAGAGGAGGTACGTGAGTACGAGCAGCGCCAGCAACACCAGCATCACGACGTAGCCGGTTTGCCTGCGCGTTACCTGATTGGGTTCGGCCATCCAGGCCATGTAGTTGACGAGATCGCGGACGAGAATGTCGTAGTCCATCCGGGAGAGCGTTCCGGCCGTTCGGGTCTCGATCGTCTTGAGGACGTAGCGTGCGCCGTCCTTGCCCGCCTGGTCCGCGGTGAGCACGTCGATCTTCCACACGCTCTTCTGCTGCCTGCCGGCGGCCTCGGCCTGCTCCTCGCTCCTGAACCGGCGCTCCACCTGCACCTGCTGCCCGGAAAGCGTCCACAGGACGTGCGGCATGGCGACGCGCTCGAACACCATGTTGTTCCAGCCCGAGGGCGACTCCGGATCGCGGTAGAAGCTGCGAAGGTACGTATACAGCCAGTCGGGGCCGCGCGCACGCGCGATCACCGACAGATCGGGCGGAACGGTGCCGAACCAGTCCTTGGCGTCCTTTTTCGTCATGGAAACGTTCATCAGCTCCCCCGTCTTCTCGGCAGTGAACAGCAGGTTGTCCTTCACCTGCTGCTCGGAGAGCCCGAGATCGAGCAGCTTGCTGTAGCGCATCACGCCCGCGGAGTGGCAGTTCAGGCAGTAGTTGACAAAGCTGCGTGCACCCGCCTGCAGGCTCGCGACGTCGCGCGGATCGATGTGAGCGGCGTCGAGCCTGACTGTCTCCTCCGCGGCGAGCGCGAGCGGCGCGGCAAGAGCAAGGAGGGCAATGAGCGTCTTCATTTCCAGGTGAGCCTTTCCGGCTCGGGCCTGCACCGATCCATCCTCGAGTACCACGGCATGAGGAAGAAGAACAGGAAGTACACCGCGGTGCCCACCTGCGCCGCGAGCGTGCGCTCCGCGGTCACCGCCTGGGTGCCGAGATAACCGAGCACGAAGAAAGCGATCACGAAGACGGCGATCGCCGCCTTGGTGATCGGCCCCTTGTAGCGGATCGATTTGACCGGGCTGCGGTCGAGCCACGGCAGGAAGAAGAAGATCATGACCGAGGCGCCCATCAGCACGACGCCCCAGACCTTGGGATCGAGCCAGTAGAACCCCGCAAGCAGGACGAGGGCGAGCGCCGCAACGCCGATCCGGAGCGCGGCGTTCGAGACGCTCCAGATGATGAGCCCCGCCATGCCGACGGTGCCCGCCGCGAGCGCCCACATGAACTTCTCCGTGACGGCGCGCAGGATCGAGTAGTACGGCGTGAAGTACCATACCGGCGCGATGTGCGGCGGCGTCTTCAGCGGGTCGGCCGGGATGAAGTTGTTGTGCTCGAGGAAGTAGCCGCCGGCCTCCGGGGCGAAAAACACGACGATCGAGAAGACCAGCAGGAACACCACCACCCCGTAGGTGTCTTTCACGGTGTAGTAGGGATGGAACGGAATGCCGTCGAGCGGCCTGCCGGTCTTCGGGTCCCTGGTCTTCTTGATCTCCACGCCGTCGGGGTTGTTCGATCCGACCTCGTGCAGGGCGAGCAGGTGCCCCACCACCAGGGCGAGCAGCGCCAGCGGCACCGCGATCACGTGGAAGGCAAAAAAGCGGTTGAGCGTGGCGTCGGACACGACGAAATCCCCGCGAATCCAGACCGCGAGCTTCGGCCCGATGAAAGGAATCGCGTCGAAAAGGTTGACGATGACCTGCGCGCCCCAGTAGGACATCTGGCCCCACGGAAGGAGATACCCGAAGAAGGCCTCCGCCATCAGGCAAAGGAATATGAGCATGCCGAAGATCCACAGGAGCTCGCGCGGCCTGCGGTACGAGCCGTAGAGCATCGCGCGGAACATGTGGAGGTAGACGCAGATGAAAAAGAAGGAAGCCCCCGTCGAGTGCAGGTAGCGGATCCACCAGCCCCAGGGCACTTCGCGCATGATGTATTCGACCGAGGCGAACGCCTGGCTCGCGTCGGGCCTGTAGTTCATCGTGAGGAAAATGCCGGTGACGATCTGGATCACCAGCACGAACATCGCGAGCGAACCGAAGTAGTACCAGAAATTGAAATTCTTCGGCGCGTAATATTCGGAGAGGTGGGTGCGCCACGTCTCCATCAGCGGAAAGCGCTGGTCGACCCAGGTGAGCAGCCCGTTGAACGGACCGGCCCCGGTGACCGGTTGCTTCTCGACGGCGGCCATCGTTTCAGCTTTCCTTTTTTTCGTGGTGCTCGCCGATCAGGATGCGGTTGTCGGAGAGGTAGGTATAGGGCGGAACCCTGAGGTTGTCCGGGGCGGGTTTGTTCTTGTAGACGCGTCCCGCGAGGTCGAAAAGCGAACCGTGGCAGGGGCAGTAGAAGCCTCCGTTCCAGTCGGGATCGAACGACTCGGGGCCGGACTTGAGCCTGTCCTGGGGCGAGCATCCGAGGTGCGTGCAGATGCCCACGACGACCAGGTATTCCGGCTTGATCGATCGATACTCGTTGCGCGCGTAGGGCGGCGTGAACTGATCCGGATGACGCTCGCTCCTGGGATCGGCGACTTTGACCTCGTCCTTCTTGACGTCCTCGAGCATCCGCGGGGTGCGATGCAGGATCCACACCGGTTGCCCGCGCCATTCGACGGTCATCTTCTCGCCCGGGGCGAGCTGCCCGATATCGGCCTCGACCGGGGCGCCGAGCGCCTCGGCGCGCTCGGAGGGCAGCATCGAGGCGACGAAGGGCACCGCGGTGGCGGCCGCGGCAGCACCGCCCGCGCAGGCGCTCCATATGACCAGATTTCGCCTGCCGCGGTTAACTGGGGATTGGTCGCTCATGAAATTGGGCGCTGCCCGGCGGGAAGCTTCGGAAAAAAGGGGAAATTATACAGAAAGCGATCTTTCTCACCAAATTTATTGCTCTAATCTATTGATACATATCTATAAATTAGAACGCCCGGGTTCGGGGATCCTGCCCTGGGCGCGGCCTCGGCACCGGCCCGCCCCGCACGCAAGTGAATTCAAGGGGCGCGCGAGCTCACGCGGGTGTATCCCGCGCTGGACGTTTGGGCAATAATCGCCGCTCAGGGAATCGCGATGCGCCCCGCATGCCGCGGCGGCGGACCGCCGCGGACAAGAACTGAAGCCCGCAGGGACGAAACCGGCTCAAATTCCAGTGCGTAAGCTTTGGCTCATATTCGCGCAGACCGCCACCGTTGCGGTCGGAGTGCTCTTCGTCGTCACGACGCTCAAGCCCGACTGGCTCGGCCGCCCGAGCGTGGGGCCTCAGGTGGTTGAACTGCGCCAGGCGGCCGGCTCGCCGGGCCTTCCCGGCCGCGCGGCCTCCTACAGCGACGCGGTGAGAAAAGCGGTTCCCGCGGTCGTCAACATCTTTACCAGCAAGGAAATCAAGACACCGCGGCATCCGCTTCTCGACGATCCCATTTTCCGGCACTTTTTCGGGGACCGTCCCGAGGACGAGCCGCAGCGCTCGGCGAGCCTCGGCTCCGGCGTCATCGTGAGCTCCAAGGGATATGTGCTCACCAATCACCACGTGGTCGAGGCGGCCGATGAGATCGAGGTGGCGCTCGCGGACGGGAAGAAACTGAAGGCGAAGGCCGTCGGTTCCGATCCCGAAACCGACATTGCGGTTCTGCGCCTGGAGGGCGGTCCGGTGCCGGCGATCACCTTTGGCGATGCCGACGCGCTGCGCGTGGGCGATGTGGTACTCGCCATCGGCAACCCCTTCGGCGTCGGGCAGACCGTGACCATGGGCATCGTCTCGGCCCTCGGCAGGAGTCAGCTCGGCATCAATACCTTCGAGAACTTCATCCAGACCGACGCGGCGATCAACCCGGGCAACTCGGGCGGGGCGCTCATCGACACGGCCGGGAACCTGGTCGGAATCAACACCGCGATCTATTCCCGATCGGGCGGATCGCTCGGCATCGGCTTCGCCATCCCCGCAAGCAGCGCCAGGCAAATCATGGAGCAGATCATCCTGACCGGCGCCGTGACCCGCGGCTGGATCGGGGTGGAGGCCCAGGAGATCACGCCGGAAATCGCCGAGTCGTTTCGGCTTTCGTCCACCAAGGGGGTGCTCATCGCCGGCGTGCTGCGTAACGGGCCCGCCGAACGCGCCGGGTTGAAACCCGGCGACATCCTGATCGCCATAGAAGGCAAGCCCGTGAACGACCCGAATTCGATGCTCAACCTGGTCGCGGCGCTCGTCCCGGGGAAACCCGCCTCGCTCCAGCTCAGGCGCGACAGCAAGGACATCGAAGTCAGGATCGCGGTCGGCAAGCGCCCGACACAGCAGCGGCCGCGTCGCTGAAAAGCCGCCGGCGGTCTTATTTCTGGCCGACCTCCGGGCTGTCGAGCGCCTCGCCGGCGGCCGCGCCCTCCCCGGCCGCGCCGGAGGGCCTGCCCGCGAAGCGAGCGAGCACGATTCCGAGCTCGTACAGGAGCCACAGCGGCACTGCGAGCATGAACTGCGAGACCACGTCCGGCGGCGTGAAGATCGCCCCCACGACGAAGGCGCCGACGAACACGTAAGGACGGAACTCCTTCAGCTTTTCTATGGAAATGACGCCTGCGCGCACCAGCACGATCACGATCACCGGCACTTCGAAGGTCACCCCGAACGCGATGAAAGTGGTCAGAACGAAAGACAGATACTTGTCGATGTCGGTCATCCACGCGACGCCTTCCGGGGCGACCGACGCCATGAATTTGAAGACCATCGGAAATACGAGGAAGTAAGCGAAGGACATCCCGACCAGAAACAGGAGCGAGCTCGCGACCACCAGAGGCAGGACCAGGCGCCTCTCGTTCGCGTACAGCCCCGGCGCGACGAACGCCCACACCTGGTAGAGAACGTACGGCAACGCGATCACGAACGCCACCAGCAGAGCCACCTTGACCGGCACGAGGAACACGCCGACCACGTCGGTCGCGATCATTTGACCGCCGGCGGGAAGGGCGGCGAGCAGCGGTTTGGCGAGCAACGCATAGAGATCCTTTGCCCAGTAGAACAGGCACAGGAACACGAGGAACACCGCCGCGATCGCGTGCAGCAGCCGGTTTCGCAGCTCGATCAGATGGGAGATGAAGGTGTCCTGCGTGCCCATACTCGGCTGAGCGCAAGCTCAGGCTGCGGTCTTTTCCGAGCGCGAGGAAGTTTCCGGGCGCGCGGGAGTGGGAGTATCACCCTGCGTCTCGGCGCCGGCCGGGCCGGACCCCGAAGCGGCGTCCGCCGGGACCGGCGCCGGGGCGGGCGCGTCCGGCGCGTCCTCGAATTTCGTCAAACCGTCCAGTTCGGTCTCGGCTCTCGACACCTCTCCCTGGACGCTGCTCTCGAATCCGCGCGCCGCGTCCTCCACCGTGCTCCTGAACTTGCGCAACTCCTCCAGTTCCATCTCCCGGTTGATATCGGCCTTGACGTCGTTCACGTAGCGCTGCAAGCGGCCGAACAGATGCCCCAGGGTGCGCGCCACGCGCGGCAGCCGCTCGGGTCCGATGACGATCAGCGCCACCACGGCGATAACCATCATTTCGGAGAATCCAACGTCAAACACGGAAGGCGAACAACTCCAGGCCGTTCAAAAAAAGAAGCCGGGACCGCGCCCGGCATTCGTATCCATCCGCAGACTTTCTGCCGCTCAGGTCTTGACCTTGTCCTTGACCTCGCCCTCGATCGTGCGACCGCCCAGCTGCGATTGCGTGGGGGATCCGCTTTCGGAGGACTTCGCCCCGGCTTCCTTCATTCCGTCCTTGAACCCGCGGACCGCTCCGCCGAGGTCGGCGCCCATGTTGCGCAGCTTTTTCGTCCCGAAGACCAGCAAGACGATCAGCAGCACCACCAGCCAATGCCATATGCTCCAGGTACCCATCGCGATACTCCTTCCGTTGTCCCCGCGGGTATTCGTCCGGGGGACCGATTGTTCGGGGCGCCAGACGGGCATCACCCCCTGCATCGAGGGCTTCGCCGAACCTACGCCTGACTTCGTCTCAGCATCGGGCCCAAAGGTTCCGGGCCACCGATGACATGTACGTGCAAATGATACACCTCCTGCCCGCCGACACGCCCGGTATTGATGATGGTGCGGAATCCGTCGCTCGCCCCCTGTTCGCGCGCCAGCCGCGGCGCGGCGACGAGGAGCTTGCCCAGCAGCCCCTGGTGGCCCGCGTCGCACTCGGCGAGCGAGGCGATGTGTTGCTTGGGAATGATCATGAAATGCACGGGGGCAAGCGGGCGAATATCCAGGAAGGCGAGGATATCCGCGTCTTCATGGATCTTCTTTCCGGGAATCTCGCCCCGGACGATCCTGCAGAAAATACAGCTGCTCGCGTCCATCCTACTTCCGCTCGGCCTCGACGCGTCGGGTCTGTGCGCGCGCCGCCTTCTCATCGATTCCCGAGATGCCCTCGCGGCGGCGCAGCTCCGCGAGCACGTCGGAGGGCCGCAGGCCGTGCTGCGCCAGCATGATCAGGCAATGGAACCACAGGTCCGCCGTCTCTCCGACGATGCGCAGCTTGTCGCCGTCCTTGGCGGCCATGACCGTCTCGGTCGCCTCCTCCCCGATTTTTTTCAGGATCGCGTCCGGCCCGCGGGCAAACAGCCTCGACACGTAGGAATTGTCCGGATCGCCCGTTTTCCGGCTTTCGACCACGTCCGCCAGGCGCTCGAGTATGTCGCTCATCGCTCGTAGATTTCCTTGGGGTCCCTGAGCACCGGCTCCGCCGCCACCCAGCGCCCGTTCTCGAGTTTCTGAAAAAAACAGCTGTGCCTGCCGGTGTGACAGGCAATCCCGCCGGCCTGCTCGACGCTGAGCAGCACCACGTCGTCGTCGCAGTCGAGCCGGATTTCACGGACTTTCTGGACATGGCCCGACTGTTCGCCCTTTCTCCACAGGCGCCCGCGCGAACGCGACCAGTAGTGCGCCTCGCCGGTCGCCGCCGTGCGCGCAAGCGACTCGCGGTTCATCCACGCGAGCGTCAACACCTTGTGGGTCGCGACCTCCTGGGCGATGGCGGGGACCAGACCGTCCTCGCCCCACTTGATTTTCCCGAGCCAGTCCATGGTGTCCGTCAACTCAGAGCCTGACCTCGATTCCGCGCTTTGCCATGTGCTCCTTCGCCTCGCGCACGGTGAATTCGCCGAAATGGAAAATGCTTGCGGCGAGAACCGCATCGGCGCGGCCCTCGAGCACACCTTGCGCCAGGTGATCGAGCGTGCCGACGCCGCCGCTCGCGACCACCGGAACATCGACGGCGTCGGCAACCGCGCGGGTGAGCGCGAGATCGAACCCTTCGCGCGTGCCGTCGCGGTCCATGCTTGTCAGAAGGATCTCGCCCGCGCCACGTTTCTGCATTGTACGCGCCCAATCCACCGCGTCCAGACCCGTCGGCCTGCGCCCGCCGTGCGTGAAAACCTCCCACCCGCTCCGCGCTCCGGGAGCGGACCCGACGCGCTTGGCGTCGATGGCGACCACGATGCACTGCGAGCCGTAGCGGCCGGTGGCGTCGGCGACCAGCTGCGGGTTGTGTACGGCCGCGGTATTGATGGACACCTTGTCGGCTCCGGAGTTGAGGAGCCGGCGCACGTCCTCCACCTTGCGCACCCCGCCGCCGACGGTGAGCGGAATGAACACCTGCGCCGCGACCTCCTCGACGACGTGCAGGATCAGATCGCGCTCGTCCGAGCTCGCCGTGATATCGAGAAAGGTCAGCTCGTCCGCGCCCTGCTCGTTGTACCGCCGCGCGATCTCGACGGGGTCTCCCGCGTCCTTCAAGCCGACGAAGTTGACTCCCTTGACGACGCGTCCGCGATCGACGTCGAGACACGGAATGATGCGCTTGGCGAGCATGGAGCGGGCTGCAGGCGCGGGAACCGGCCGCCGAATCGACCTCAGTCCTTGCCCCCGGCGAGTTTGTCGGCTTCGGCCTGAGCCTTCTTGAAATCGAGCGAGCCCTGGTAGATGGCTCGGCCGGTCACCACGCCGGTGATGCCCTCGGTCTCTATCCGGCAGAGCGCCTTGACGTCTTCCAGATCGGTCAACCCCCCGCTCGCAATCACCGGGACGCGCAACTCCCGCGCGAGCTTCAGCGTCGAGTCGATGTTGACGCCGGTGAGCATCCCGTCGCGGCCGATATCGGTGTAGATGATCGCCTCGACCCCGTAGTCCTGGAATTTCTTCGCCAGGTCCACCACGTCGTGACCGGTCATCTTGGACCAGCCTTCGACGGCCACTTTCCCGTCCTTGGCGTCGAGCGCCACCACGATGTGTCCGGAAAATGCCGTGCACGCATCCTGCAGGAACCCGGGATTCTTGACCGCCGCGGTGCCGATGATGACGTAACTCACGCCCAGGTCGAGGTAATGCTCGATGGTATCCAGGTCGCGAATGCCTCCGCCCAGCTGCACCGGCAAGGAACCGCCGAGCGCCTGGAGGATCGCGCGGATCGCGGCCTCGTTCCTGGGCTTTCCCGCGGCCGCTCCATTGAGATCGACCAGATGCAGGCGGCGGGCGCCTTCGGATTTCCAGTGTGTCGCCGTGCCGGCCGGGTCCTCCGAGAACACGGTCGCCTCGCTCATTTTTCCCTGTTTCAGGCGGACGCAACGTCCGTCCTTGATATCAATCGCGGGGATGATCAGCATCGAGTCTGAAAGCGAGCGGGACTTCGGAGGCCGGGAGCCGGAGGCTGCCGATGGGAGGCTTCAGGGATTCCAGTTGAGGAAGTTGGCGAGGAGGCGCAAGCCGGCAGTATGGCTTTTTTCCGGATGGAACTGTACCGCAAAAATATTATCCCGGGCGACCGCGCAGGTAAAGGAGACACCGTAATCGGTCGTTCCCCGCACCACTGCCGCCTCCTGCGCCTCGGGGAAGTAGCTGTGGACGAAATAGAAGCGCTCGCCGTCCTCGATCCCCGACCACAAGGGGTGCGGGCCGGCCTGACGGACCCGGTTCCACCCCATGTGCGGCACCTTGAGCCGGCGCCCCGCGGAGTCGACCATGGCCTCGCCCGGAAAGCGGCGCACCGTTCCGCGCAGCAGCGCCAGGCCGGCGACGCCGCCTTCGTCGCTGCGTTCGAACAGCATTTGCAGCCCGATGCAGATCCCGAGAAAGGGCCGGGTGCGAGCCGCCTCCACCACCGCCAGGCGCAAACCGCGCGCCTGCATCTCGCGCATGCAATCGGGCATCGCCCCCTGCCCGGGAAAGACCACCCGATCGGCAGCGGCCACCCGCTCGGGGTCGGAGGTTACTTCGACCGCCGCCTGCGGGGCGACGTGCTCGATCGCTTTCGACACCGAGCGCAGGTTCCCCATGCCGTAATCGACGACCGCGATGCGCATGGCGGGGCGGGCCCAAGGCGGCGCCTAGAGCGTGCCCTTGGTCGAGGGGACGACGCCCGCCGAACGCGGATCGGGCTCCAGCGCCATGCGCAGGGCGCGTGCGAAAGCCTTGAACATCGTTTCGCACTGATGGTGCGCGTTGTCGCCGCGCAGGTTGTCGATGTGCAGCGTCACCTGGGCGTGGTTCGCGAACCCCTGGAAGAATTCGTGCACCAGGTCGACGTCGAACTCGCCGATCAGCGCCCGCTTGAACTGAACGTGGTACTCGAGTCCCGGCCGCCCCGAGAAATCGATCACGACTCGCGACAAAGCCTCGTCGAGGGGAACGTAGGCGTGCCCGTAGCGCCGTATGCCCGCCTTGTCGCCGGCGGCGCGCGCCACCGCCTGGCCGAGCGTGATGCCGATGTCCTCGACGGTGTGGTGGGCGTCGACGCGCAGGTCGCCCTTCGCCTGGATGTCCAGGTCGAGCATCCCGTGGCGCGCGACCTGATCCAGCATATGGTCGAGAAACGGCAGGCCGGTCGCGAGGTTCGCGCGGCCGCTGCCTTCGAGATTGACGGAAATCGCGATCTGCGTCTCGGCTGTCTTGCGGTCGGCTTTTGCGGCGCGCGTGGACATTGCGGTGGACTTGAGCGGATAGCCTACACCAAATCAGCGCACGGCGAGCGCTTCGGCAAGCGCTTGCGACAGCGCGGCGATGCAACGCCGGTCTTCCTCCGGCGTGCCGACGGTGATCCGCACGCACTGGTCGAGCAGCGGGACGCCGCCGTGCAGGCTCTTCACCAGCACGCCGCGGCGGCGCATGCCCTCCACGATCCGCTGCGCGTCGGGAACGCGAACGAGGACGAAGTTGGCTTCGCTCGGAAACACCGTCACGCCGGGGAGCTCTTTGAGACCGGCGGCCAGGCGCCCGCGCTCCGCCACGATGTCGCGGGCCTGCGCCTCGATCACGTCGGGGTGCGCGAGCACGCGCTCGGCGACGATCTGCGTGAGCACATTGACGTTGTAAGGGGCGCGCACCTTGTCGAATTCGCGGATCCACTTGGGGCGCGCCGCGGCGTAGCCGAGGCGGATGCCGGCGAGCCCGAGCTTGGAGAGCGTGCGCATCACGACCAGATTGGGACAGGTCGCGAGCCGCCCCATGAAGGTCTTGCGGGCGAAAGCATGGTAAGCCTCGTCGATCACGACCAGCCCGGGCGCGGCGGCGATGATCGCGTCGATTGCATCCTCCGAGAACAGGTTGCCGGTCGGATTGTTCGGGTAGGCGATGAACACGGCCGCGGGCCGGTGCTCGGCGAGCGCCCGCAGGAACGCTTCGGCATCGAGCGCGAAATCGGTCCCGAGCGGCACTCCGACGTAGCGCGCGCCGGCGAGCTGCGCGTAGACGCCGAACATGACGAAGCTCGGCCGCGGCGCGAGCACCACGGCGCCCGGCCGCGCCACGCTCTGGATGATGATGTGGATGATCTCGTCGGAACCGTTGCCGAGCAGGACCCCGTGCTCGGGCCCGATGGCCATCACTTCCCGCAGGCGCTTGAGCAGGGCCGGAGCCGCGGGGTCCGGATAGCGATTGAATTCGGCGCCCGCCACCGCGTCGCCGATCTCGCGCCGCAGGGCCTGCGGCAAGCCGTAGGGGTTCTCCATGGCGTCCAGCTTGACCAGCCCGTCGGCGGCGGGAACCGCGTACGCCGTCATCGCGCGGATTTCCTCGCGGATGAGTTCCTCCGGTCCGGTGCTCACGCTTTGCCCCCGGGCTTCGCCAGCAGCCTGAATTCGGCCGACCGCGCGTGCGCCTGCAGCCCCTCGCCGCGCGCCAGCGTCGCGGCAAGACGCCCGAGCGCCTGGGCGCCTTCACGCGATACGGCGATCACGCTCGAGCGCTTCTGGAAATCGTACACGCCGAGCGGCGAGGAGAATCTCGCGGTGCGCGAGGTCGGCAGCACGTGGTTCGGGCCGGCGCAGTAGTCGCCGAGCGCCTCGGACGTATACCGCCCGAGGAAGATCGCGCCGGCGTGGCGGATTCTCGGGAGCCACTTTTCGGGATCCTCGAGCGAGAGCTCGAGGTGCTCGGGGGCGACGCGGTTCGCGATATCGCAGGCCTCCTCCAGGCTTTTCGTGTGAATCAGCGCCCCGCGCCGTCGGAGCGACTCCCTGATGACCTCGCGCCGCGGCATCTCCGCGAGCAGCGTGTCGATGCTCCGCGCCACGCGCTCGAGGAACGCCGCGTCGGGGGAGACCAGGATCGCCTGCGCCGACTCGTCGTGCTCAGCCTGCGAAAACAGGTCCATCGCGATCCAGTCCGGATCGGTCGATCCGTCGCAGATCACGAGAATCTCGGAAGGACCGGCGACCATGTCGATGCCGACCACGCCGAACACCCGGCGCTTGGCCGCGGCGACATAGGCGTTGCCCGGCCCGACGATCTTGTCCACTTGCGGGACGCTCTGCGTGCCGTAGGCGAGCGCGGCGATCGCCTGCGCGCCGCCGATCGCGAACACCCGATCGACCCCGGCGATCGCCGCCGCCGCGAGCACCAGCGGGTTGCGCTCGCCCGAGGGCGTCGGAACGGTCATGATCAGCTCTCCGACCCCCGCCACTTTCGCCGGCAGGGCGTTCATCAGCACCGAGGACGGGTACGCCGCCTTGCCGCCCGGAACGTACAGTCCGGCCCGCTCGAGCGGGGTGACGCGCTGGCCGAGCCGGGTGCCGTCGGCTTCGGTGTATTCCCAGGATTTCGCGAGTTGCCGCTCGTGGAAGGCGCGGATGCGCGCCGCGGCCTGCTCGAGCGCATCGCGCCGGTCGCGTTCCAGCCGCGAACGCGCTTGCTCGAGCTCGCGGCGCGGAATCTCCAGATCGGCGACGCGCGCGGCCGCGATCCGGTCGAAGCACCCGGTGTACTCGAGCACCGCCGCATCGCCCCGCTCGCGCACGTCGGCGACAATTGCCGCGACCGCGCGCTCGATCCCCTCATCGAGGGCCGAGTCGAACGCGGTGAGCTTCGCCAGGCGCTCGCCGAAATCGGCCTCCCCGGCCGAGAGACGCGCGATCTCAGGCATGCGCTGCGGCGGCCTTGGAGAGCTTGTCGAGCAGAGGCTGGATGGCTTCGCGCTTGAGCTTGAGCGCCGCCTGATTGACGATCAGGCGCGCGCTGATCGGGCGGATCTCCTCGACCGTCCGCAAGCGGTTGGCGCGCAGCGTACTGCCGCTCGATACCAGATCGACGATCGCATCGGCCAGCCCGACCAGCGGCGCGAGTTCCATCGATCCGTAGAGCTTGATCAGGTCGACGTGCACGCCCTTGGCCGAGAAGTGCTCGCGCGCGGTGTGCGTGTACTTGGTCGCCACGCGCAGGCGCGCGCCCTGCCGCACCGCGTCCGCGTAATCGAAGCCTTCGGACACCGCCACCACCATCCGGCACGCTGCGATGCCGAGGTCGAGCGGCTGATAGAGTCCCGCCCCGCCGTGCTCGAGCAGCACGTCCTTCCCGGCAACGCCCAGCTCCGCCGCCCCGTACTGGACGTAGGTCGGAACGTCGGACGCCCGCACGATGAGCAGCCGCAGGTCGCGGTCGCTGGTGCGCAGGATGAGCTTGCGCGAGGCCTCGGGATCGTCGAGCGGGCGGATGCCGGCCGCGGCGAGCAGCGGCAGCGTTTCGTCGTAGATCCGGCCTTTGGAAAGCGCGAGAGTGATCACATCGTAACCGCGTGAAAAGACTTGATTTTACCGCAGCGCCCGGGGAGGACGCAGCAAATGTCAGTGAACGCGCTTGATGCGCGCGCCGAGCTGCGCCAGCTTCTCCTCGATGCACTCGTAGCCGCGATCGAGATGATAGACCCGCTCGATGGTGGTCTCGCCCTTGGCGACGAGGCCGGCGATGACGAGACTCGCCGAGGCCCGCAGGTCGGTCGCCATCACGGTCGCGCCCTGGAGCTCGCCGACGCCGCGCACGATCGCGGTATTGCCCGAAATCTCGATGTCGGCGCCGAGCCGCTGCATCTCCAGGGCATGCATGAATCGGTTCTCGAAAATGGTCTCGGTGATCACCGACGTGCCTTCGGCGATCGCGTCGAGCGCCATCAGCTGGGCCTGCATGTCGGTCGGGAACGCGGGGTAGGGCGCGGTGCGCACGCTCACCCCGCTCGGCCTCCCGCGCATCGCGAGCGAGATCGTCCCACCGCCGGCGTGCACCTGCGCGCCGGTCTCACGAAGTTTCTCGAGTACCGCGTCGAGAATCCCGGCGTCGGTGCCGTTCAGCTTGACCTCGCCTCCGGTCGCGGCCGCCGCGGCGAGAAAGGTCCCGGTCTCGATGCGATCGGCCATGATCCGGTGGGCGGCTCCGTGCAACCGCGCGACCCCCTCGATGGTGATGAGGTCGGTGCCCGCTCCCCGGATGCGCGCGCCCATCGCCGAAAGACACTGGGCGAGATCGACGACCTCGGGCTCGCGCGCGGCGTTCTCCAGCACCGTTGTGCCTTCCGCGAGGCAGGCCGCCATCATGAGATTCTCCGTGCCGGTGACGGTGACCAGGTCCATGAGGATGCGGGCCCCTTTCAGGCGCTTCGCCCGCGCCGCGATGTAACCCTGCTCGACCGCGATCACGGCTCCCAGGGCTTCGAGTCCCTTGATGTGCAGGTCCACCGGACGCTGGCCGATGGCGCAGCCCCCCGGAAGCGAGACGCGGGCCTCGCCGCGACGCGCGAGGAGCGGCCCCAGGACGAGGATCGAGGCGCGCATGGTCTTCACCAGATCGTAGGGCGCGACCGGATCGGACAGTCGCTCCGCCTTGAGTGACAGACCCAGCCGGTCATCGAGCGAGACTTCCACGCCCATCTGGGAGAGCAGCCGCAGCATGGTGCTCACGTCCCGCAAGTGCGGCACGTTGGACAGCGTGAGCTGCTCGCCGGTGAGCAGCGCCGCGCACATCAGCGGCAACGCGGCGTTTTTCGCGCCGGACACCCGGATCTCGCCGGAGAGCGGGACGCCTCCCTGGATGATGAGCCTATCCACTCGCCGCTTCTTCGGGGGTGAGGGTGCGCATCGACAGGGCGTGGATCTCCGCGCGCATGCGCTCCCCGAGCGCGGCGTAGACGAGCTGGTGCCGTTGCACCCGGCTCTTGCCGCGAAAGGCTTCGCTCACGATGAGCGCTTCGAAATGCTGCCCGTCGCCGGCGACGCGCACCTCGCTGCATGCCAGTCCCTGCTCGATGTAGGTTTGAAGTTGTTCGGGCGTGATCATCCTAGTGCCTCAACTTGTACCCGCGCTTGAGCAGCACGAGCGTGGTACCTGAAACGAAACCCAGAAAAACGGCGACGACGGCCAGGCTGCGACCCGGGGGAACGTCCGAAACGCCGAAAAAGCCGTAACGGAAGCCGTCAATCATGTAGAAAAACGGATTGAAATGCGAGACCCCCTGCCAGAACGCGGGGAGCGAGTGGATCGAATAGAACACGCCCGACAGGAAGGTCAGGGGCATGATCAGGAAGTTCTGGAAGGAGGCGACCTGATCGATCTTCTCGGCCCAGATACCGGCCACCATGCCGAGAGATCCGAGGACCGCGCTCCCCGTAAGGGCGAAAGCCAGGATCCACAGCGGGTTGAGAAAACTCATCCCGACGAAAGGCAGCGTCACCAGCAGCACCGCCGTGCCGACCACCGTCCCCCGGACGACCGCGGCGAGCACGTAGGCCGCGAAGAACTCCCAATAAGAGAACGGCGGCAGCAGCACGAAGACGATGTTCCCCGTGATCTTGGACTGGATGATCGACGAAGAGCTGTTGGCGAAGGCGTTCTGCAGCACCGACATCATCACCAGGCCCGGCACGAGGAACGCCGTGTAGGGAACGCTGCCGTACACCTGCACCCGGCCCTCCATGACGTGGCCGAAGAGGAAAAGGAAAAGCGCGGCGGTGAGCACGGGCGCGCCGATCGTCTGCGTGCCGACCTTCCAGAACCGGAGCATTTCCTTGTAAAGAAGCGTCGGGAACCCGCTCATGATTTTTGCATCAGGTCGACGAACACGTCCTCGAGATCGGGCTGGGCCAGCTCCATCTCCTCGATGCGCCGCCCCGCGTTTCGTACGCAGGCGAGCGCCGGCTCGACTTCGTCATAGCTCTTCAGCCTGAGCAGATGGCCGCCGGCGGGGCCGCCGTGATCGAGCGGCCGGAGTTGCGCGGGAAGCTCTCCGTCGAGCCGCAGGCGAAGGAACAGGTGGTGCACGCCCCTGAGCAGGTTGGAGGTCGAGTCGAGCGCCACCACGCGTCCCTGCTTCAGCATCGCGATGCGGCTGCACAGCGCCTCGGCTTCCTCCAGATAGTGCGTGGTGAGCACCACGGTATGGCCGTCCCGGTTGAGCCTCCGGATGAAGTGCCACAGCGCCTGCCTCAGCTCGACATCGACGCCGGCGGTCGGCTCGTCGAGCACGATCACCGGCGGCTTGTGGACCAGCGCCTGGGCGACCAGCACGCGCCGCTTCATTCCGCCGGAGAGCGCGCGCATGTTGGCGTCGGCCTTGGAGGCGAGGTCGAGGTGCGCCATGATTTCGTCGATCCAGGGCTCGTTGTCCCGGAGGCCGTAGTAGCCGGACTGGATGCGCAGGGTTTCGCGCACGCTGAAGAACGGATCGAAGACCAGCTCCTGCGGCACGACCCCGAGGGACCGGCGCGCCGCGCGGTAGTCCGAGCGCACGTCGTGACCCGCGACCCGGGCGGAACCCCGGTCGGCGCGCACCAGGCCGGCGAGAACGCTGATCAGCGTCGTTTTTCCCGCGCCGTTCGGGCCGAGCAGGCCGAAAAACTCTCCTTCGGCGACGTCGAAGTCGATCCCGGACAGCGCCTGCAGATCGCCGAAACGCTTGTGGACGTCGCGGAATTCGATCGCGGCGGTCATGCCAGGTCGTTGCCCGCGGGGAAAATCAGGCCGGTGCCGACTCGAGCAGCTCGGATACCCCGTAGAGCTTGGCGAGGTTCTGCATCGCGGCGGGCAGGTTGGCCAGGCGCAACCCGGTTTTCCCCTCGGAGGCCAGCCGCAGCCATTCCAGAGCGAGCGCCACGGCCGAGGAGTCCACTTCCGTAACCTCGCGGAAATCGACCACTCGCGCGCCTTGCCGCAGCTCGAGGACTACGGCGTCGAGAAGGGCGGGGACCGTCTCCAGGTTGATCGCCCCCGCGAGGATCAGCGAATCGCCGTCGCGCCGGATCACGTCTTGCCCGACTTGGCCTGTGCGCCCTGCCGGTTCTTTTCCGCAAGCGATTTGATGAGGCCGTCGACCCCGTGTGTGCGCACTTCGCTCGCGAAGGTATCGCGGTAGGTCGTCACCAGGCTCACCCCGCCGACCTTGACGTCGTAGACCTTCCATCCGTTGGAAGTCTTTTCCATTTCATAGTCGATGCCGACCGGCTGGGACGATCCCGACGGTCGAACCTCCGTCTTGACCGTGACATCGGTGTCTTCGGGCCGCGAGCGCAGGGGCTTGAAGTCGATCTGCTGGTCGCGAAAATTCGAAAGCGCGGTCGAATAGGTGCGAACCAGCAGCGTCTTGAATTCCGCCGCGAGCTCCTTTTGCTGCTCGGGCGAGGCCAGGCGCCAGTTCCGCGCCATCGCGATACGGGTCATGCGGATGAAATTGAAGTGAGGCACGATCTTGGTGTCTATCAGCTCGGCGACCTTTTTCGGATTGCCCGCCAGGACGTCCCGGTCCTGCTTCAGCACCGCCACGACATCCTCCGTGATCGACCTCACCAGGACGTCGGGCGCGGTGTTCTGCGCCTGCGCGAGCGGGACGAACAGAGCGAGGAGCAGGACTCGGGGGAGAGTCGTGGCAGCCATGCCGCGTATTCTAACGCGAGTCGTCATCGTCTTTTTCCCTCGGCGGATCGCCGTCGTAGACCAGGTTGCGGCGGCGCTGCAGCCAGGCCTCGCGAACGAACGCATACTTGTCGAGCGCCGCCTGCTCGATGACGCTGGTGGCATCGAGAAGATTGGCGCGATTGCTGATCGCGCGCGTCGCATAAAGCGAGTTATGCGCTCGAACCCCGTCGATCTGAAAGACCAGGTCGGACTGGGTATCGAGCAGAAAACCGAAGCCGTCGCGAACCGTCGAAGGCCCCAGGATCGGCAGAACCAGATAGGCGCCGCTGCCCACGCCCCACCGGCCCAGAGTCTGCCCGAAATCCTCATTGCGTTTCTGAATCCCCATGTCGGAAGCGAAGTCGAAAAGTCCCGCCACCCCGAACGTCGAATTGATCAGGACGCGCCCGAAGTCGTCGAGCCCCTCCTGGAACTTGCCCTGCAGCACATCGTTCACCGCAACCCAGACGTCCTCGAGATTGGAAAAGAAATTTGAAACCCCGGTGCGGACGATTCCCGGCACCACGGCGCGGTAGCCCGTTGCCACCGGCTTGATCACTGCGCTATCGACCGAATCGTTGAAGCCGAAAACCGCGCGATTGAGCGGCTCCAGCGGGTCTCTCGGATTTTCGCCCGAGGTGGCACATCCCGCCAGCGCTCCGGCGAGGAGCAGCGCCGCGCAAAGTGGCTTGGCCTTCGTTACGCGGTTCCGCATCGAATCCTATTTCTTGCCGTCCCCCTCGGCCGCCTTATTGTACAAGAACTGCCCGATGAGATTCTCCAGCACTACCGCGGATTGCGTGAGTTTCAACGCATCACCGCTCTTCAGGTTGACCGAATCGCCGCCGGCCGTAAGGCCGATGTATTGCTCGCCGAGAAGCCCCGAGGTCAGGATCTTCGCCGAAGTGTCCTTGGGAAAACTATAGCGGCCGTCGATGTTCATCGAAACCACGGCTTCAAAGCTTTGGTTGTCGAAGCGGATGTCCGCGACCCGGCCGACCACCACGCCGGCGCTCTTCACGGGGGCGCGGACCTTGAGTCCGCCGATATTCTCGAACTTGGCGCTGATCTGGATCGAGTCCGCCGCCGAAAACGAGGCGAGGTTCGCCACCTTGAGCGACAGAAACAGCAGCGCGGCGATTCCGATCACCGCGAAGATTCCCACCCACAGGTCCAGCTCTCTGCGCGTCATCATGACTAGGTTCCCCTGAACATCAATGCGGTCAATACGAAATCGAGCGCCAGGATCGCGAGCGAGGACGTGACCACGGTGCGCGTCGTCGCGCCCGAGACCCCTTCTGCGGTCGGCGGAGCGTCGTATCCCTCGTAGACCGCGATCCAGCTCACGGCGATGCCGAAGACCACGCTCTTGATGACGCCGTTCAGGACGTCCTCGCGAAAATCCACCGCCGCCTGCATCTGCGACCAGAACGAGCCCTCGTCGACGCCGATCAGGCGTACACCGACGAGATAACCGCCGAACACCCCCATCGCGGAGAACAGCGCCGCCAGCAGCGGCATGGAGATCACGCCTCCCCAGAAGCGCGGCGCGACCACGCGGGCGATGGGGTCGACCGCCATCATCTCCATGGCGGAGAGCTGCTCGGTCGCTTTCATCAGCCCGATCTCCGCCGTGATCGCGCTCCCGGCCCTGCTGGCGAAAAGCAATCCCGCCACCACCGGACCCAGCTCGCGGACCAGCGACAGGCTCACCAGCACGCCGAGAGCCTCCGAGGAACCGTAGCGAACGAGCGTGTCGTAGCCCTGAAGCCCGAGGACCATGCCGACGAACAGGCCCGACACGAGAATGATGATGAGCGAGAGCACGCCCGCGAAATAAATTTCGCGGATGGTGAGATGGAAGCGGCGAAAACTCGTCCCGGATTCTCTGAGCATGACCCAGAAGAACCGGAACGCGAACCCGAGGCGCCAGATCCAGTTGCTCACGATGCGCGCGCCGAGCGCCCGCACCAGCTCGGGAACGCGCTGCGTCATTGCGCGAGCAGATCCTGCCGGTATTCCGGCGCCGGATAGTGGAAGGGCGAGGGCCCGTCGATCTCCCCGCGCACGAACTGCCGAAGCGAGGGAAGCACCGCCGAACGCACCTCGTCGGGGGTTCCGTGAAACTCGACCTTTCCGGCGGCCATGTAATAAACATAGTCGACCAGGTCGAGCGCCTCGGCGACGTCGTGGGTCACGACGATGGAAGTGGCACCGAGCGAGTCGTTGAGCCGGCGGATCAGCTGGCCGATGACGCCGAGGGAAATCGGGTCGAGCCCGGTGAAGGGTTCGTCGTACATCATCAGCATCGGGTCGAGCGCGATCGAGCGCGCCAGGGCGACGCGCCGCGCCATGCCGCCGGAGAGTTCCGAGGGCATGAGATCGGCGGCACCCCGCAGGCCCACCGCCTGCAGCTTCATGAGCGCGAGATCGTGAATGAGCGACTCGGGCAGGTTCGTGTGCTCGCGCATCTGGAATGCAACGTTGTCGAGCGAGGACAAGTCGGTAAACAGGGCCCCGAACTGGAACAGCATTCCCATCTTTCGGCGCAGCCTGAAAAGCTCCTCGTCGGCGAGCCGGTTGACCACGCGGCCGGCGACTCGAACCTCGCCCCGGTCGGGGCGCAGCGCCCCCCCGATCAGGCGAAGGAGCGTCGTCTTTCCGCAGCCGGACAGTCCCATGATGGCGACGACTTTGCCCGCGGGGACGACCAGGTTGATGTCTTTCAGGATCGGACGCCGGTCGTAGCTGAAGGTGACGCTCTCGACCTCGACCAGATTGCTTGTCGCCACGGCGGCCTGCAGGGAAGTCGCGGAACGCGGATTCTAGCGCAGAAAGGGCGCCGGCGACGCGATCCGACCTCGAATCCGGAAATGTTTGCGCCCCTCTCGGATCCTGCCGTGAAACGACGCCGCCTTTGCGCTATCATCGACGCAACTTCAAAAAAGGGCTGCTCGCCTTATGCCCGAACCGCTGGTTCGTTTCCGCGCAGTGACCAAGAGCTTCGGGGGCGCCGCCGCCCTGTGCGGGGTGGACTTCGACCTCCCTGAAGGTCGATGCATGGGGCTCGCCGGCCTCAACGGGGCGGGAAAGACGACGCTGATCAAGTGCCTGCTCGATTTCTGCAACCTCGACTCCGGGACGATCGAGGTCCGCGGCGTCGGGCACCGCCAGCCGAGGGCGCGCGCGGGCGTTGCATTTCTGCCGGAACGGTTCACTGCCCCTTATTTTCTGACCGGGCGCGAATTCATCGCGATGATGCTGCGGCTGTTCGGGCGGCGTTACGCCGAAGCCGAGGTACGCGAAACGTTCTCGGCGCTCGACCTGGACCCCGAGGCGCTCGACAAGCCGGTGCGCGCCTATTCCAAGGGCATGACCCAGAAGCTGGGGCTCGCGGCCTGCTTTCTCTCGGACCGGGACCTGTACGTCCTGGATGAGCCGATGAGCGGACTCGACGCCAGGGCGCGGGTCCGCGCCAAGGAACTCATGTCGAAGCTCAAGGCCGCGGGACACACGCTGCTCTTCACTTCGCATTCGCTCGCCGACATCGGCGAAGTCTGCGACGACATCACGGTGCTGCATCGCGGGAGCCTGGCTTATACCGGCGCGCCGCGCGCACTGTGCGAGCGCCACGGCGAAGCGTCGCTCGAGCGCGCCTTCCTGAAAAGTATCGAAGCCCATGCCTGAAAACGCCAAGCCGAGCCTGCTGATCGTCGACGACGATCCGCTCATCACCGAGACCCTGTCCTACGCCCTCGGCAAGGACTACGAGGTCATGGTGAGCGATTCGCGGCAGCACGCGGTAAGCCTCCTGCGGCAGCTCGACGAGCCGCCCCAGCTCGCCCTGGTCGACCTCGGACTGCCGCCGGTGCCTCACCGGCCGGACGAGGGTTTCCAGCTGATCAGCGATCTGCTCGCGCACTCCCCGGCAATGAAGATCCTGGTGCTTTCGGGACAGAACGATGCCGCCAATGCGCGACACGCCCGCACGCTCGGTGCCGCCGAGTTCGTCGCCAAGCCCTGCGACCCGGAAAATCTCAAGAAGATCCTGGCGCACGCGCTGCAGTTTCGCGCGGCGGAGATATCCGGAGAGGGGGTCGCCGAAGCCGATCCGCTGATCGGCAAGAGCGCGGCGCTGCAGAAGCTCAAGAGCCAGATCAGCCAGTACGCGGACTCGCCCTTTCCGGCGCTCATCGAGGGCGAGTCCGGGACCGGCAAGGAAGTGGTCGCGAGCCTGCTGCACCGCCTGTCGTGGCGGCGCGTGAAGCCGTGGTTCGCCCTCAACTGCGCGGCGATCGCGCCCACGCTGGTCGAGCCGACCCTGTTCGGCTATACCAAGGGCGCTTTTACCGGCGCGACGCAGAACAAGTCCGGGTACTTCGAGGACGCGAGCGACGGCACGCTGTTCCTCGACGAGATCGGCGAGCTGCCGCTCGAGCTGCAGGCCAAGCTCCTGCGCGTCCTGGAGAACGGCGAGTTCCAGCGCGTCGGGGAAACGCAGCAGCGCTTCTCCCGCGCGCGCGTCATCGCCGCCACCAATCGCGACCTGCGACAGGAAGTGAGAAAGGGAAACTTTCGCGCCGATCTCTATCACCGGCTGTCGGTCTTCACGATCGAAGTCCCGTCGCTGCGCGAAATGGACGACGACCGGGCGCTTCTCCTGGACCACTACCGCAAGTTCTACGCGGAACAGGCCAAGCTCACGCCGTTTGCGCTCGACGAAGCGGCGCAGAAAGCCTGGCACGACTACCACTTTCCCGGGAACGTGCGCGAGCTGCGCAACGTCGTCATTCGCCTGACGACGAAATACGCCGGGCAGAAGCTTTCCCCGATGGAGCTCGAGCCGGAGTTCGATCTCGAAACGCAGGTCGACGGGGGTCCGGGATTGCCCTCGGACCCGGGGACGCTCGTCGATCAGGCGCAACGCCACCTGCAGCGGGAGCGCGGCTTCAATCTCGACCAGATGCTCAAGGCCTGGGAGCAGGGGTACATCGATGCGGCGATGAAACTCACGCGGGGAAACGTCAGCCAGGCCGCCAAGATGCTCGGCATCAACCGCACGACGCTCTACTCCCGCATGGAATCGCTGCAAAAGCCGCAGTAGGCGCGCCTCGGGGGAGGTTTCTCGATGTACCTAGACCATTTCGGCCTGAAAGAGCCGCCCTTCCGCATCACGCCTCACACGGATTTTTTCTTCGAGGGTGCGAACCGCGGCGCCACCCTCGAGGCGCTGCTCTACGCCATCACCCACGACGAGGGCATCGTCAAGGTCTCGGGAGAGGTCGGCAGCGGCAAGACGATGCTGTGCCGAGTGCTGATCGAACGGCTGCCCGCAACGGTCGAATCCATCTATCTCGCCAACCCGTCGCTGTCGCGCGACGAAATACTGTTCGCGATCGGCGACGAATTGAAGGTCGATCTGGACAAGACTCGCTTGTCGCGGGTCCTGCGCGCGCTGCAGGACCATCTCATCGAGCTTTTCGCCGCGGGCAGGCGGGTCGTGGTGCTGATCGACGAAGCCCACGCGATGCCCGACGAGACCCTCGAGGAGATCCGGCTGCTGTCGAACCTGGAATCGGACCGCCACAAGCTGCTGCAGCTGGTATTGTTCGGGCAACCGGAGCTCGACCAGCATCTGGACACCGCCGGAATGCGACAGCTGAAGGAGCGCATCACTCACAGCTTTCGCCTGGAACCCCTGGTGCGCAGCGACATCGAGAGCTATATCGACTTTCGCATGCGCGCCGCCGGCTATCGCGGCCCCAGGATCTTCAACTCCGGCGCGGTGCGGCTGATCACGCAGGTCTCCGAGGGGCTGACTCGCCGGGTCAACATCCTTGCCGACAAGGCGCTGCTCGCGGCCTTCGCCGACGGCACGCACGCGGTGACCGAGGCGGAGGTCAGAAGGGCCGTGCGCGACTCCGATTTCTACAAGGCGCGCAAGGACCGGCGGGGGATCTGGATCGGCGCGGCGGCGCTCGCCGCGGCTCTCGCACTGGGTTGGGGAATAGGCACACTGCGCCTCACCGATCCGGCGGCGCCGGGCCCTGCTCCCGCCGCCGCACCGCTTGCCGCGAACCCCTTGCAGCCGGCCGCTCAGGCGGCCCCGGTGGCGATGCCGCCCCCCGCGACGAACTCCGACGCCGGCTCGGGAAGCGGTACGCCGGCCGCCTCGCCCAGCCCCGCTCCGCAGCCGGCGGCCGAAGCGCGCGGACCGACCGCCG
>JBATEB010000193.1:0-18407 GCA_049663805.1 Burkholderiales bacterium | reverse complement strand
CGTCAAGACGGGCTTTGCGCCCCGGCCGCGTCAGCATCCACGTCGATGCAGGCGAGACCTTTGCCCATCGGGTGAAGGCGGTTTTTCCGGCAGCGGCCTTCACCCCACGAGGTAAAGGCCGCTGTGCGCTTGCGGCACGGCGGCATGGCAATCGATTCAAGGAGAATCGCCGTGCTGCAGTCAGCCATCCATCGTTACCTGAGGCACGGAACGCTGCCCCAGCTCCGCGTTTTCGAGGCAAGCGCGAGGCTGGGGAGTCTCACCCGTGCCGCCGAAGAACTCCACATCGCCCAGCCCACGGCCTCGGTGCAGGTCAAGAAGCTCGCCGAGACGGTCGGCCTGCCCTTGTTCGAACAGGTAGGCAGGCGGCTCTTCCTGACCGACGCGGGTCAGCATCTCTATGCCGGCTGCCATGAGGTTTTCCGCGCATTGGCGGCGCTCGAGGAGACGCTGAACCGCATGCGCGCCGTGGAGAACGGGCATCTGCGTCTCGCCGTTTGCTCGACGGGCAAGTACTTCGCCCCGCGCATGCTCGGCGCCTTCCTCCAGCGCTATCCTGGAGTGGAAGCGTCGCTGGAGATTCACAACCGGCAGAGGCTGATCGACCGGCTCGCGGGGAACGAGGACGATCTGTACGTCTTCGCCTCTCCGCTCGACCGGGAAGACGTGGTGACCCAGGCGCTCCTGTCCAATCCGATGGTGGTTTTCGCTCGCGACGACCATCCGCTCGCCGGCGCGCGGCGAATCAGTCTCGAGCGCCTCGCCGCGGAGCCCTTCCTCATGCGCGAACCCGGGTCCGGGACGCGGCTGCTTGCAACCCGGATGTTCGCGCGGCGCGGGCTCGCCCCGAAAATTCTGATGGAACTCAGCACCGACGAAGCAATCAAGGAGGCGATTCTGGCCGGCCTGGGCGTGGCTATCATGTCGCGTTTCACGCTCCGGCTGGAACCCGAGCCCGCGCGATTGCTTTGCCTGGACGTCGAGGGCTTCCCCATCGAGAACCACTGGCACTTCGCCTATCCGGTGGGCAAGCAACTTTCGGCAACGGCGCGGGCATTCATGGATTTTGCGCGGGTCGAAGCCAAGGGGCTGGCGATGGAGGGTCTCGGTCAGCGGCACTAGGGAGGCCTGCTCCCCGGGGCCGGAAGCGGCGTCCGCCCCGGGCGGACGAACGACTCAGCCGAGCTTCGCCCGGAAATGATCCCAGGTGCGCTTGAAGAGAGCCGCGTTCCAGAGCTTCTCGCGGCACAGCGCCAGTTCCCCGTCGTTGAACGAATAGGGCTTGCCGATCTGCAGCGCCATGTACTGCCGATAGGCGTTCTCCTCCATGTAGTTGGCGAGCACGAACGCCTCGACGATGTCCTTGCCGACGGTGACCGCACCGTGCGACTTCATCATCGCCGCAGGACGGTCGCCGAGCGTCTTCGCCAGCCTTTCCGCCATCGCCGGATTGTTGATCGAGTTCGGCGAATCGAGCACCGGCATCGGGTAGATGAGCGACCCCTGCGCGTACACCGGCCGGTAGGGCTCGCCCACCATGGTGAGGAAGGTCGACCACTTCGGGTGCGCGTGCACGACCGCCTTCACCTCGGGTCGCGCCTTGTAGATGCCCACGTGCAGGTGAAATTCCAGCGGCGGCTTGCCCTTGCCCTCGATGACGTTGCCGCCGAAGTCGATGGTGCAGATGTCCTCGACCTTCAGCTGGCTGCGCTGGCACGAACCGATGTTGATCAGGACGCGATTCTCGCCGGTGCGGATGCTGGCATGGCCGTTGTAGTCGATGATGTCCGAGCGTTCGAGCATCCGTATGCAGTCGACGAGCTGCTGCTTCACCTCGACCTCTGATGCGGCCCCGCCTGCTTCCTTCAATGCGGTCCTGGACATGCCGTGCCTCCTTTACGGTCCGCCGCCAGTTTACCCGGACCCGCATCCAGCGGCACTTGACATCGCCCCGGCGCCCCTCCAATATAGCTCCCTCGCGGGGAAAACGCAGACTCCCCGCCCGGCTCCAAACCGGTCCAAGACGCCCGCGTCCAAGCTCTGCTTCACTTGACTCCGTTGGGAGCGAGGAAGCGATGGACGCATCCACATTGGCAAGTTCCATATCGGCAGGCGAAGTTCTGTCCGCCATTCGCGGGGGCCGGCCCCCGTTGATCATCGACGTGCGGCAAGACCAGTCGTTTCGCTGGGCGACCGAGATGATCGCGGGAGCCCTCTGGCGCGACCCCGAGCGCATCACCGAGTGGGCGGACGAGCTGCCGCGAGCGAGCCGCGTCGTGGCGTACTGCGTGCACGGGCTCGAAGTGAGCCAAGGGGTGGCGAAAGCGCTCGGCGATCACGGCATCGCTGCGCAGTATCTCCGGGGCGGAATCGAGAAAGGCTGGAAAGCCGCGGGCCTGGCGCTCGACGTGAAGCCCGCAGGTGCCAACACACGCTGGGTGACTCGCGAGCGACCGAAGATCGACCGCATCGCGTGCCCGTGGCTGGTCGCGCGTTTCGTCGATCCCGGCGCGGAGTTCCTCTACGTTCCGGCGAAAGAAGTGCTCGCCGCGGCGCAGGAGCGCGGCGCGACGCCTTACGATATCCCCGACGCCCGCTTTTCCCACGAGGGCGAGCGCTGCAGCTTCGATGCCTTTCTGAAGCACTACCGCTTGACCGATCCTGCCCTCGAGCGGCTCGCGGTCATTGTCCGCGGCGCGGACACCGCTCGCCTGGATCTCGCGCCGCAGGCGCCGGGGCTGGCGGCGATCTCGCTCGGGCTGTCGCGCACCTTTGCCGACGACCACGAGATGCTCAAGCACGGCATGGTGATGTACGACGCGCTGTACGCCTGGTGCAAGGAAGGACAGGACGAAGGGCACACGTGGAATCCCTCCGCTTACCGTTGAATGGGGAAACGACATTGGCAAAGTCTCTCGCGGTGGGCGTATGGAGCAAGGCGAACAACGTGACGCTGTTTCGACGATTTCGGCTACGGCACGGCATCCGCGAGCTGAAATTCGTTGGAGATATCGACACGATTTGAAGACGTAGCGCCCATCCGGGCGCCAATATGGTTTTGTGGGTGCGCCGATTCCGGGCGCGCCCAGCCGGGTCAGCAGCGGTCACCCGGTCCCCAAGTACGCATTTCGCGTCCAAGCACTGCTCCGATCGCATTGTTGCGGAAGGAGTATGCACATGGACAGCGGAAGCGTAGCCCTCTCTCTTTCAAACCCATCGCCCGCGCCGACGCGGCCGATCGCCGCGCGCACGCGCATGATCCTCGAGGCGCCGGTTTTTCCCACGCTGATGCGCCTCGCGGCGCCCAACGTGCTCAACCTGCTGGCGCTTGCCGGCATGATCACCTTCGATGGCCTGTTCGTCGGCAAGCTCGGTGCCGACGCGCTCGCGGGCGTGTCGCTCGCCTTTCCCTGGGTGATGCTGGTGCAGCACACCGCCGCCGGGGGCATGGGCGGCGCCGTTTCCTCGGCAGTCGCGCGCGCGCTCGGTTCGGGGCAACGCGACCGCCCCGACGCGCTCGCGAGCCACACCTTCGCGCTCGCCGTGATCCTCGCCGCGATCTTCTCGGGGCTGATGATCCCGGGCGCGCCGCTCGTCTTCCAGTGGATGGGCGGACGAGGGGAAGTCCTGGCCGCGGCGCTCGCCTACGCGAACGTCGCCTTCGCCGGCGCGATCTCGATCTTCCTGCTCAATCTCCTCGGCAACGTTGTGCGCGGCACCGGCAACATGGGTTTGCCCGCGGCGGTGATCGTCGGCGCCGTGCTCGCGCACCTGGCGCTTTCACCGGCGCTGATCTTCGGCTGGGGGCCGTTGCCGGCGCTCGGGCCCGCTGGCGCGGGCTGGGGACTGGCGCTGACCTTCGGCGTCGGGAGTCTCGTGCTCGTCGGCTACCTGCGCTCGTCCCGCTCGCTCGTCGCACTCGTCTTTCGCGGCGTGCGTGTGCAGCCGGAGCTCTTCAGGGAAATTCTCTGCGTCGGCGTGCCCGGCATGATCAACAACGGGATCACCAACCTGTCGGTGGTGGTGCTCACGGGCATCGCCGGCCATCTGGGCCGCGAGACCGCGATCGGCTACGCGATGGGCGCGCGCCTCGAATACATCCTCATTCCGCTCGCGGCAGGCATCGGCTTCGCCATCGTCGCGATGGTCGGCACCAACTGGGGTGCAAAGCAGTTCGTCCGCGCGCGCCGCATCGCCTGGACCGCGGGCGCGACCTCCGCGGTCGCCTGCGGCACGGTCGGCATTTTCTTCGCGCTCTTTCCGAGGCTGTGGATGGGCCTTTTCACCGAGGACGCCGAGGTCGTTCGCATCGGGGTCTCGTACCTGCGTATCGTCGGGCCGATCTATGCGCTATACGGCCTCGGGATGGCGCTCTATTTCGCCACGCAGGGATTGGGGCGGGTCGGGCTCGCGGTGCTCGCGAACGGCTTGCGGCTTCTTGGCAGCGCCGGCGGCGCGCTCCTGGCGCTCTACTGGTTCGGCGCGGGCGCAACCTCCTTCTTTATCGCGGTGGCCGCCGGATTCGCCCTGTACGGCGCTCTCACGGCTGCCGCGCTTGTATTCACCAGTAAGTCGGAGGCGTGAGATGCATGATGCATCCGGACTCCGGCGCAGAAGCGACGGCGACGGGCTCCGCGTGGTCACCAGGCCACCTGGCTGCGAACCTGGCTGCGCCACAGCTCCCAGGCACGCATGCCCGCGGTCTGGTTGATCGCGTCCGCGAGCCGGCCCTCTTCCTCGTCGAGCGCTGCGATCCTCGCGCCGCCCGCGAGCGCCAGGGTCCAGTGCTGGATGCGGGCGTTGACCTCGGTGTAGACCGCGCGGAACACCGCCGATTGCAGGGTCGGCCCGCAGGCGACGCTGCCGTGGGCACGCATGAGCGCGACGTCTCTCCCGCCCATGACCCCGGCGAGCGCCGTTCCCTTGGATCCGTCGCTCACCAGCAGGTTGGTCGCACCGAACTTCTCGCGGATGTCGAAAACGGGCACGCCCGCCGCCAGGAAGCCCGCGTTGTGAAACATCGCCTGCATCGGCACCCCGACCAGGCCGAACGGGATCACCGACACCGAATGGCTGTGCACGACGGACATGATGTCGGGCCTCGCCCTGTATATCCCGCCATGGATGAAGCGCTCGAGAAAGCTCGCGCGGCCGCCGGCGTTGCAGGCATTGCTGTCCAGGTCGTACTCGATGATATCGTCGGGGATCACCTGGGCCGGGGCGATCGAGCGCGCCATCAGATAGCGGTCCGGGGCCGAGGGATGGCGCATCGAGACGTGGCCGAATCCGTCGACCACGCCCTGCGCGGCGAGGATACGGCTCGCCGCGGCGAGATCGGCGAGGCGCTCGGCCGCAACCGTGCCGCCCGACTTCGGGGTGTTGCCGTTCATGAGTTCTCCGTTGCGGATTTCAAACGATCACCTTGGTCATCACGCCCCGGGGAAAAATCTCCTCCGGAGCGAACTGGCGGTGCGCGATGCCCTGCTGATACGCATAAAGCGCCATCTGCTCCCAGGTCGCCCGGTTTTCCTCTATCCCATAGGGAAACGGATCGCCGCCGAACAGGTCGCGCATCCGGCGGGCATAGGTGGGAAGCCAGGCGAGCGGGTAGCGCGACACGGCCGGGTCGAGCAGGCGCTCGAGGCTGCGGCGCTTCGATTCCTGGAAGGCGTTGTAGAGATTGCGCGCGGCCCAGGGATGTTCGTCCAGAATCCGCTTCCTCATCGCGATGATGTGCATGATCGGCCAGACCCGGGTGCGCTCGTAGTACTTCTCCTCCATTTCCAGGTAGTCCGGAAACAGGCGCACCACGTCGGGATGGCCCTCGAGGAAGCAGTTGGGCGGGCGGGCGATGATGGCGCAGTCGATTTCCCCGGCCGAGAGCAATTCGCTCAGGGACTTGTCGGCGATGCGCGTTAGCCTCAGTCCTTCGGGGAGATTGAGCTCGACCTTTTCCTCGCGCCCGGGCGAGTTCGCCCCGGCCTGGACCCAGTGTACGTCGGTGAGCTTGACGCCCATGTCGTTGTGCATCCAGCCGCGCATGTAGACGGCCGCCGAATGCGCCCATTCGGGCGAGCCGACCTTCTTGCCCTTGAGATCCTCGACGCTTGCGATCTTGCTCCTGCGGTTGACGTAGAAAGAGCCGAAGCGGAACAGCCGCGAGCAGACCACGGGAAGCCCGATGATGTCGCTGTCCCTGCGCGTCACCTGGGTCGCGAACTTCGCGAAAGAAAGCTCCGACAAGTCGAATTCGCGGTTGGCGGTGAAGCGCGCGAAGCACTCGTGATGGCCGAGATTGAGCCAGGTATGGTCGATACCCTCCGCCTGGACCGCTCCGAGCCTGAAATCGCGGAAATGATCGTAATCCGTGGTCGCGATGGAGAGATCGAGCTTCGACATGTGCCCCGTTCCAGGTTTTGCCTGCCGGGGTAGATGATAGCGGAATTTTCCGGCAGGTCATCATGCCGGCAGTCGCCCTTCCCTGGATCCGGCCGCTTTCAGGAGCAGGCGGGTAAACTCGTCCGCCGGCACGGGCCTGCCGAAGTAGTACCCTTGCGCCTCGTCGCATCCATGGGTACGCAGGTAGCCTGCCTGGTCTGCCGTTTCGACCCCCTCGGCGATTACCTTGAGTCCCAGGCTGTGCGCCATCACGATGATCGCCTGGGTAATCGCGGCATCCTCGACGTCCAGCGGCAGGTCTTTTACGAACGAGCGGTCGATCTTCAGACTGTCTATCGGGAAGCGCTTGAGATAACTGAGCGACGAATAGCCGGTGCCGAAATCATCGATCGAAATGCCTACTCCCATGGTCTTCAGCTTGCCCAGCAGCATCGCTGCGCGCTCCGGATCGTGCATCACCATGCTTTCGGTGATTTCGAGTTCCAGCGCAGCCGGATCCAGTCCGGTCTCGTTGAGCACCCTTTCGACATCCTCTAACAGGTTTTCATGCGAAAACTGGCGCGCCGACAGGTTCACCGCGATGCGCAGCGGCGGCAGCCCTTGCGCCCGCCAGGACTTGTTCTGGGCGCAGGCGGTCCTCAGCACCCACTCGCCGATCGCCACGATCAGGCCGGTTTCCTCCGCCAGCGGAATGAACTGCATGGGCGGAACCAATCCCCTGGTTGGATGCCGCCAGCGCAGCAATGCCTCCGCGCTGGTGATGCGTCGGCTGCCGACATCGACCTTGGGCTGGTAATGGAGCACGAATTCGTCGCGATCCAGCGCGTGGCGCAGGCCGGATTCCAGCGCCATGCGTTCCAGGGTATGAACGTTCATCCTTGCCGAGTAGAACTGATAGTTGTTCTTGCCCTGCTCCTTGGCGCGATACATCGCGATGTCCGCGTTCCGCAGCAGGATCTCCATGTCGCTGCTGTCGGCGGGATAGGCGCTGATGCCGATGCTCGCGGTAAGGTGGAATTCCTGTCCCTCGAAGGTGAACGGTCTGGCGACGGCGGCGAGGAGTTTCTGCGCCACCACGGCGCTGTGCATCGGTTGCGGAATCGCTTCGAGCAGCACCACAAACTCGTCCCCGCCGAGACGCCCGACGGTATCGCTTTCGCGCAGGCATTCGCCCAGCCGTTTCGCGACTTCCCTGAGCACGCTGTCTCCGGCTGCGTGGCCGAGGGTGTCGTTGATGTTCTTGAAACGATCGAGGTCGAGGAACAGGATTGCCAACGGCTTGTCGTCCCGCCGCGCCTGGGCGATCGCGTGACCGAGGCGTTGGCTGAACATGTTTCGGTTGGCCAACCCGGTCAGCTCATCGTAATTCGCGAGACGCCGGATGCGCTCCTCGGCCTGCCTGCGCGCCATGAACAAGCCGATCTGGCTGCCGATCGCGCGTGTGCTCCGCAACAGCGCCTCATCGGGCGGACGGTTCGCGCGGCTGAAAAACTCCATGACGCCGAGGGCCAGATTTCCGGACCGGATCGGAAACGCGAAAGCCGCGCGCAGCCCCGCTCTTTCCGCGAGTGCAGCCCGCCTGAATTTCGTGTCCTGGGTCACATCGGTAATCCATACGGGCTCGCCGCTGCTCCAGGCGCGCATGAACAGCCCGCCCGACAGATGCATCGGGTGCCTCATCCGGCTGCTGCCCGCCGTGAATTCGATGATTTCCCCGGACGCAGCACTCCAGGTCTCGGCACACACCATCACCTGCTCGGTCTCGTTCGCGATCCAGTAGGCGCCGCAGTCGCAGCCGAAGGCCTCGCCGATGATCTGGATCACTTGCGACATGACTTCGCTCGACAGATCGGCTTCCGACAACAAGCGGGTTACGGCGTGTTCCAGCGCGAGCCGCACCTCCGCCTGTTTGCGCTCGGTGATATCGACGATGGTGCCGATCAATCCCGCGATGCCTCCGTCGGGGCCCGTAAAAGTGGCCTTGTAGTAGATCGTGTTGTGCAGGTTTCCGTCGGGGGTCATGATGGTCGTTTCATACACCTTGGTCCCGGGGTGGTTCCACAGCGCCTGATCGTCCGCGTCCAGCCTCTGCGCGGTCCCGGGGTCGCCGGGGTAGAGTTCGTGCACGGTCTTGCCCAGGAACGCCTGGCGCGGCATGCCGAAGTAGGTTTCCCATGCCTTGTTTACGCCGAGATAGCGGCCGTCGGTACCCTTGAAATAAATCGGGTTGGGCAGCACCTCGATCAACTCCTGCGTCCGGCGCTGCTCCTCGGTGAGCCTGGCCTGACTCTCGAGCAAATCGGCCGTCATCCGCGCAGCCAGCGTCTTCGCCCGCTCCCGCGAGCCGGTCAGCGAGCGGATCAAACCGCCCAGCAGCAGGCTTGCCAGCAGCACCGCGGAAGGCGCCGCCCAGGGCAGCACGGGATCGGTGGCTCGCAGGAAGTTTTCCGCCGGGGCACTGAATTTCAGTTCCCAGCGGCGCTGGCCCGCGTCGATGTAGAAGGAATCCGTGAGAACCGCGCCGGCCTGGGGAGAGGCGCTCGAGTACAGTTCTTCCGGCGCCGCATTCGGGTCGCCGCCTGCGCTGCCGACATCGTGGATGCTGAAACTCAATTTCTCGTAGCCTTCGCCGGACATCATGTGCTGCGCCATTTCGCGCACCACGAAAGTCACGTTTACCAGACCGCTGAAGGCCTTGCGACGCCGCTCGACATCCGGAACGAACGCGCTGCGATACAGCGCCAGACGCATGACGACCCCGGCTTCGCTCCGGGTCGGATCGGTTACCAGGGCGGTGCGCTTCGACAGGATCGGCATGCCCGTGTCGCGTGCCTGCTCGACGATGGCCAGACGCTCCTTGTCCGAGGCAACGTCATAACCCAGCGCGGTCCTGTTGGCGTGCAGCGGTTCGACATACGTGATCACCAGGTATTCGGGGCGCTTTCCGGCGGGCTTGATGACGGCATCCCCGTACCCGCGCCGGACGAGCTCCGGATCCAGCCGCAACCGCTTTTCGAATCGCGCTTTCGCGAAGGCCGGCACGCGGGAAACATAGGAAACCGCGCGGACACCGGGATAGCGCACGGGCAGATCCAGACTGTAGATGTAACGGTCGAAGGCGTTGCGGTCGACCGCCGGTTCGGCCTGGAACAAGCCTTGCAGACCGTACAGCAAATCCGCGTAGCTGCGTAAGCGCGCTTGAGCGGCTGCCGCGGCAGCGCTCGCGACGGACTGAAACTTGATGCGCGCGTCGCGCTCGACCACGGACCGGGCGAAAAACCATGCGGCGACGGACAGGACGATACCGACCGCCAGCACCACCCACGCCGCGGATCGGCCAAACTCCCACAACAACCCGGCGCGCAATTCCCTCTTGATACTGGTCCTCCGTGTTGCTACTCGCGAGGTCACATCATACACGCCGCACAGCCGGGCGCCGCGCGCCGCGTATCCTCGGACGGATGGGCTGCCGCGGGAACGGCACCCGATTGCACGGGCGGTCGGCGCGGCGAACTGGGGTAGAATTTCGCGAAGCTGGAGGTCGCAGCCCGGCTTCGCGATTTGAGAGGGGAACGATGACGATCCGCGAACAGCATCCCGAACCGACCAATCCACTGGGCCTGGACGGCATCGAGTTCATCGAGTTCGCCACCTCGCAACCGCAGGCGCTGGGAAACATCCTGCAGACGATGGGCTTCTCACCGGTCGCGCGGCATCGCTCGCGCGAAGTCATGCTCTACCGTCAGGGCCCGATGAACCTGATCGTCAACGCGCATCCGGACGCCCTCCCCGGCCTTTCCGCGCCTGCCAGCACGCCGGTCCTGTCGGCGTTCGCGCTGCGCGTGCGGGATTCGGCGCAGGCCTACCGTCACGCGCTGGACCTCGGCGCCTGGGAGATGCCGACGCGCGCCTCGGCGATGGAACTCAACATTCCCGGCATCCACGGGGTCGGCGACAGCCTGATCTATTTCGTCGACCGCTACAGGGATTTCTCGATCTACGACGTCGATTTCCTGCCGCTGCCGGGCGCCGATCGCCATCCCCCGGCGCTCGCGGGACTGCACTATTTCGGCATCGTGCAGAGCGTCTACGCCGAGCGCAGCCGCGACTGGATCGATTTCTACCGGAACCTGCTCGGCTTTTCAGTCCTGCCCGGCGGCCGGTACTTCGGAATCCTGCCCAAGGGAACGCTGCTGGAAAGTCCCTGCCACAAGTTCTACCTGCAGCTCATCGAGCCTCCGCCCGGCTCGGACGATATCGTCTGGGAGGAGAGCCTGGTGCGGATCGGACTCGGCGCGCCCGATGTCCTCGCGGCAACGAAAGCGCTCGAGCAGCGCGGCATGGTGTTCGTCGATCACGGCTCGGTGCAGCCGAGCGAAAAGGGCGCGCTTACCCAGGTGTATCTCGGCGGCGTCAACTTCGAACTCGTCGTCAGTCACCTGCAGCCGGCGGCGAAGTGACGCACCGCGCCGCGACGGAGGCCGCGTGAACCTCGACGATTTCGGAATGGACACCGTGACGCTGGCGGGAACGCTGCAGGCGAAGCTCGCCGCCATGCGTGCCGCCGGATTCACGCAGGTCATGCTCTCGGCGCGCGACATCGTCGGCGATCCCGGCGGCGAGGCCTCGGCCGTCGCGGCGGTGCGCTCGAGCGGCCTGCGCGTCACCGGGTTCCAGGTGCTGCGCGACTTCGAAGGACTCTCCGGACACCTGCACGCCTACAAGATCGACATCGCCAAGGGCATGCTCGAGATGTGCCACGCGGCCGGTTCGAAGCTGCTGCTGGTCTGCTCCTCGACCTCGGCGCACGCGGGCGAGGATCCCGAGCTGCTCGCGCGCGACCTGCGCAAGCTGGCGATGCTCGCGATACCGTTCGACATCCGCATCGCCTACGAGGCGCTTTCCTGGGGCAGGGTCGTCAACCAGTACCCGCAGGCCTGGGAGGTCATCGAGCGCGCGGACCGCGCCAACCTGGGTCTCGCGCTCGATTCCTTCCACATGCTGGCGACGGGCTTCTCGCTCGACGGACTGGACTGCGTGAGTCCCGACAGGATTTTCCTCGTCCAGCTCGCCGACTTCATGTGGCAGGAAACGCGCTCGCCGGAGGAACGCATCAACACCGCGCGCCACTTCCGCGTCTTCCCCGGGGAGGGCGTGCACGGCGACGAGGTCGCCGAACTGGTTCGCAGCCTCGATCGCATGGGATACCGCGGCGACTACAGCTTCGAGGTATTCAACGACGACTACCTGCAATTGCCGCCGCCCCTGGTCGCGGAGCGCGCGCGGCGTTCGGTCAAGTGGCTGGCCGGTCGCGTGCCGCGGCGCAGCCTGCCGCTGCGGCGGGGCGCGGCGAAGGGCTGGCGTTCAGGCCTTCCCTAGAAGCGGTAGCGAAGCGACAGGCTCGCCACGCTGACCCTGTAGTCGGGGCTGGTCTCTCCCAGCGCGAGCACATTGGGAATCGTGCTGGCGCCCACACCGTCGATCGCCCAGTTGCGCGAGCTGTAGCGCTCGCGCCAGAGGCTCGCGCGCACCGTCAGGTCGTCCCTCACCTTGTAGGTCGCGTACAGCTTGAGGCTGTCGATGTCGGACTCGATGCCGGGAAAAGACGGATCGCTCGCTGTCACCGAAACCCGGATGTCGCCGACCGAGCGCGACCGGGTCAGATCCGCCCCGATGTCCACCTTGTCCGGGATCAACGCGTGCTTCACTCCGATGCCGGCGGTCTGGATCGTATCGACGTTCTCCGCCGACCAGTCCGGCGGATTGGTGAACGACTGCGCGCCGGCCTGCCGGGACGTGATCTCCTCCCTGCTGTAATAGAGGTGCACGCGGGTGCCTTCGCCCACCTGCGCGGAGAGGTCGGCGCCCAGACTGTGCTGCCTGCCGTAGGTCATTCCCACCGGAGACTTGGCGTAGTCGTCCCTCGCCAGGCTGTAATCGAGTCCGACCGTAATGGACTCCACGGGGGTCGTTGCCACGCGCACGCCCATCAGGTCGCGCTCGCGGTCGGCCATGTTGTATTTCCTGAGCACCGGATTCTCCGGCGGGCTGATCTGCGGCACCGCCGTGTAGGAAGTACCGTCGCGGCGCGCGTGAGCGTAATTCAGGCTCACGTCGAACCGGTTTCGACGCAGCGCGTACTTGGCCCAGGCCGTGTCCTCCGTCGTCTTCGAGACTTCCTGGAAGCTGCGCTCCTGAGCGTCGCGGTCGATTCCCACGGACGCCTTGTCGCGCGGCGTGATGCGGTAGTCGGCCGACACCTTGAACAGGTTTCGCGTGTAGCCGTAGGGCAGGTTCGTGCGCGGGGTGGCCACCGCCAGCAAGTCGGTCGTGACCCAGGTGAACGCGGACTGCGGGGTCCTGTTGTCGCGGTCGTCGTAGGAATAGGCGAGGTTGAGCCCCCACCGAGCGGAAAGCGCCGAGACCAGCTTCAGCTCCGCCCGGGTGGTGTCGACCCGGCCCTGCAGCGAGCTGCGGGGCAGCGCGATCGGCGCGATCGTGGGGTTGACCGTCGCGGGCAGAAAATTCTCGTCCTGCTCCATGCGGCCGAGGGCGAGACTGGCGCTGGCGCGCGTCGTGTCGGTAATCTGGTAGGCCCCCGAGGCGCTCAGCTGGTGAAACTGGTTGCCCGGCGGCTGCCCGATCTGCCCGAGCGTCGCTCCGGGAAGGACTTCCGCAAAGGGATTGTCCCAGCGCACCGAAGTATTGTGGTCGGCAAACGTCGAACCCTGATAGGCAAACCGGATCTGCCAGCGGGAGGCAGCGTAGGATGCGTACGCTTCGATCTGGTCGGTGGTGGTGTCGACCGGCGCGATCAACTGCGTGGTGTTGAAGAAAAACGATCCGGCCATGCGCCGGGTGCCTTCGCGACGCTCCTGCCGGACGTTCACCCCGAGTTCCCAGTCGCGCACGGCGTTGATGGCGAATCCGAAGCCGAGCTGCCTGCGGCTGCTGTCGATCTTGACTTCCTGGAGGCTCGCTGCGAGCCCCGGCATCGTCTGGGTGTTGACGCCCCTCACCCAGCCCGCAGGCAGGCTCAGCGAGCCGGTTCCCACCCCGCTGAAGGGGGTGCGCGCCGAATCCGAGATGCGGAAGGGCAACTCGGCGTAGCGGATATACAGCTTGGCCTCACCCTGCATCCCATGCTCGTAGGCGACCGACCCGTAGGGCAATCCCAGGTCGGTTGCGCGAAAATCCAGGTACCCGGCGCCCTCGACGTAGCGTGCGCTCGCATCCAGGCTGGGGTAGGTCTCCTTGCGCAGCCCCGTGTACCGTCCGAACTGGTACGAGTCGCTGCTCACGTTGACGGCGCCGGCGCCGACCTCGCCTCTGCCCCCTTGCGGATAGGGGCACAACTTGCACTCCCATTGCGAGGTGTCCACCGGCGGCGCGTTTCCGGCCGCGCTCTGCTGCGCGGAAACCGCGCCCGCGTGAGCCGCCACGGCCATCGAGACCAGCATGCGGAGGGTTGCGGAGGTCATGATCTTGTCGTCCTTGGTCCAGGGCCCGGCCAGCTACCTCATCAACTTCGCGCCCGACGGATGGTTCGAGCCGTGCACCTGCGAGTGGCAGTTGATGCAGCCTCCCGCGAGCAGGAAGCCCGAGGGCGTTCCGCCCGGGAGTCCGTTCGCCGCGTACGCGAAGCTCGGGTGGCCGGCCGGCGAGTGGCACTGCTGGCACAGCAGCGGCGGCGGCTTCTTCAGGAGCGCGGCGTGCACCGAGCCGTGAGGCGTATGGCACAGACTGCAGTCCTCGCTCACCGGCGCGTGCTCCCACAGCACCGGCCCGCGCTTCTCCGCGTGGCACGCGTAGCAGGTCTGGTTGAGCGTCGCCTTGGCGAGGAGCTTTCCCGCGGCGCCCGAGCCGTGCGGACTGTGACAGTCGCTGCAACGCATCGTCCCGTAGCGCACCGGATGGGCCGACGCCTTGTAGAAGTCCCCGCGCTGGCGGATATGGCAGGAAAGGCAGGCATCGGTCTCCCCGCCCGCGCTCAACACGCGGTCGCGCGCGGTGTGGAGCTGGTGGCAGCTGACGCACGCCAGGTCGGCGGCCTCGTGCTGGCTCCCCTTCCAGCCGACGCGGGCGTCACGCTCGTGGCAGCCGAGGCAGGGCTGGTTCTGCTGCGCGGCGGTCTGCTTCGACTTGGCGCCGAAAGTCGTCGTGATCGGCACCAGCTGCCCGGCGGCCATGCCCTTCGCGTGTTTGCCGCCCGGCCCGTGGCAAGCCTCGCACTGCAGTCCGGCGAACGGCGTGCGGGGGTCCTCGCGACGGGCATGCTTGGTGCTGAAGAAAGGCTCCACGCTGTGGCAGCCGAGACAGGTGTCCGCGCCTTTCTCCGAGTATTCCGAAGCGAGCGCCGGCGCACTCCCCTTGCCTTCCTCCTGCGCGGCGAGCGGTGCGGCCACCAGGCAGCCAGCCACGAGGAGCGGTGCGGCGAAAAGCCGCTGCTTGTTGTTCATGACCTTTCCTTGTCCTCTACGCGCCCGCTCGTTCGATCAGGTCGCTTCCCGGGGCGCCGCCGCAAGCCTCGTCTCGGGAGGTTTCCAGCACGATCGGCTCTCGGCAAGGCTTGCTTGTTATCTGACGCCGTGCACAACCTTCACATCGGCGAGCCGTCCTGGACCGTGACAAACGGAGCACGGCTCGAAATTGGCGCCGATTGCCGTCTGCGTGACCGAGAACAGCCCGCCCTGCTGCTCGATGTGCAGCTTCGCGGCACTTCCGTCGTGACAGGCCGAGCAGACTGCGGCAGTCTGTGAGATCTTCAGGTCGTCGCTCGCATCGCTCGTGAGAGCGCTCGTGTCGACAGTGCTGCCCAGGATGCCGCCGCTCTGGTCAGGCTCTTCCCATCTGCCCGAGAGCTCGTAACTACCGCTGAGGTGGCAGGTCGAGCAGTCGCTCAGGATGCCGGGGAAGCGAACGTCGCTGAAGTCGTTCACGCTGCCGCCGAAGCCGTAGACGACGATACCCTTCTCGCGGAAGCCATACCCTTCGATCACCGTCGTCGTGCTCGGATCGTCTCTCTGCCCGGCGTGGATCGCGTGGATCATGCGCTTGAAGTCGATCGATTCCTCGGTCTTGCCGTCGACGCCCACGCCCGTGCGCCGCGACTTGTCGGTGGCGTTCGGGTTGTGGCAGTTGACGCACACGCCCGGCTCGTCGGTGCGGTTGTTGCCGTGCAGGCTCAGGCGCCGGTGGCAGCCGTCGCACTTCGCGATGTCGACCACCGAGCGCCGCGCCACGACTGTCGCGTCGTCGATCTTGAAGTCCTTGAAGACGCTCTTGGTCGGCAACCGATCGGTGAACGTCCCCGGCGTGGTGACATCGCCCGCCGGATGTCCGTCCATGAAGACCCGCAACGAGCCGGTCGTTCCGACCGGGATGGTGCTGCCCGTCACGGTGTAGGTGCCGGCAGTGGCGCCCGGCGCCACGCTCGCGGCGGTAAGCAGATTGATGGTCGCCGGCTGGCCGTAATTCTGCCCGCTGCCGGCGTTGCCGATGTCGCGCGTGCTCCACGCGAGCCGGATGTTCAGGGTGCTGGCTCCGCCCCCCGTGAAGGCCGGGTCGCTGCGAAAATCGGCCAGCCCCACCCCGTCCTTCTCGATCTTGAAGGTGAGCGTCGGTGTGTCGCCGGGACCGGTCGGGGTCGCATCGAGGACGGTGAACTTGAATCGGTCCGCGGCCGCGTTCAGCCTCGCGGGGAACGAATGCGAATCCGCGATCGGTCCCACCTCGCCGCCGCTCGAGTGGCACGCGAGGCAGGTCGAGTTGTCCTTGATGCCGCCCGGATGGCCGGCCCCGGTCGCGAAGTTGACGTTGTCATGACACGAACCGCAGGCTTCCCGGCTCGGCTGGTTCTTCCAGTTGTCGCCCTGCGGGGTCGCGGGATCCGCTCCGTCGTGGCACTTGGTGCAGTTGTCGATGGGCTGCGGGAAAACGACCGTCGAAAAATCGGCGTTCCCGATCGCGTACGTGCCGCCCGCGACCACGCTCGGCAATTCCTCGCCGCGGTGGATCTTGTGGATCATCACCTTGAAGTCGAGGGTCTGGACATTACCGGGGCTGTTGTCCCAGGACCCCGGGTTGTGGCAGGTGACGCACAGCTTGGTCTCGACGCGCAGGCCGCCGCCGTGCGCCGCGAGCCGGTTATGGCACTCGTTGCACTTTTCGGTCCTGACGATGTCGCGCCGGAACACGGCGCCGCCCGCCGGAACGAAATCGTAGGTCCCGTTTGCTCTCGGCAGCGCGGTATTGTTCAGCTGAATCCCGACACGGTGCGTCAGGCCCGGCTGATAGCTGATATCGAGCGCATTGCCGGCCGCATCGGTGCAGGGCGCCGGGCAGGGGTTGCCCGAAGCGGCCGTGATGTCGGTGGCGAACGTGTACGTGTACGTGCCGTCGCCGTGGGAAACGAGGTTGCCCCACGCAGAACCGGTGGCCTTGCGCTCCTGCGTGCCCACCACGGCCCCGCCCTGGACCCGGTTGAGATAGTCCTGCCAGTTGTACGGGTTCCCGAACGTGCCCGGCACCAGCTTGGCGATGTTGAAGCGAAAGTCCGTGTCGGTGAGCCCGGTCACGGACGCTCCGTCCTGGTTGGTCATCCTGAAGTTGACCACCGGCGGGCTCGAGACCGAGGCGCTGGTGACGGTGATGGTGAGCGCGGTCGCGGTCTGCACGGGGGCGATGGCGACGCCCGAGGGACCGGCTGAGCCGTTGTCACCCGAGGAGCAGCCGACGAGCGCGGCTCCGACCAGGCCGGCAACCGCAAGGACGTTCACCCACTGCGCTGCGAATCTACGCTGACCCATGGCATATCCCTTATCTCTTGTCCTTCCTGAGTCCGGTTTCCGCAAGTGGTTGCCTTGCCTACTTGGCGTGCACGGCTGCGATTGCGGCAATCTTGCCCGGACCGTGGCACACCAGGCACTGTTCCGTCTTCGTGAGCGCCGTGCTGCGAGGCTGGTAGATCGACGCGCCGTTCCCCTCCATGTGAGCTTTGGCGATATTGGTGTCGTGGCAGGCGAAGCACGCCGTCGCGATCGGCGAGATCACCAGGGTGGTGTCCGCCGCCGCGGTGCCAGTGGCGCTGTCGAAGCGCGCGCCGAAGGTAAGCGTCGGGTTCGCGGCCAATGCCCAGGGAGAGACCACGAAGTCATTCGTCACCGTGCCGGTAGCGGCGTACGTGTACAGCAGGTTGCCGAGCAGCGTTGGCGTGTAGGCGCTGCCGCTGAAATCGTACATTCCCGGCAGGTGGCAGGTCTCGCACTTGTTCAGGATGCCGGGGAATTTCACTTCCCAGAAACCTCTATTGACCAGAACCGTCGCCCCGGCCGCGGTGCCATGCCAGTTGAAGTCGACAGTACGCTTCGCGGCACCGTGGATGGCGTGCACGAAAAAGCTCGAGCGCGCCGGCCAACTCCGCGTCGCACTCGGCCCCTGCGGGTTGTGACAGAACGCGCATACCGTCGGGTCGTTGCGGTTGCCGCCGTGGAAGGTCGGATCGGTTCCCAGCGTCGCGTGGCACGCGTTGCACTTTTCCTTCGCAGCGATGGCCCGCCGAGCGGTATGACCGGCCGCAACCTGTTTCGTGGCCGGTACGATCAGGGTGAGGCCTCCCGGGAAGCCCGGCACGTTGGTCTGCACCAGCGAATTGATCATGGCCACGGTGACCATGGTGGCGCCGGCGGGAATGTCGACGGTAGTGACGTTGCCCGAGCCCCCGCCCAGGGTCGCGGTGTAGTACCCGTCGGCATCGGGCGTGGGAGACAGAGTTCCCTGCGTGCCGTTCCACAGGTTCGTCAGAGAAATGTTGGGAGCGCTCGCATTCACGTTGTAGTCCGCGGGAGTCGCGATCCCATCCTGGGCCACCGCATACGCCACGTAGAACGACGGACCGCCCGTAAAGTTGGTGATCATGGGAGCCGAAGCGTTCAAGGTCACCGGATTGCCATCTTGCAGAATCCGGAACACGACCGTGGCCCGCTGCGGAGCGCCGCTCACCGTCACGC
>JBATEB010000192.1:0-3960 GCA_049663805.1 Burkholderiales bacterium | reverse complement strand
TGGCCCCGCAAGCGGAGCCACCGTGGGATCGGCGTGAATGACAGCGCGGGCGATCGTGGACGGCAACTGGATGTGCGGCAGGTGAAATGGGGTGTAGAAAACATAGAAGGGACCCTCGCCCAGTTTGTAATAGGCGAGCTGGGTTCTCTTGTACGGGTTGTCCTCGTATACCACGACGAATCCCCCCGTATGGGGCGCCGCGCCAACCGAGTAGTCGACGATTCCTCCGTTGAGCATCGCCTCGGCGGGGAGCAACTTCGCGAGATCACGAACGTAACCGCATGCCGGGCCGGTCATGCCGCGGCGGGCAACGCCGAATCCCGTTGCATTCGCAAGCACGGTCGTCTCCATCGACAACTTCGTGGCGTCGGCGAAGGATGTCACTTTCCTGACGTCCTGGTCGTGCTTCGCGGCGAACTCACGTTGAGTATCGGGTGTCCGATAGTAGTCGACCATGCCTTTGATGTTTCCCGCCGCTACCGGGCGAAGTCCAACCGTCTGGAAATAGCGGAAAAGGGTCATCGCCACGCCCGGCTCATCCCCATCGGTATGCGTTATGACCACACCCGCCTCGTCCGCCTTGGCCTTCAATATGGGGCCGATGAGGGAATCGAGTTCCGCGTTGACCAGCACCACGGGCTTGGCATGTCCGATTGCGTCGAGCACCACGCTCGCGCCGAAATCGACACTGCCGGTCACCTCCACAATCAGGTCGATGGCATTGCATCGCGTCAGCACATGGGGATCGTCGGTAATGACCGGCATCCCCTTGGCGATCTTGGACTCCGCGTCCCCCGGTGTCCCTGCGGCTACCCATTCCCGGATTCCAGCCTCGCGAAATGCACGCTCGGCGTGTTTGGGAGTCCGATTTGCCATTCCGGCAAGCCGGATTCCCGGCACCGGGGTTCCCAGCTGCAGCGCGATGGCGCGACCCGTCGCACCGGCACCCACGACTCCAACGCGGATGGCGCGCCCTTCGGCCTCTCGACGCTGGAGCATGCTGTAGACGGAGGTGTTGCGTGCAGACACATTGATGGTCTTCGGGTCCATGGATTTCACCGTTCTCAAACTTGTTCTACGAGGGGCCAGCAACGATCCTGATCAGAGATGCATGATACCGGCAACGGCCACCGGATTCCGAATGCCGGATCGTCATACCGAATACCCCGTGCATCATCAGGGGAATAGAAGGCGGACGCCATGTAGTAGATCTCTGCATTGTCCTCCGTTGACTGGCACCCGTGGGCGCAGCCTTCCGGTACGTAGAGCATCCGCCCGTTGTCGGCACTCAAGCAGGATCCGTACCAGGACCGGTAGGTGGGCGACGTTGGCCGGAGATCCACGACGACATCGAATATCGCCCCCCGGGTACAGCGGACGAGTTTGGCCTCCAGCGCCGGGGCGACCTGATAGTGCAAACCCCGGATGGTGCCTTTGCGGGCGCTGAAACCCATATTGGCTTGCAGGGGGGTGAAGTCGATTGCGTGTTCAGAGAATTCCCGCAGGCACCACGCACGCATGAATCGACCTCGAGCGTCTTCATGAGGGGTCGGCTCGATGACCCACGCCCCACTAACGCCGCATTCGCAGAAATTCATGCCGGAGAGCTGACGGCGCCGGTACCGCCGCTGCCGCAACCGGACAGACCGGCAAGCAGCAGAGGCGACAGTACGTGCAACCTTGCCGGATGCAACTGAGGGTGTATCTTCATGTCGTGCCCTCCCCGGACCCGGCCGTCTCAGCCGGATTTTTGCCTGCGGCCGGCGCTCGAGTCCGGCCGCGGCTGCGCGCCGTGGCCCTGGGTGAGGGTCCGCAGTTGGGCCTCGATGGCCTCCAGCCTCCTGCCGATGGATTCGAGCGCGGGCGACAGCCCTTCGAGCTTGCCGACCTGGGCGGCAAGCGCCGCCAGCGCCTGAGCGTGCTCGCGCAGGACCGCTTGCACTCCATCCTCAAGCGGGCCGCGCGCCGCTTCCGGGCGGCGTTTGTCGGCGCGCTGGGCGTAGGGAAGCCATCGCAGTTCCTTCGCCGCCGCCTCCACGACCTCCGCCGTGATCTCCGGCAGGCTATCGGCACAGGCGCAGCTCAGCACGGTGTCGCACAACGCGTTGATCAGGCGCGGGATGCCTCCGGTGTACCGGTAGATGAGCGGCAGGGTCTCCGGCGGGAACAGCGTCCGGTTCGACGCTCCGGCGATGCTCAGCCGGTGCCGGATATAATCGGCGTGCTCCTTTTCGCTCAGCGCACGCAGGTGGTAGCGCAGCTTTACGCGCTGCATCAGCCGCACCATTTCCGGATCGTCGAGAACCTCGTTCAGCTGCGGCTGGCCGACAAGAATCACGTGCAGAATTTTCTCCTTGCGCGTCTCCAGCTCCGAGAGTGCACGGATTTCCTCCAGCACCTTCCCGCTCAGGTTGTGCGCTTCGTCCACGACGAGAACGATCTGCTTGTGTTGCAGGAACTGCGCGATGAGAAACTGGTTGAGCAGGTCGAGCAATGCGCTCTTGCCTGCCTCGGGCGGATTCAACCCGAACCCCAGCAGCACAGCCTGCAGGAATTCCACCTCGTCGAGCTGCGTCTGAAAAACCTTCGCGACGACGACATGCTCGTCCAGTTCCGAAAGGAGCTTCTGGATCAGAGTCGTCTTCCCGCAGCCGATTTCTCCGGTGATGACCGCGAAGCCCTCGCGATTCCACACCGTGTAGTCCATGTAGGACTTGGCGCGGCTGTGAGGCTCGCTCATGAACAGGAACCCCGCGTCCGGGGTGAGCCGGAACGGCTGCGCTGTCAGGCCGAAATATTCCAGGTACATGTCCGGCTACCGCCCGATCGGGCCGCTGGTGTAAGCCACACTCAACATCGCACGCCAGTCCACAAAATTGTTCGCTTGCACCGTACTCGACTGCGCAAGGCGCGCAGCTTCAAGGGTGATGCTCACGTTCGGGGTCAGGTTGTAACCGGCGGTTGCGCCGGTACTGCGCACCGTGTCCTCCTGGGGAAAGTCCAGGAAGGTGCGCCTCAGGTACTCCGTATAGGCACCGAACCGCACCCCGTCGGAATAGAGCCAGGCGCACGAGATGCGCCCGCCGCCTTCGTCGAAATCGTGATCCGGTGAAAACGGGTTCAGCGGCTTGAAATCGAAACGACGCGCGAATCCCGACAGCGCGAACCCGAAGGGCCTGCTCCTGTTTTCGTAGGCGATATCGCCGCGCTTCGTGTAATAGACGTCTCCCGCGGCGACGACGGTGGCCGGCGTCGAAGGCACGGCGACCTTCGTTTGCGAAGCGCTCGTCACCCCTCCGAGCAGTTCGCTGCCGGTGTCCGAGTACTCGCCCGCGAGGGACGCCCGCAGCGACGATTCCGGGGTGAGCTGACTCGAGAGCCTGAGCCGCGCAAGCTTGCCGTTCAACTCGTCCGCCCCTTGCCGCAGGATGCGGGTGGTACCGGCATCGATCGCGACGCCGCTGCTGGGCAGGTTCGTCTCAAACCCCAGGAACAAGTCTTCCCGGAAAACATCGCTGAAGGAGCCCGGGTCCTGGTAGCTCACGCGTGTCGCTTCGTAGTTCAAGGACAGCTTCGTCAGCACCGATACCCGGTGCAGCCAGCGCGCGCGACCCGAGTAGCTCTGGTTGTCCCCGGGCCCGTCGATGTCGAACCGGATGTACCTCGCGCCGATTTCCGCGGAATTGACGGGATCCAGGCGCAGCGTGAAATCCGGGCCGGTGCTCACGGAATTGGCATTGGTGCGGCTGCTCGGCGTGTCCGGAGCGGTGATATCGGTTCGCACCTCACGGGCGACGTCTTCGAGGCTCCAGGACAGACGCTGCGGCGAAATCGTCCACACCGCCGCCCCGTTCACGTAAAAGGCGTTTTCGCCGGAGTAGGTCTTGCGAAGGTAGTCGCGCCGCTCCCCGCGCGCGAGCGCTCTCGCGTTAAAGTCGGCCGAGCGTTCCTCGTAGGAGA
>JBATEB010000191.1:0-7363 GCA_049663805.1 Burkholderiales bacterium | reverse complement strand
GCCGCCCCCACCGCCGTCCCGAGCGCGGCGCTCTTGGCGACGCTGTCGCCAGCCGCCTGCTCGGCCTCTTTACCGCCCACCTGATAATGAGCGAACTGCCGGCAGTCGAAGTCATCGGCACGAAACTGGTCGAAGCTCTTTCCGGTTCCCGGCAACACCATCACGCTCGGGCCGCTCGGTATCGATGCGCATGCACCAACCGCAAGCGCGGTCGCCAGCACGAGAAACGGTCTGATGAGACTCATGGTCGATCCTCAGCCACCGGGTACAGGTTGCGGCGCGACATGCTGCCAACCTCCCGGGCATTCCTTGACGTACGGATAATACGTTTTTGAATCGGTGCAGTAGTACCAATAGCCCTGGGGTTGCTGCGCCGGCACCGGCTGGGGACTGCCTTGCTCGATGTAGGTCGGCGGCGTGGCGGGAACGGTGACGATCGCAGGCGGGTAGTAGGCGGGCGGGTAATACCACCACGGATAGAACGGCGCGCCGACCACCACCCCGAAGCGAACATGCCCGCCGTGATGCCATGCGAGCGCCGGGGCGCTTGCGCTCAACCCGATGATGGCCAGGAGCAGAACCAGGCCAGCTCTCACGCGAATCATGATCGCCCTTTCCTTGTCCGATATCGGGATGCTAACAAGGCGAACCCTCCGTTGGGTAACCAATTGTCACAAGATGTGACGGACTCTCCGCCAATAATACCCTCCTCGCGCGAACGAACGCACCTGCCCCGGTTGCGGCCTGCTCGGGAACCCGCGCGCTGCTCGAGGCGGGCTTCCACTCGATCCGGGTGCGAATGCGAGGAGCGAATCGGCCGCGCGCGTGGCGCCGCGTGCCGGCGCCCTAAGTGGCTTCGTCCCCCTTGAGGAGCGCCTGGTACTTTCGCTCGATTTCCCGCGCTCGGTCCTCCGCCTTCAACCGCTCGGTGACGTCGGTGACTACGCCCAGGCGGGCACGTCGGCCGTCGAATTCGAGGTTGAAGGAAACGATCTCGACCGAGATGAGATCGCCGTTCTTCTTGCGATGCCGCCACAGGCGTTGCCGGTAGGACCGGCTCTGGTCCTCGAAGGCCCTTATCAGCTCCGACACATCCTCAGGGAGCCGCAGCTGGTCCGCGGTCATCGAGAGGAATTCCTCTCTCGAGTAGCCGTAGTGCGTTACGGCGGCCTCGTTTACGGCAAGAAACCTCAAGGTCTTCGAATCGACCACCCACATCGGCTGTGGATGCACCTGGAATAGCGTGCGGTAGCGCAATTCGCTGAGCTCGAGCGCCTTCTGGGCCCGCACCTGCTCGGTGACGTCCTTGCCGACGCCGCGATACCCGGCGAACTGCCCTTCGCGGTCGAAGACAGGCTCCCCGCTGACGCTGAGATAGCGCATACCCCCGGACTTGCTGCGACGCAGGTACACGAAGTCGTAGAACGGCTCGCGGCGTTCCACCTTTTCTATGTGGCGCTCCCACGCCTTTTCCGGCAGGTCGCCGAGATCGGGAAGCTCCCAGCGCCGCCGGCCGAGCGTGGTCTCCGGGTCGAAATTGGTCGCCGCGTCGAAATGCCTTTCCTGCACGCCCGGCAGGTGGACGAAACGCAACTCTGCGTCCTGCTCCCAGTACCAGTCGGTGCTCATTTCGACCATGCGCCGAAAGCGGCGCTCGCTTTCGCGCAGCGCGTCGCGAGCTTCCATGGGGGCGGTCATGTCGTGGACCAGGGTGGCGCATGACTGCGGCGAGCCGGAGGCATCGCGGGCCACGGTCACCACGATTCGTACCCGGATCGGCCTGCCGTCCTTGCGGAGGTAGCGCTTGTCGTGAGTGTACTTGGCCGCTTCGCCGGAAAGAAGCCGCTGCCGGAAATCCTCGTTCGATTCGAGGTCATCGGGGTGGGTGATGTCCTGAAAGCTCCTCTGCAGAAGCTCTTCCTCGCCGTAGCCGGTCATGCCGCACAGCGCGCGGTTGACGCGCAGGAAGCGCCCGTCGAGCGTGGTGACCGCGACCCCGGTCACCTCCTGGTCGAAAAGTGCCGCAAACAACTGGGCGTCGCCCGCAACACTCCCCAATACCGGATCCGTCATCTTTGTCGCCGGGGGCGGTGCCGCCCCGAGTCCCCGTGAAGCGCTTCAACCGAACTAAGCGAGAGCAAGATAAATGCCCGATCTATATGCGATTTCTCGTTCTCCTGTGGAAAAAACACGCAGCCCGTTGCGACTCATATTCCTTCGGAACTTTCCTAGTCCTGACGGACGTTGTTGCTCCGCACCACCGCCCCCCAGCGAGCGATTTCCCCAACCAAGAACTTCTGCAGCCCTTCGGGGGTGCTGACGGCGAGATCCATGCCGAGCGTCTCGGTCAGCTGCTTGCGCAAGTCGGGCCGGTTCAGAACCTTGGCGAGTTCGGCGTTGAACTTGTCGATGATCGGTTTCGGCGTGCCTGCGGGAGCGAGAATCCCCCACCAGGCATAGGCCGAAAAGCCCTTGAAGCCCTGCTCCCCAAGCGTCGGCACGTCGGGCATCACGTGCGAGCGTTTTTCACCGGTCACGGCGAGTGCGCGCAGCTTCCCTCCCTTGACGTTCGCCGAGAGCGCCGCTACCGACGCGATGCCGAGGTCGATCTGCCCGCCCATCGCATCCTGCATCATCGGCCCTCCCCCTTTGTAGGGAACGTGCGTCAGCCTGAAACCCCCCGCCTGCTGCACCAGGATCATGGCGAGATGCCCGAGGCTGCCGTTGCCGACCGAGCCGATGGAGAGCGCATCGGGCCGCGCTTTCGCCGCCTGCAGCACGTCGCCGAAACTCCGGTAGGGTTTCGACGGATTCGTCACGATCGCCATCGGCGCCGTCCCGACCAGCATCACCGGCGCGAGGTCCCGGATGGTGTCGAACGGCAGGTTGGGAATCAGCGCAGGATTGACCGCGTGGGTGTCGAACACGAACACGTAGGTATAGCCGTCGGGCGCGCTCTTCGCGACGAAGGCCGTGCCGATCGAACCCGACGCGCCCGTCTTGTTCTCTATGATGAACTGCTGGCCGAGCACATCGGCCAGTCTCGCGCCGAGAACGCGCGCGAGCGGGTCGACCGACCCCCCTGGCGGGAACGGCACGATGAATTTCACCGGCTTGGCCGGCCAGGTCTGCGCGTTGGCGGACGACGCGAAGAATGCGCCCAGGGCGACGGCGGCCACGAGCGCGTTGTGAACGAAGCGATTCATGCTGTTCTCCTTCCCTGTGGACAGCGCACGGCAGATTACCACTACGTCTCGGTATAATCCACGGCACCGGCGCGAATGCTTTCGTTTCGCATGGAAGGCGGGCGATGAAGATCGTAATGATGGGGTCGGGCGGGGTCGGCGGCTTTTTCGGCGGCCGGCTCGCCCACGCCGGCTACGACGTGAGCTTCATCGCGCGCGGCGCGCACCTCGCCGCAATGCGCGAGCGCGGCCTCCTCATCGAGAACGAGCCGCAGGGCGAAATTCGCGTGCCGAAAGTGCGCGTCACGGACGATCCGGCGACGCTGGGGCGCGCCGATGTCGTGATTCTCTCGGTCAAACTGTGGGACACCGAGGCGGCGGCGAAGCAGATCACGCCGCTGGTCGGACCCGATACCGGCGTTCTCTCGCTGCAGAACGGCGTGATCAAGGACGAGATCCTGCGGCGGGAGTTCGGAGAAGCCGCGGTGATGGGGGGAGTTGCTTACGTCGCGACGACCGTCTCGCGACCCGGCGTGATCCGTCAGACGGGAACGATGCAGCGCGTCGTCCTCGGCGAATACGGCGGCCGCAAGTCCGCTCGCGCGGCGTTCCTCCACGAGGCGCTCGCGCGTGCCGGGGTCACCGCCGAATTGAGCGGCGACGTTCGCAAGGCGATATGGGAAAAGTACGTTTTCCTCGTCGCCCTGTCCGGCGCCACGACCGCGATGCGCATGCCGCTCGGGCCGATCCGCGCAAACGCGCAGGCGCGTGCCTTTTTCCTCGAGCTGATGCGCGAAACCGTCGCCGTCGGGCGCGCCCACGGCGTCGCCCTGTCCGAAGATTTCGCCGACGATCGTCTCGCTTTCGGCGACGGGCTTCCCGCCGACATGACTTCGTCCATGCACCACGACCTGGATCGGGGCAATCCGCTCGAAGTGAACTGGCTCTCGGGCGGCGTGGTGCGCTTGGGAGCGGCCAAGGGCGTTCCGACGCCCGCCAACCGCGCCGTGTGCGACATACTCGCGCTGCACGCCGGCGGAAAGAAAACCTGATTGACCGCGCCCCGGCTCACCCTGCGCGCGATTCGCGCGATCGGTGTCGAAGTTCCGATGAAGCTGCCGCTTGGAACGAGCGCAGGGACGATACGCTCCGCGCCGCTGCTCCTGATCGACCTCCAGACCGAGGAAGGCGTGACCGGCCGCGCCTATCTGTTCTGCTATTTGCCCGCCGCCGCGCCGGCGATCGCCGCGATCCTCGGCGAGGTCGAGCGGACGGTCAAAGGCGAACGCGTCGCGCCCACCGATCTATGGGAGAGGCTCTCGCGCCGCTTTCGGCTCATCGGCGTGCAGGGTATCGTACGCATGGCGCTTTCCGGATTCGACGTCGCCTGCTGGGACGCGCTCGCGGTCGCGGCGGAAAAACCCCTGGTCGAGTTCCTCGGCGGCTCGCCGCGGCCGGTTGTCGCGTATAACAGCAACGGCCTGGGGCTGATGGCGCCCGAGGCAGCCGCCGACGAGGCTGAAGCGCTGCTCCAAGGGGGATTCGGCGCGGTCAAGCTTCGGCTCGGCCATCCGACCCTGGAAGCCGACCTGACCGCACTGCGCGCGGTGCGCCGGCGGCTGCCCGAGCGCGTAAAGCTGATGGTGGATTTCAACCAGGCGTTGTCGCTCGCCGAAGCGCTGCGGCGCGGCCGGGCGATCGACGCCGAGGGCATCTACTGGATCGAGGAACCGCTCCGGCACGACGACTTCCGCGGCTGCGCGGTGCTCGCGCAAGAACTCGCGACCCCAGTACAGATAGGCGAGAACTTCTCGTTGCCCGAGCAGATGGCCGAAGCGCTCGCCGCGAAGGCCTGCGATTGCGTGATGCCCGACCTGGAACGCATCGGCGGGGTGACCGGCTGGCTGCGCGCGGCCAGGCTTGCCGCGGAGCACCAGGCCCCGATGTCCTCACATCTCTTCCCGGAAGCGAGCGCGCACCTCCTCGCCATTACCCCGACCTGTCACTTCCTCGAGTACGTCGACTGGGCGAGTGCCATCCTCGCCGAACCGCTCGCCGTCGCCGGCGGCGCGGCGATCATTCCCGATCGCCCGGGAACGGGAGTGGAATGGGACGAGCACGCGGTGAAGCACTACCGGATGGCGTAAGCACCGCGTCGGCTACGCGGAAAGCGCTTTGTCGAGCGCCGCCACCAGCGGCCCGAGTTTCGGCGGGCTCGCTTCGAGGGCGACTTCCACACCGTGCCCCTTCAGCGCCGCGCTGCAGACCGGGCCGATGGAGGCCACCAGCGTGCGATTCAGATTGGCCGCGAGCGATGCCGACCGTTCCAGCCTGCCGGCGAGCGCAAACAGATTGTGGGCCTGCGACGCGCTGGTGAACACCGTCGCATCCACCCGATTCTGCTCCAGCGCATCGATTAGCGCCACGAGCGGCCCGGTATCCTCCGGGAGCGCCCAGCGGTAGGTGGGAATTTCAATGACGTCCGCGCCGCCCCGCCGCAGCGCCCGCTCCAGCTCGACGTTGGTCTCGCCGTAGCGCTGCACCACGACGCGCGCGCCCGCGAGCGACAGGCCGCCCAGCGCATCGAGCACCTGGGCAGTCGTGAAAGGCTCGGCGGCGCTCCGATCGATGCGAACCCTGCGAGCGCGGAGCGCCGCCGTGGGCTTGGGCCCGCGCGCGACCACCGCGCACTTGTCGAGCAGGCCGAGCAGCCTCGACGACATGCCCAGTGAATCGGTCGCGGAAAAAAGGGCCCGCGTGCCGACGCCGGTCTGGAAAATGGCGACTGTGGGCGGGCTCGCTTCGAGTTCGACGAGGAGGCGTGCGATCGTGGCTTCATCCGCATCCGGCACTTCGACGAGAGCGGGCGCGAGCATGGGGCGACCCCCGCGCCGCTCGATGAGCTCGGCGAGCTGCCGGCCGAGGCGGCCCTCGAGGAGGGCCACCGTGCTCGACTTCACGGGAAACCGGGTACCGGCGACCGCCGGCCGGCGGCCCGAACGGGCCCGCCCGCCATCGTCAGTAGTACCGCACCAGCATGACGATTCCGAAGATGACTGCCGCAACCGAGGTGCACGCGATGATCCATCCAGCGATCTTCGGATGAGCTTCGACCAGCCGGTCGAGCGGCATGTGCATGTCGTCCCCCGTCCGCGCGATTTTCCGGGATGAAACCCATTGATTTGCAAACCGCTCGAGCGTGCGCTCCGCGTCCGGGTAGAAGAGCAGCATCGCGCCCACCACGACGCCGAATACGCTTCCCACGATGAGGAACCACTTCACGCTTTCCATGGCGATCGCGACGACGGGAGCGTAGCGGCTCTCGGCGACCGCCGCGCTGATCGCTGAAGAGTCATACCCCAGCGCGAGGCCGACCGTCGAAATGAGGCCGCCGATCACGAACGCACCGGCCAGCCAGCGCTGGTGGAGATGGGACATCCGCTCCGTGTCGCGCGGCACTTCGAGAGCCCTGAGCGCGTGGCGCGTTGACACCCAGCGGTTCATCGAATTGAAAAGCCGCACGGTCCTCTGGCTGGAAACGATCAAACCGATCCCCGCCGCCAATCCGGTAACGGCGACAACGACGAACATCACGATCGCGAGCTGGACGATCGACTGCGACAGCAAGCTGTTGAAAGACGCCATAGGTCCTCCGATTCCGAACGGCCGAGGGGTCGAACAACGGCCCCGACTCGCACGCCCGAAATATGAACGAATGGCTGAGCTTACAGCATTGCATCGCCTCGGTCGAACGACGGAGCAGCCTGAGCCCTGCATCCGGCCCGGGCAGGGTCGGGCACTGCCCGCCGGCGAGTCCCCGCGGGGGCGGCACCGGCGAAAAACTCAGGACTTACCCCATACCTCGCGCGCGACCTCGACCACCAGCTGCAGCTTCCTCCACTGGTCCTCCTCGCCCAGCAGGTTGCCGTGGTGGCTGCTCGCGAAGCCGCACTGGGGACTCAAACACAGGTTCTCGATCGGGACGAATTTCGAGGCCGACTCGATCCGCCTCTTGAGCCTGTCCTTGTTCTCGAGAACCGGCGTTTTCGTCGACACCAGCCCGAGCACGATCTTCTTTCCGGCCGGCACCAGGGCCAGCGGCTCGAAGCTGCCGGCGCGATCGCTGTCGTATTCGAGGAAGAAGCCGTCGACGTTCGTCTCCTCGAACACCGCCTGCG
>JBATEB010000190.1:0-6531 GCA_049663805.1 Burkholderiales bacterium | reverse complement strand
GTAGGCGGCCATGCCCGAGACGTTGGCTTGTTTTACGAACTCCGGGGACGGCGGGAACAGCCGGTCCTCCTGGAGCACCGATTCGATGGTTGCGTCGGCCATGGATGAATCTCCTTTTTAGAACGTGTTTGCCGGGGTCCGCCGAGTGCGGCGCGAGAACGCCCAAGTCTACCGACGCGCCTCGGGCGCTGCAACCGGCGCACAAGCGAACCGGTATACTTGTCGCCCCGCCGCGAATCGTTTCCCGCCGCACCCATGACCGTCATCAAGCAGGACCACCTGATCGAGAGCATCGCCGACGCGCTGCAGTACATCAGCTATTACCACCCGCGCGATTACCTCCAGCACCTCGCGCGCGCCTACGAGCGCGAGCAGTCGCCGGCGGCGAAGGACGCGATCGCCCAGATCCTCGCCAACTCGCGCATGTGCGCCGAGGGCCGCCGGCCGATCTGCCAGGACACCGGAATCGTCAACGTGTTCCTGAAGATCGGGATGGGCGTGCGCTTCGAGGGCTTTTCGGGCTCCGCGTTTCCCTCGGTGTGCGACGCGGTGAACGAAGGGGTGCGCCGCGCCTATCTCGACCCGGACAACCCGCTGCGCGCCTCGGTGCTGGAGGATCCGCAGTTCGCCCGCCGCAACACGCGGGACAACACCCCGGCGGTGGTCAGCATGGAGCTGGTTCCCGGCGAAACGGTGGAAATCGACGTCGCGGCGAAAGGCGGCGGGTCCGAGGCGAAATCGAAATTCGCCATGCTCAACCCTTCCGACTCGGTGGTCGACTGGGTGCTCGAGACCGTTCCCACGATGGGCGCGGGCTGGTGCCCGCCGGGGATGCTCGGAATCGGCATCGGCGGCACCGCCGAGAAGGCGATGGCGATGGCGAAGGAAGTCCTGATGGAACCGATCGACATGTCGGAGCTGCTGGCGCGGGGCCCTCGCGACCAGTACGAAGCGCTGCGGCTGGAGCTGTACGAAAAGGTCAACCAGCTCGGGATCGGCGCGCAGGGCCTGGGCGGCCTCTCGACGGTGCTGGACGTCAAGATCCGCACCTGGCCGACGCACGCGGCGAACAAGCCGATCGGCATGATCCCCAACTGCGCCGCGACCCGCCACGTGCATTTCACGCTTGCGGGCTTCGGCCCCGCGCAGTTCGAGCCGCCGTCGCTGGAGGACTGGCCCAAGATCGCCTGGACGCCGAGCACGCAGTCCCGGCGCGTCAACCTCGATACGCTGACGCGCGAGGAGGCGGCCGGGTGGAAACCCGGCGAGACGCTGCTGCTCTCGGGGCGCCTGCTCACCGGCCGCGACGCCGCGCACCAGCGCATCGAAGACATGCTCGCCCGCGGCGAAAAGCTGCCGGTGGACTTCACCCACCGCGTGATCTACTACGTCGGTCCGGTCGACCCGGTCCGCGACGAAGTCGTCGGTCCCGCCGGTCCGACCACCGCGACCCGCATGGACAAGTTCACCGAGATGATGCTCGGACAGACCGGCCTCGCCGCCATGATCGGCAAGGGCGAGCGCGGGCCCGCGGCGATCGAGGCGATCCGCCGCCACCGGGCCGCCTCCCTGATCGCCGTCGGCGGCGCCGCCTACCTCGTCGCTCGCGCGATCCGGCGCTCGCGGGTCCTCGCCTTCGAGGACCTCGGGATGGAAGCGATCTACGAGTTCGAGGTGAAGGACATGCCGGTCACCGTCGCGGTCGACGCCAACGGCGGCTCGGTGCACCAGAGCGGCCCGGCCGAGTGGGCAAAGCGCATCCGGGATTTCAGGATTCCCGTTGCTTCCGCATGAGGAGCCTCCTCTTGCGACGGCGAACCGCGGCAAGGCGAGCCGAAGGCGAAAAATGAGCCCGAGCCACACCGGGGCGATCCTGCTCAAGTGCACCGGACTGCTGAGCGTCCCGCAGGAGGAGTTGCAGCTCAACGTGAAGGTGATCGCCGTCGACTGCCTGCCCTTGTCCGAGAGCATCGCCGTGCACGCCGCCCTGGAGGGTGGAGAAACCTACGCCTACCTGTTCTCGCGGGAACCCGGCGCGGTAACGCACGCGGTGCTCGCGAGCGTCCTCAGGCGCGCCCGCGCCCTGCCCGCCTTCGAGCGCGCCGAAATCCACGCGGTTCGCCTGAAACCGATGTTCGACCTTGCCGGGGCGTCGCGCGTTGAAGCGCCGTTATTTCACTACGTCGTCGAGACCGACGTCGATCCGGAACACGAGGCCGATATGAACGCCTGGTACGACACCGAGCACCTGCCCGGGCTCGCCGCCTGCCCGGGAAGCGCCCGGGCACGGCGTTTTCGCAATCCCGACGGCTCGCCGCGCTACCATGCCTGCTACGACCTCGTGAATAGCGAGACGCTCGGCAGCGGGCCCTGGCTCGCCGTGCGCAATACCGCATGGAGCGATCGCGTCCGGCCCCATCTTCGCAACCCCAAGCGCACCCTGTTCCGCCGGCTCTTCGAGAGCGAGCTTTGACGCCTTTGCCGCGCTGGGCGGGCGTGGCCATCCTCCTCGCCATCGCGACCACCTTCGGCAGCAACCATATCGCCGCGCGGGTTGCGTTCGACCACGGCACGAGCGTCGCGACGGCGGTCGCGTTTCGGGCCGCCGGCACCGCGCTGGCGCTTGCCGCGGTGCTCACCGCGCTGCGCATCCCCCTCGGCCTGTCGGCGGCGACCCTCGGGCGTACCGCGGCGATAGGCTTGCTCCTCGCCGTCCAGAGCTACTGCCTTTATTCCTCGGTCGCCCGCATCCCGGCGGCCCTGGCCCTCCTCGCCTTCAACACCTTCCCCATGCTCTACGCGCTGCTGTCGGCGGCAACCGGCATGGAGCGGCTCTCCCGGCGAGCCCTCCTCGCGATGCCGGCGGCTCTGTTCGGGCTCGCCCTCGCCCTGGACGTGATCGGCGGCGCGGACAAGCTCGGCGCGCGCTGGGCGGAGATCGGCGTGGGCGCGAGCTTCTCCATCGCCGCGTCCCTGTGTTTCGCCATCGTGCTTTTCGCGAGCGCGCGCTGGCTGCACGGCGTGGACGGACGCGTCAGGAGCGGAGTGATCAATGCCGTGGTCGCCCTGGCCGTCCTCGGCGTGGGTGCGCCCGCCGGGCAGCTCGCCCTTCCCGTCGACGGGACGGGCTGGACGGGCCTGCTGCTGCTCACGCTTTTCTACGGCTCCGGGATCACCGCGCTGTTCATGCTGCAGCCGCGGCTCGCCTCGGCGAGCGACGTCGCCGCGCTCAACTTCGAGCCGATCGCGGTATTGCTCCTCGGCTGGGTGATCCTGGGACAGGGCCTGGAGCCGCGCCAGATCGCCGGGGCGCTCATCGTGATCGGGGCCATCGTCGCGCTCGGCACGGCGAGGCGATAAAATCGTCCTCATGGCACGAATCCTCGGCGGCATCGGCACTTCGCACGTCCCCACGATCGGCGGCGCCTACGACCGCGGGAAACAGAACGATCCCGACTGGGCGCCGCTCTTCAAGGGGTACGAACCGGTCAAGGCGTGGCTCGCGGACCGGCGGCCCGATGTGCTGGTGTTCTTCTACAACGATCACGCCAGCACGTTTTTCTTCGATCATTACCCGACGTTCGCCCTGGGCGTGAGCGAAACCTACGCGATCGCCGACGAGGGCCTGGGACCCCGGTCCGTTCCGCCCCTCAAGGGGCATGCGGAACTGGCGCGCCACATGGCCGAATCGCTGGTGAACGACGAATTCGACATCTCGATCTGGCAGGACCTGCCGATCGACCACGGCGTGCACTCGCCGCTGACCATGTTCTGGCCGCCCGTCCCCGACTGGCCCGGGAAAATCGTGCCGATCGAGATCAACGTGCTGCAGCATCCGCTGCCGACGCCGCTGCGCTGCTGGAAGCTCGGGCAGGCGGTGCGCAGAGCGCTGCTGTCCTATCCCGAGGACCTCCAGGTGGTCGTCGTCGGCACCGGCGGCCTGTCGCATCAGATGAACGGCGAGCGCGCCGGCTTCAACAACGAGAAGTGGGACAGGAAGTTCCTCGACCTGGTCGCGCGCGACCCGAAGAAGCTCACCGCGATGCGCCACGCCGACTACATTCGCCTGGGCGGCACCGAGGGCGCCGAGGAGATCATGTGGCTCGCGATGCGCGGCGCCCTCTCGCCCCGCGCGAAGAAGATCCACCAGAGCTACTACCTGCCGATGACCACCGCGATGGCGGTGGCGTTGTTCGAGGAGCCGCAGGCCGGACCCGCGGCGACGAAGACGCGCGCCAGGGCCTCCGCCCGCCGCGCGCAACGCCCGCGCCCTGCCGCATGAACCCCCAGCTGAACGGGGTCCAGCGGCTCGAAGGCACCTACGTCTTCGACCTTGCCGCGAGCGCCCGCGCGCTGCGGCTCAACCGCTTCCTCCACGGACTGACCGTCGCGGCGAACCGCGCAGACTTCAGGAACGCCCCTGAAGCGGCCTTCGACAAGGCGGACTTGAGCGCCGCGGAGAGGAGGATGGTCCGCGAACTCGACTGGGCCGCGCTCATCCGCTACGGCGCGAGCTTCTTCTGCCTGGAAAAGCTCGGCCGCGTCAAGGGCGTCTCGAATCCGGAGATGGTCGCGGGATTCAGAGGAGAAACCCTGGAGGAATTCCTGAAGACCCGGAGAATACCGGGGGCCCGATAAGTTGCGCGTACCCGGACGGCGTTGATTTCATCGCATTGGGATCGGCTTGGATGACCGTGGCAAGGGACCCCGATCGACCCGGAAACCTGACTGCGCTGCGCGACTGCCGCCACGGCCGCATGGTCTATCTGCGCAATGACCGCATCATCGGTCGCTCGCTGGAACTCTATGGGGAATGGTCCGAGGGCGAGGTCGACGTATTCCGCCAGATCGTCGTTCCCGGCGACGTCGTGGTCGAGGCCGGCGCGAATATCGGCGCGCATACGGTATGCCTCGCGCGGCTGGTGGGCCCCTCCGGTGCCGTCGTCGCCTATGAGGCGCAGAGATTCGTCCACCAGTTGCTTTGCGCCAATCTGGCGATAAACGAAATCCTCAACGTGCATGCGCGCCTCGCGGCGGCCGGCGCCGCCGCCGGAACGATCAATGTTCCGGCGCTCGACTACGCCTCCCCCAATAACGTCGGCGGATTGTCCCTGGGAGGTCAGGGCGGCGAGCTCGTGCCCGTCGAGACGATAGACGCCCTGCGCCTGCCGCGGCTCAAGCTGCTGAAGATCGACGTCGAAGGCATGGAATCCGACGTATTGACCGGCGCAGCCGATACCCTGAACCGCCTGAGGCCGGTGCTCTACGTCGAAAACGACCGAGGCGCCAAATCCGAACCTCTCATCCGTCTGATTCAGGGATTCAAATATCGTCTTTGGTGGCACCTGCCTCCCTACTACCATCCCGCCAATTTCTCGGGAAACGCCGAAAATGCGTTCGGCGGCCTGGTTTCAATCAACATGCTGTGCATGCCATGGGAGTACACCGGCACGGTGACCGGATTGCGCGAAGTGAGCGGCCCGGAGGACCGCCCTTAGCCGGGAAGGAGAATTCCGCCGTTTCAGGAGGTTTCGTCGATCCACGCCTGCTGGATTGCCTCGAGAATCTTCTCCCCGCAGTGCTTCGGATCGTCCTGGAAGTCTTCGAGTTCGCTCACCCACTTGAACAGGTCGGTGAACCGCACTTTGAGAGGGTCGGCGTCCGGAAATTTTTCCGCAAGGGCGATGGCGATTTCAAGCGTATCGGTCCATTTCATAGCCGCCTCTATTTGACCTCTTTGACCATATTGACCGTGTACTTGGGAATCTCAACGGTAAGATCCCCCTCCTTGACGATGGCCTGGCACGACAGCCGGGAATGGGGTTCCAGGCCCCAGGCCTTGTCGAGCAGGTCGTCCTCCATCTCCTGCGAGGGATCGAGGGCGTCGAAGCCTTCCCGCACGACCACGTGACAGGTGGTGCAGGCGCAGGACTTCTCGCAGGCGTGCTCGATCTCGATGCCGTTCTGCAGCAGGTTGTCGCAGATGGACATGCCCACCCTGGCTTCGATGACGGTCCCTTCGGGACAGAGCTCTTCGTGCGGGAGGACGATGATCCGCGGCATGAGGCTCTAGAAGCTCTCGACCTTCCTGCCCGCAAGCGCGCGCTTGATGGAGCGGTCCATGCGCCGGCCTGCAAACGCCTCGGTGGCGCGGTTGACGCGCTCGATAGCCGACTTGATGGTGCGGTGATCGGTGCAGGAAAGCGTCCTGCGCAAGGCCTCCAGCTCGGCGCGCACCGCCGACAGTTGCTCCGCCGAGAGAAGATCGCCGTCCTCGCCCAGCGCGGCCTCCGTCGCCTCGATCATCCTCTCGCCCTCGACCTGCTGCTCCCTCAGCGCGCGCGCGTGCACGTCGTCTTTGGCGTGATCGAACGAGTCCCTGAGCATCTGCGTGATCTGCCCGTCGGTGAGTCCGTAGGAAGGCTTGACCGCGATCGCGGCCTCGACTCCGGTCGTGGATTCCCGCGCCGATACCGACAGCAGCCCGTCGGCGTCCACCTGGAACGCGACTCGGATGCGCGCGGCGCCGGC
>JBATEB010000189.1:0-5302 GCA_049663805.1 Burkholderiales bacterium | reverse complement strand
GGATGACATTTAAGAAGTTGCTATGTCGATCTTCAGGTCCGTTCGCAAGAGAACACCGTAACTCGCGGAATGATCGGTATCAAGATCGCCTACGGATCGCGTGTTCTTCGCGCGTCCATCGGAAATCATACCCTGGCAAGGGCCCGATTCTGGCTTGCCGACGGCGGGCCAAGCGCCTCACGACGTTGTCAGTACGGGTGGCCTGGCCGGCGGCGGCGTCACGGGGGTACTCGGTCTCGGCGGAGGCGGCACATACTCGAACACCCACTCCGAATACGACTTCGCCCCGGTGAATTTCTCCAGCTCCCGCGGAAAATTCGCCTGCTTGAGCGGCTCCTCCCGGCTCGCGCTCGCGACCCCGGAAATTCCGCCGGCCGCACGAACGAGCGACCATTCGCCCCGGGTCATCGGGTCGTCATACAGCGCGCGAATGTGCCGTTTGCTCGCCGAGCGCGGATCCTTGAGCAGATCATCGAGGGAGCGCGGGAAGGCGCCGTTGGACTGGTAGAAATTGCCGATCGCGTTCCGGTAGGCAAGCCCGCGGAACAGCAGCTCCGCCTCGCGGTCGACGCGCAGGATGCGCCAGGTCGTGACGCGGGCCGCTTCGACGACGATGCCGACGATCACGATGGCGGCGAGGACCATCGCGTAGGTGAAGCCGCGCTGATTCACTTGCTCTCCCAGCTCGTGATGTCCGCGTTCTCGCCCTCCCCTCCTTCGCGGCCGTCCGCGCCGTAGGAGACGATCTCATAGCCGCCGCTGCGGCCCGGGGCGCGGTAGACGTAGGCGTTGCCCCACGGGTCCGCGGGAAGGTCCTTCTTGAGGTAGGGGCCGATCCACTTGTCCGCGCCCTCCGGCTTGGCGCGAAGGGCCTTGAGACCCTCCTGCGTGCTCGGGTAACGCCCGACGTCGATGAAGTAGCCGTCGAGCGCCGTGGCGAAGTTCTCGATCTGCGCTCGCGCCGCGGACTCCTTCGCCGGCTTGATGCGCTGATAAAGCGTCGGTCCGACCAGCGCCGCGAGCAGGCCGATGATCACCAATACGAGCAGCAGCTCCATCAGCGTAAACCCGCGCGTCGAACCCCTGAAAGTCGTCACGATCGTCATCACCAGTCCTTGACGTAAGAGCCGTCGCTCGCCCGCTCCTGCGAGCCGCTGCGGACGTCGACGATGCCCTTGTCCTTGCCTCCCGCGGCTTCCTCCGACCTCAGCACCACCCAGGTATCGCGTTTCTCGGTGAGCGGATCGGGAGGAATGCGCCGCAGGTAACGCCTCTTCACGAGCTCCTCGAGCTCGGGGGGATAGGCGCCGGTGTCGGCATGGTAATCGTCGATCGCTTTTCGCAGCGCATACAAGTCCTCCTTCAAGGTCGATTCGCGGGCACGCTGGATGCCGCCGGTCACCACCGGGGCGACGAGACTCGCGAGCAGCGCGAGCACCAGCATCACCAGCACCAGCTCCATCAGGGTGAAGCCGCGCCGCCGCACCTACCAGTCCCGGTAACGCGTGCCGTCGAGCGCGGTACCCTCGGCGGCGGAATGAACATCGTACACGTCGCGCCCGCTCCATACGATCGAATCCGGCTCGTCCTGGTAGCCGCGCAGGACCCACTGGTCCAGGGTCGGCCGCGCCTGATCGGCGAACGGGTCGCGGGGAATGCGCCGCAGGTAACGTCGCTTGCCGCCCCTGGCGTCCGGGGTCTCCGCCCCGTCGACGAGCAGCTGCAGCGTTCTCGGATAGCCGTCCTCGCTCGCCGCGGTGGAGGTTCTGGAGATCTTGCCGCCCTTCCAGTCTTCGTAGAACCCGTCGATCGCCGTGCGCACCTCGCGCAGCGCGCGCCGCAGCTCCAGTTCCTTTTCGCGCCGCACCGTGACCTCGGCGTAAGGCAGGGCCGCCGCGGCGAGAATGGACAGGATAACGAGCGTGACCAGCAGCTCGACCAGCGTCAGGCCGCCGCTACTTGATGACGACGCGCGCCGCGCGAACTTGCGCATTGAGTATCTCTCCGCTTGCGCTCTTGATGGCCGGGGTGCGGTAGACGAGATAGGAAATTCCGGGCTTGTCGCCGCGCATCACCACGCGCGCGAGCACCGCGCTGCCGCTCGGGCCCGCGTTGCCCGAGAGACTCAGGCTGACGCTCAACGCTCCGCGCGAGGCGTCGGCCGACGAATTGAAGGAATCCACCGGAACCTCGCCCCTCGCACCGCTCACGTAGCGCAGCAGCTGCGGGTTGTACAGGATCTCGAGCGGCACGCTCGCGGCGCCCGAAAGATTGGCGCCGAGGACCTTGATTTCGAAGTCCTGCCCGCTCGCGACCTCGTATACGGGTTCGGAGAAGGACAGCAAGGGCGACGCCGACAACCCCGCCGCGACGGGCCCCGCCGCAGGCGAACCCGGAAGCCCGGGAGCGCCCGCGGGTGCGCTCGCCACCGCGGTTGCCGCGGGCGTCCCGGCGCCGGATACGCCCGCGACCGCGGGCACCGCCGCCCCGGCCGCCTCGGTGCGGATCTGCGCGCCGGGGGCGATGTCGAGACCGGCGAACAGGGGCTTGTCGCTGTAGACGTTCTCGCTGCCCGAATAGAACTCACGCGCCACGCGCGTCGGCACGTCCCAGCCGCGCACCACGCGCGGCGTCACCGTCAGCAGAACGTCGGTGCGGTTGGCCGAATCGTCGAACGAGGTGAAAAGACTCCCCACGACGGGGATGTCCCCGAGCCCGGGGAGCTTGACGCGCGTGTTGCGTTCCTCGTCCTGGATCAGGCCGCCGAGGATCGCCGTTTCGCCGTCGCGCAGAAGCATGAACGTTTCGGCGTTTCGCGTACCGATACTGAACGCGGGTTCGGTGGCCGAGCCTATATTCGCGCCGAGCGCGCTCACCTCCAGGCCGAGCTTCACCAGGGCCGAATTGTCCAGATAGATCGTCGGCTCGAAGGTCAGGCGAATGCCGATGTCCTTGTAGTCGAAGGTGGTGCGGGTCTGCCCGGTCGCGTCCACGATCGTCGCGGCGCGAAGCGGCACCCGGTCGCCGATGTGGATCTTGGCGATCTTGCCGTTGATGACCCGGATCTTGGGGTTCGCCAGGATCTTCGCGTCCACGTCCTGCTTGAAGAAGCGAAACGTCACCGGCGGGATAGTCAGCGTGGCCGAGGCCCTGACGGTGCTGCGGATCGAGTCGAGCGGCACGGTGCCCGGGGCGGGGACCGCGGCGGTAAACGCGTAGGTGCCGAAATCGAGCCCCAGTTTTTCGCTCTTGCTGCGGTTGACCTCCAGGATCTCCACGTCGAGCACCATCTCCGCAGGCTTGCGGTCGTTGTTCTCGATGATGCGCTGGACGAGCCTGATGACGTCTTCGGTGTCCCGAATGGTGATCGTGTTGAGCTGTTCGTTGATGATGATTTTCTTGATCGTGACCAGGCCTTTGAGCATATCGGCGACCTCCTTGGCCCGGACCGAGTTCATGTGAAAGGTGCGCACCAGGTGATCTTCGTACTGCCCGCGCTTGTCCTTCGAATCCGGCGCGATCAGGATGGTGTTGGCTCCGATCCGCTTGGAGAAAGTCTTCGACGTGGTGAGCAGGAGATTCAGACCCTGCTCGAAGGTGATGTCCTTGGCGAACAGCGTCACCGGGACGCTCTTGACACTCTCGTCGAATATCACGTTGACGCCGAACGATTTCGCGAGGAACTCGAAGGCCTGCCTCAGATCGGTCTGGCGGAAGTTGAGAGTGATCGGCGCTTTCGAAGTGAGCGCCAGACCTTCCGAAACTTTCTCCTCGTACTCCTTCTTGAGCTCGGCCAGCGCCGCCGCCGCTTGCTTGTGGCCCGGATAGACATCCAGCGTTCTTTCGAATTGCCGCCGGGCTTCTTCCAGCTGGCCGGCGTCGCGGAGATTGAGCCCCTCGCGAAACAAGCTCGCTCCCTCCTTGCGCGCGATGACTTCGGTCATCGCCTGCTGGAGTTTGCTGTGGTCGGGCATCGACGCCAACCCCTGCTGAAACTGCACGATGGCGCCGTCCAGGTTGTTCTGCTCGAGCAGGCGCGTTCCCCGCTGGTAGTAGAAGTCCGCGGCCTTGAGCTCCGCCTGTCTGAGCCGGGACCTGAACTCGATGTCCGCGGGGCTGTCGGCCAGGGCCTTGCGGTACTCGAGCACGACCTTCAGCCATTCGTCCTGCGCCGCGAGCTCGTCGGCGCGCTTGACCGGGGATTCGGCGCACGCGACCACAAGGGCGAGCGCGGCGAGCGCCGACCGGGTCCAGGGGTTCCGGTCCGATAGCCGGCGTCGGCCGGGGTCGCGCTCGCGAGATTCTTCGAGGGGCGGCATGGACTCCTTCCGGCTCGTGCGCCTGTGTTTCGCTGCTACCTTCCGGACACCGGGATCTGGCCCGCGACCCGGGTGGCGGGATCCAGCAATTGTATGCTGTCCGCGCGTATCGCCTCGACCCGGAAGCGCTCGCCGACCTTTTCTCCGGTGTGCACCATATAGAGCTGATCGCCCTTTACGAGGAACGCCTGCCACTTCTCACCGCGAAACACGACCCCGACCACTTTGATCCGCCCGAGCTCGGCCCGTGCCGCCTCCTCGGCGATCTGCTCGGGCGTCTTGGGCGGCGGCCCCGGCGGAGGCGGCGGCGGAGGCTCGATCTTCCTGACGACCGGCGGGGGCGCCGGCGGCCGCCACGGTTGAAAGATATCGCGCCCGGACCGCGATGATTCCACGGTCGCAAAGCCCAGCCTCAGCTGGAAATCCTCGGCGCGGAAGCTGCCCGTCGGACCGGCCGGCCGATCGGGCTTCACCGCGTCCGCCCCCTTCCACTGCCGCAGATTGAGAACCGCGAGCAGGACAACGGCAATACCCAGAATCAAGTACCGGGGCTTCAAGGGGATTTCGCCGATTCCAGCGCGGTGCCGCGATAGGTCATGATGCGAATCCGCCCTTTCTGGCCCGCGGCGCCGCGCGCGCTTTCCAGGCGCACTTCCTGCACCTCGCTCCAGGTCGGCAGGGCGGACAGGTCGCGCAGGAAATCGCGCAGCGCCGGGTAGCCGCCTTGCACCGCGAGCTCGGCGTTGAGCGAGGGCTGGGCGCCGGGATTGCGTCCTTGTTCGTAAGTCTCGGTGAGGATCTTTACGCCATGCTTGCGCGCCAAGCGCGCGAAGTTCTCGACCACTTGCGCCTGGGTGGCGGCGTATCGCAGCTTCTTCTCCAGGGACGCGACCCGCGCTTGCGCCTGAGCGTAGACCCGAACCAGCTCCCCCGCCCGTTGGGCTTGGATCAGTTCGCGCCGCTTCGCGGCGCTCGCGCCTTCG
>JBATEB010000188.1:0-3737 GCA_049663805.1 Burkholderiales bacterium | reverse complement strand
TTGATGATCGCGATCACGGGCTTGCCGGCGTAATCGCTCCGGTCGTAGCCCATCTGCGCGCTGCGCGAGCGGTGGTCGAAGGTCTTGCGGCCGCTCGCGCCGTACCAGCGGTGGCTGCGGAGGTCTTCGGGACGTTTTCTCGCGGGCATTCGGGTCGGCTTCGGGTCGAGCGGCAATTCTACCCGGACCGAGGGGCCGCGCGCTGCGCGCGCCCGGCGAAAACGCTATCCTAACCGCCGAAATGATCGACAAGATCGTCCCCTCGCCGCAAGCCGCCCTCGCCGACGTGCGCGACGGTGCGACCGTCCTCATCGGCGGCTTCGGCGGCTCGGGAATTCCCCACGAGCTGATCGACGCGCTCATCGCGCAAGGCGCGCGCGACCTCACCGTCGTCAACAACAACGCCGGCAACGGCGAAACGGGCCTTGCCGCGCTGCTCAAGGCGGGGCGCGTGCGGAAGATCGTGTGCTCGTTCCCGCGCCAGACCGATTCGCAGGTGTTCGACGCGCTCTACCGCGCCGGAGGCGTCGAGCTCGAGCTGGTGCCCCAGGGGACGCTCTCGGAGCGCATGCGCGCTGCCGGCGCCGGGATCGGAGCCTTCTACACGCCCACGGGCTACGGCACCGATCTCGCCAAGGGCAAGGAGACGCGCATGATCGGCGGCCGCGGCCACGTGCTCGAATACCCGATCCACGGCGACGTCGCGCTCGTCAAGGCCGAGCGCGGCGACCGCTGGGGAAATCTCCTCTACCGCAAGAGCGCGCGCAATTTCGGACCGACCATGGCGAGCGCTGCGAAGTGCACCATCGTCCAGGTGTACGAGGTCGTCCCGCTCGGCGCGCTCGATCCGGAGTGCATCGTCACCCCGGGGATTTTCGTGACACGGGTGGTGAAAGTGCCCCGCCGGGAGGTTCCCGTGAGACCTGCGGAGGCGGCGGCATGACCTACGCGAAACTCACCCGCGACCAGATCGCCAAGCGCATCGCCGGGGATATCCCCGAGGGCGCCTACGTCAACCTCGGCATCGGCATGCCCACGCTGGTGGCGAATCATCTGCCGCGCGAGCGCGAGATCATCCTGCACAGCGAGAACGGCATCCTCGGCATGGGACCCGCGCCCGCCAAGGGCGCGGAGGACTGGGATCTGGTCAACGCCGGCAAGCAGCCGGTGACCCTGCTCACCGGAGGCGCGTATTTCCATCACACCGATTCGTTCGCGATGATGCGCGGCGGCCACCTGGACATCGCGGTGCTCGGCGCGTTCCAGGTGTCGGTCGAAGGCGATCTCGCCAACTGGCACACCGGCGCGAAGGACGCGATCCCCGCGGTCGGCGGCGCGATGGATCTGGCGGTGGGGGCGAAGAACGTGTGGGTGATGATGGAGCATCTCGCGAAGAGCGGGGAGTCGAAGCTCGTCGAGCGCTGCACCTATCCGCTCACCGGCATCGGCGTGGTGAAGCGCATCTATACCGATCTCGCGGTGATCGAGATCACGCCGCGCGGTCTCGCGGCCGGCCGCCTGGTGCCCGGGCTTTCTTTTGACGAGCTGCGGCGGCTGAGCGGAGTGCCGCTGTTGCCCGCCGGAAACCGCGCCGCGGCCTGAGAAGGGAATAACCATCCATCGTTGTGTGTTGGCCGATCGGCAGCAGGGGAGCGCTTTGGCCCCTATTCGGGCCGGCGCTTTCCACTTGGGTTCAAATCGACGTCAAAACGGAGGTCAAATGAAGCTTTCGAGAATCTCGGCGGCAGGAATTTTCGTCTCGGCGGTCGCGGCGGGCATGCCCTTCGCCGCACAGGCCCAGAAGGCAAACATGACGTTTTTCGTGACCAGCGTGGGCAAGGGCAACGGCGCCGATCTCGGCGGCCTGGAGGGCGCGGACATGCATTGCCTTGCCCTCGCCAAGGCGGCCGGCTCGAAGCGCTCGAACTGGCGCGCGTACCTGAGCACGACATTGCCCGGGGGCGACGCGGGCGTCAATGCGCGCGATCGCATCGGCAAGGGCCCGTGGCGCAATGCCAAGGGCGTGGTGGTCGCCAAGAGCGTGAGCGACCTGCACTCCTCGCGCAGCAACGTCAACAAGAAGACGGCTCTGACCGAGAAGGGCGAGACGGTCAAGGGTCGCGGCGATACGCCGAACGAGCACGACATCCTCACGGGCTCGGATCCGCTGGGCCTGTACTCCACTGCGGGAGGCGACACCACCTGCGGCAACTGGACCAAGAGCGGCGAGGGCTCGGCGATCGTCGGCCACCACGACCGGGCCGGATTGAAGGACACCCGGCACATGAAATCCTGGAACTCCTCGCACGGCTCGCGCGGCTGCAGCCAGGACCAGCTCAAAGCCTCCGGCGGCGCCGGCCTGTTGTATTGCTTCGCCGCGAAATGAGGGGAGTCCCGACCGGCCAGAGGGCCGAGTCGGGACTTCACCGGCAGGACTGGTGTCCTCTGGTGCGCGAGGGCTAACGCCTCGTGGGCGGGGTGAGGGCGGTTACGCGGGGCCGTTGACGTCATCGAAAAAGAACTCGAGCCCTCCCTCCATGTTTCCCTGTCTGAAGTAGGCTTCCGTGGCCCTGAAGCGGCCCCCTGATGCCGCTGCTATCCGCCTGCCTGCCGTGGGGGTCCGTACGCCAAGGCGCATACGGAGTGTGATACGTTACGGGATGGGTGGCGCTGCGAGCGCTCGCTTCGGAAAAATCCGATTTAGACAGCCTCGACTTTGAAGCCGAGAGACTCCTTCATGTCCGAAGTCGAAACGAAAGCCTACGACCCGCGCGTCGCCGCGGCGATCGCCCACTGGGCGCCGCGCTTCGTGTCGAACGGCGTGATGCTCGCCGATTTCGAGGAGGTCACCGCCGGTATCGAACGCTGGGAGGACTGGTGTGCCGCCTGGTGCGGGCGCGCCAGGGTCCACGAGGCGCTCGGCCGCGAGGCGTTCGCGGAGGGCTACAAGCTGAGCGCCGGCGAGCACCTGGTGCGCGCGGCCATGTACTACCACTTCGCCAAGTTCGTTTTCGTGCACGACCAAAAGCAGATGCGCGATGCGCACCTGCGCTCGGTCGATTGCTACACGACGGCGCTGCCGCTCCTGCGTCCACCGGGCGAGCGCGTCGCGATCCCGTTCGAAGGCAAGACCCTCTACGGGGTGCTGCGGCATCCTCTGCAGCGCGCCGCTCGTTCGCCTGTCCTCATCATGTCGCCGGGACTGGACTCGACCAAGGAGGAGCTGCACGCCTACGAAGAGCCTTTCCTCGCGCGCGGCATCGCGATCCTCGCGATCGACGGTCCCGGACAGGGGGAAGCGGAGTACGACATTCCGATCTGCGGCGACTACGAGCGCGCCGCGCGCGCGGTGTGCGACTGGATCGAAAAGCGCGCCGACCTGGACGCGGCGAAAATCGGCATGTGGGGCGTGAGCCTGGGCGGCTACTACGCTCCGCGCGCGGCCGCCTACGAGAAGCGCATCCGCGCCTGCGTGGCGCTTTCCGGGCCGTTCGAGTGGAAGGAGATCTGGCCGGCGCTGCCGGAGCTCACGCGCGAGGCCTTCCGCGTGCGCAGCCACTGCGCGAACGCGGCCGACGCATCGCGCCACGCGGCGACGCTGACCATGACCGACGCCGCCGCGAAGATCGCCTGCCCCATCTTCATCGTCACCGGGCGCCAGGACCGGCTCGTCCCGGCGAGCCACGCCGAGCGGCTGGCGAAGAGCGTTTCCGGGCCGGTGAAGCTGCTCGTCGTCG